>JBGVON010000051.1:0-29824 GCA_045126495.1 Faecousia sp.
TGTTTTTCGTTCTAAAACGCTTAAACAATTCCATTTTTATCAATTGTCCAAGGTGTTACTTGTTCGTCTTTGCGTTATTCAATTTACAAGGTACATTCGCTCAACCGCACATCCAGCGGTGAAGCCTGTTCATTCTAGCACAACACATGTCATTTGTCAAGAAGTTTTTTCTTCTTTTTACAAAATTCTTTTGCAGTGCCAATGGTTCCGCGCCAAGGCGCCAGAGTATATTACCAAAGCCTCCCCCTTTTGTCAAGCACAATTTTCATTTTTTCGGAAATATTTTTGGCGGCTCATTTGAGCCGCCAAAAGCAAAGGTTTTTCCGTTATTCTGCATCATCAATTAAGCCGTAACCGCCGTCATTTCTGCGGTAGACCACCGCAAAGCTGCCACCGTTATCCTCATCCCGGAAAGCAAAGAAATTATGTTCCAGGAGGTTCATCTGCATGACCGCCTCTTCCCGGGTCATGGGTTTGAAGTAAAACTGCTTAATCCGAACGATGTTCAGCTCTTCCTCCGGTTCCTCCTGGATAAAGGAGGTTTCCTCAGCCGAGCGGATAAAAGCATCCTGCCGCAGACGGCGTGCCAAGCGGGTCTTATTTTTGCGAATCTGGCCTTCGATAGTACCCACCGCTGCATCAATGGAAGCGAACATATCGGAAGTGGACTCACTGGCCCGGAACCAAGTACCGGCGCCATGGACCGTAAGTTCTACATTGTTACGGTTCTTCTCCACAGAAAATACCACAAGTGCTTCCGCATCCTCCTCAAAGAACCGTGCCAGCTTCATTACCTTCTTCTCGGCATAAGCATGGACATTGCCGGGCAGCTTGACTTTCTTCTCACTGTACTGAAACTTCATATGCGGTCGCTCCTTTCTTTTCCGGTATACCGGTGTACTTATACTATACCACGATTTTACCTAAGGGGCAAGGTCAATCCTCCGATTCTTCATTATCCAGAAGCTCTGACATGGTAATATTATAAAGAAGTTCTGCCTTCTTTTCAAACTGTTTGCTCAGCCGCAGTGCTTGCCGACGACTGGGCGCCAACAGTTCCATGGTCATAAGATTTCCCATCTCATCATCCAGGGACATGACCACAGACAAATCGCCGTTGTCCCGGGGAATGATCTGGGTCTTGACGAAGCTACTGCGGCGAAGCTGCCGGTTGAACCGGGCAACGGCATTTTCCGCTTTCTGCTTGACGGTAAAGGCAATGGAATCTTCGGTCAACTTGCCATCTGTCCTGCCTTTTTCCGTGATTTCATAATGCTCCTCGTCCACCTGCCGGATATGACCGGATTCCACCATCTGGGGCAGGGCGGTGCATACATCAAAATAGCTCAGGCATTCATCCTGATAACACAACTCATATACCTCCTGGGAGGTCATAGGATAGTTGGAGCGCGCCGCTACATATAAAATCAAAACCTTTACATCCATCATATCATGGATAAAGCCTAATCTCTGCATTCATCTCACCTCATTATTATTATACAAAAAACCACCCAAAAATCAAGCACCACCCACCCCCTTGCAGCATAATCTGTCACGAAAGGAGGAATGGCTATGGATCATTGTATCATTTACGCCGCCGGGTACTCCCCTGCCATGAGCTACTGCATTCAAGCCTTGAAACAGGAGGGCTTTACGCTGCTGTCTGAACCCAGTCAACAAGTCACCCACCTGCTGCTGCCGGTGCCCAGTTTCGCGCCGGATGGTGGCATCGTGGGGGGCGGAAATCTCAGCACATTACTGACTCTGCTGCCCAAAGATATCGTGGTGATCGGCGGCAATCTGGACCGCCCGGAATTGGACTATTATACCACCATGGATCTGCTGCAAGACCCCTACTATCTTGCCATGAATGCCCAGATCACCGCCCATTGCGCATTGGAACTGGCATTGGACCAGCTACCGGTGATTCTGGACGGGTGTCCTGTACTGATTATCGGCTGGGGGCGGATCGGCAAATGTCTGGCGCGGTTGTTGCAGCAATTGGGAGCAAAGGTCTCCGTATGCGCCAGAAAAGAGGCAGACCGCAGTATGCTCTCAGCATTGGGTTACCGGGCGCTTGCCTTAAATCAGGTGGATCTGACGGAATATCGGGTGGTATTCAACACAGTGCCTACTATGCTCTTCCCCGTCTGTCCGGGAAACGCCTTGAAGATCGACCTTGCCTCCCGGTTGGGACTGGGCAGTGAGGACGTGATCTGGGCGAGGGGGTTACCCGGCAAGGATGCCCCGGAGAGCTCCGGAAAGCTCATCGCCGGAACGCTGATCGCCCTGATACGAAAGGAGTAGACTATGGTTATCGGCTTTGCCATGTGTGGCTCCTTCTGTACGTATCATGAAGTTTTCCCGATGATGAAAGCCCTGGCGGAAAAGCACACGGTGATCCCCATTTTCTCCCGGATCGCCTGCGCCGCAGACAGCCGCTTTGGTACCCATGAAGCGCACTTACAAACCGCAGAAGCCATCTGCGGACGGGAAGTGATTTGCACCATTGAACAGGCAGAGCCCATCGGGCCCAAAAAGCTTCTGGACGCGCTGGTCATCGCCCCCTGCACCGGAAACACCTTGGCAAAGCTTGCCCACAGCATCGCCGACGGACCGGTGACCATGGCGGCAAAAAGCCATCTGCGGAACGGGCGACCGGTGATCGTGGCGGTATCCACCAACGATGCCCTGGCTGGCGCGGCAGAGAATATCGGAAAGCTTTTGAACCGGAAGCACTATTATTTTGTGCCCTTTGGGCAGGACGATCCGGAGAAAAAGCCCACCAGTATGGTTGCGGATTTTGCAAAGATACCTCTAACACTGGAAGCCGCATTGGAGGGCAGGCAGATCCAACCGATCATAACAAAATGAGCGGACTTCCGTCCGCTCATTATTAATACTATAATGTTTCTACCTCATCTAGCCAGATACGGCCGGTGGCATCGCTGGGCATCCGCCAATCCCCCCGGGGGCTGAGGCTGATATTGCCCACCTTCACCCCGTCGGGCATACAGCTGCGCTTAAACTGCTGGGTAAAGAACCGGCGATAAAACACCTGCAACCATTTTTTCACAGTGGCTGCATCAAATTCATCTCGAAACGCCCGGCATGCCAAGGCATATATTTTTTTCGGAGAATAATCAAACCGCAGCATATGGTGCAGGAAGAAATCGTGCAAGGCATAGGGCCCCACCAGATCCTCCGTCTGCTGGGATATCTTGCCCGCTGCATCCGGGGGCAGCAATTCCGGACTGATGGGAGTATCCAAAACATCCATAAGCACTGCCCGAGCAGCGGCAAACCGGGGTTTTTCCGCGATGGCTGCCACCAGATAACGAATCATGGTCTTAGGGACAGACGCGTTAACGCCGTACATACTCATATGGTCACCGTTGTAAGTGCACCACCCCAACGCCAACTCGCTAAGATCGCCCGTTCCCACCACGATACCTTTCACCTCGCCGGCATAATCCATCAGGATCTGGGTACGTTCCCGCGCCTGGGCATTTTCGTAGGTGGTATCAAACACCGCAGGATCATGACCGATGTCCCGGAAATGGATATTGACCGCATCTTTAATGGGAATCTCCTTGGTGGTAATCCCCAGCGCCTTCATCAGTTCCAGAGAATTGCGGTAAGTGCGGTCGGAAGTGCCGAAGCAGGGCATGGTCACGCCGTACACATCCCCGGCAGGACGACCCAATTTCGCCATGGCCTCCACCGCCACCAACAAGGCAAGGGTAGAATCCAATCCACCGGAAACGCCGATCACCGCATTGGCGCCCACGACTTTCAGTCTTTGGGCAAGACCCGTTGCCTGCATATTGAAAATGGCGCTGCACCGCTCCTTGCGGGATTGCAAGTCCGCAGGCACAAAAGGAAGCTTACTCAGCTTGTATAACGTGCCGTCGGAACGCAGGGGCGCATTACAGCAGTCCACGATCCGCGCCGGTTCAATCCGTCCGAATAAGGTTTCCGCATCCCGGACACTCTTGTTCTTCCGCCGCTCAGAGCGGATGCGCCCAAAGTCTGCATCCTGCACCAGCAAATAATCTGTCTGCAATTCCTCTTGATTTTCTGCCAGGATGGTGCCATCCTCCGCCACAATGCTGTGGCCCGAAAACACCAGATCCTGGGTGGATTCGGTATAACCGGAGGAAGTAAAGGCATATACGCAGTTGCAGATACCCGATTGATGCTTCACCAGCTCTCGGCGATAAGCCCGCTTACCCACCGTCTCATTGGAAGCGGACAGATTCAAAATAACCTCCGCCCCATTCAAAGTCAGCATGGTGGACGGGGGCATGGGTGTCCACAGGTCTTCACAGATCTCCATACCCAGCAACACACCCTCACCCAGCCGGAAAATCAGATCCCTGCCAACAGGAATCATATAATCCCCGTCCAGTCCCAATTCCCGGGCGCTGATGGTATTTTGTTTCAGATCCTGGGAAGAGGAGAACCAGCGGCGCTCGTAGAACTCTTTATAATTGGGCAGGAATGTTTTCGGCACAATGCCCCGCACCACGCCGCCGCAAACCGCCACGCCGCAATTATACATCTGTCCCCCCATTACCAGGGGCACACCCACCGCTGCGGTGAGCTTGGGGAATTTGGCAGAATATCGGCAAATCTCTGCCAGCGCCTCCTGTGCGCTATTCAAAAGAGCCTGCTGAAAAAACAGGTCGCCGCAGGTATAGCCGGTGACGGCAAGCTCCGGAAACGCCACCACATCGCAGCCAAACCGATCCGCCTCCGCCATTTTTTCGCAGATATCCCGGGTGTTCTGCGCCGTATCTGCCACCTTGACCGGGGGAACCGCGCAGCCGATTCGGATATAATCCAGCATAAAATCCCTCCATTTGCATCTTGTACTAGTATGATACCACATTCTCCCCATTTTGCAAAGGGTTGGAGAAATTTAATTTTATTCCAAAGGCATTTTCCCGTTCACAGCAGGTCTTTTTTGTGGTATACTGTAAAAAAATGGAGGTGCGCCTATGCCCAAATCCGATAACCAGAAACTAAAAATTTTTTATATATTGGATTATCTGCAAAAAAACTCCCACGAGGATCACCCCGTGAGAGCTTCCGATATTATGGCCATGCTGGACCGGGAGCACAACATCTCCTGTGACCGAAAGACCGTCTACTCCGATGTTGCCGCATTGCAGGATTACGGTGTGGATATCGTATCCCTGCCGGGAAAAAACGGCGGTTACTATATCGCCTCCCGGAATTTCGAGCTGCCGGAGCTGAAATTGCTCATTGACGCAGTGCAATCCAGCCGGTACTTAACAGAAAAGAAATCCCGGGAACTGATTGAAAAGCTGCTGACCCAGTGCAACGAGCAGGACGCAAAGCTTATGAAGCGAAATGTGCTGGTGTCCGGGCGGGTCAAGAGTATGAATGAGACCATTTATTACAGTGTGGACACCATTCAGGAGGCCATCGCCCAGAATCGGCAGATCACCTTCCGTTACTTCGACTGGGATTTTGGCGGCAAGCGGAAATATCGGGAAAAATCCTACCTTGCCAGTCCCTACGGACTGTGTCAGGACAACGAAAACTGCTATCTGCTTGCCCTGTCGGACCGCCACGGCATCACCTCTTACCGGGTGGATCGCATGACGGACATCGCCCTTGCGGACACCCCCCGCACCCCCTGTCCGGAGCTGACCGGAAAGGCGCTGATCGACCACGCCAACCGACTGTTTCAAATGTACTCCGGCGACGCGGTGGATGTAAAGCTGCGATTCCACAACAGCCTTCTGAATGTGGTCATCGACCGCTTCGGCAAGGACACCATGCTGATCCCCGACGGGGACGAACATTTCAACTTCACCGTCCGAGTGGCGGTATCCCCCATGTTTTTAAGCTGGGTCATGGGATTTGGCGCCAACGCCAAAATCCTCTATCCCCAAAAGGTAGCGGATGCCCTGTGCGACCTTTGCCGGGATGCTATGACCCAGTACTGACCGCCTCCCGTTCCGTCGCCAGACAGAAGGAAGCAAAAATCTCCTTCCATGCCGACTGCACCTTTCCGGCAACCGTCTCATCCGCCTGGGCAGTGAGTACATAGTGATATACGCCGTCGTCAAGGATGCAGGCCCTGCCCACCTGAATGCCGTTTTCCCCATTGGCAGTCCACATAAACTGATACCGTTTGGTATCACCCTGCCGGGTCTTTTGGATCTGCAACTTCTCGCGGTCCATACCCGTGGCGTTGCGAATGGTCTTTGCCAGATCTCCCGCCTCCACGGTCTGCACAGTGACGGAATAATCATCACACAGATATAATGTGCCGGTCTGCTGGCTTTGCAGCGCGGGGGCAGAAAGCTCCGGCGGCAGCTGCACCTGAATCCGCTGCACCGCAGATACCACCGGCTCAACGGGTACATCCGCAACGGTTTCCAACATTTTCTCTCCGCCGCACCCTGTCAAAAGCAGCGCCAGCAGCGGAATGATCCATAGTTTTTTCATAGAACCCCTCCCAGAAAGGATTTTATATGATGCTTGCCTACCTGTTACTAATAAATGCCGTTGGCTTTTCGGTTATGCTCTACGATAAGTATCTGGCAAAAAATAATCTGTGGCGGATACCGGAAAAGAGTCTGTTCGGGATTGCCATCTTCGGCGGCAGTTTGGGTTGTATCCTCGGTATATACACCGCCCGGCATAAGACCCGGCACAAATCCTTCACACTGGGTATGCCGGCAATTTTAATCCTGCAACTTGGGATATGGCTTTGGTTGATATGCAAAAAGTAAAAGGACGTGTGGGAACACGTCCTTTTTTCTTATTCATGTAAAGGATTGCGGGCAATAAAATCATCCAGCAGATCTGCCGCCACCATAACCATCCGGGCGCAGGGGCGCTTGGCATAATACTCCGCTGTTCTGGGAGAAGGATTGGGATCAACAGGGGGATTTTTCAGAATCTCCCGACAGATGATGCTGCCGGTCTGCTCCCGGAATTGCTCCGCCAGCTCCCGCACCTGACTGTACAGTTGCTTTTTCGCCTCATCATCCGTGGGACTTTCGTAGCCGTACAAGTAGCTCAGCACCAGATTCATGCCGCTGACGGCGCCGCATACCTCCCGCAGACCGCCCATACCGCCGCCGAAACCCGACGACAGCTTAGCGGCATAATCCTTGTCCATACCGGTCAGATCCGAAAAGGCGATCACCACTGCCTGGGCGCAATTGTAGCCCTCCAAAAATAACTCTGCTGCTTTCTGAGAATGTTCCATACGTATTTTCCTTTCTATAATTATACACTTTCAATCAGCGCCTCGGCGCATAACATACCGTCAATGGCCGCAGACATGATGCCACCGGCATAACCTGCGCCCTCCCCCGCCGGATACAATCCCTGCAAGCCCACAGACTGATGGGTCTCATCCCGCAAGATCCGCACAGGAGAAGAGCTCCTGGTCTCCGGAGCGGTGAGCGCGCTGTCCGGATGGGCAAAGCCTTTCAGGTTTCCGTCCAGCATAGGCAGCGCCTTTTGAAGCGCTCGGGTGATTTTCTCCGGCAGCACGTCATGAAGATCGCACCACGTCACGCCGGGGCGGTAGGTGGGCTTCACTTCCCCGGGACCCACAGAGGGGCGGCCCGCCAGAAAATCTCCCACCCGCTGCGCAGGGGCATGGTAATTCCCACCGCCCACCTGAAAAGCTTTGGCTTCGATTTGCTCCTGCCAGTGCATACCGGCAAGAGGGTCATCCGAAGGAAAATCTTTCGGATTCAAGGTCACAAGCAGGGCGGCATTGGCATTCTCCCCGTCCCGCCCGGCGTAGCTCATGCCGTTGGTCACCACGGCATTTTCCTCCGAAGCCGCCGCCACCACGTAGCCACCGGGACACATGCAGAAGGTGTATACCGTTTCATCCTCCAAATGCTTCACCAGTTTGTAATCCGCCGGCGGCAGCACAGGATCCTGCCGCCCGTACTGGGCGGTGTCAATCAGCCTTTGGGGATGCTCGATCCGCACGCCCATGGAAAAAGGCTTTGGCTCCATGGGCAGTCCCATTTCCTGCAAATACCGGAAAGTATCCCGGGCGCTGTGGCCCACGGCAAAGATCACCTTTTGGCAGGGGATCTGCTCCTGTCCATTGATCACAAGGCCTGTAACCGCCCCATCCTGCCGCAAAATGCCGGTGACCTGGGCGCCAAAACGCACCTGCCCGCCCAAGGAAATGATCCGCTGGCGCAGGTTCTGCACCACTGTCAGCAGCACGTCCGTCCCCACATGGGGCTTGGCATCAAAGAGGATATCCTCCCCGGCGCCCGCCTTCACAAACTGCTCTAAGATCCAACCGATCCGAGGATTGTTCACCCCGGTATTGAGCTTGCCGTCAGAGAATGTGCCGGCACCGCCCTCACCAAACTGGACGTTGCTTTCCGGATCCAATTCACCGGTCTGCCAGAATTTCTCCACCTTTTCATGGCGTGTAACGGCATCTTCGCCCCGTTCCAGCACCAACGGACGCAAACCTGCCAACGCCAGCACCAAAGCGGCAAACATACCCGCCGGTCCAAAGCCCACCACCACCGGAGGACAATCCATATCCTTTTGGCATTTGGGTACTTTATAATATTTATTGACTGCAAGACTTGCCCGCTTGCAGCCGGACTGTTTCAGAATTTTATTTTCGTTTCCGTCCACCGCCACATCCACCGTGTACACGATCTTCACGTCCGGTTTTTTCCGGGCGTCCACAGAGCGACGGACAATGGAAAGCCTGCGGATCTTGGACACAGAGATCCCCAACGCCTGCGCCGCCTCATAGGAAAGCTGAGAGACATTGTGCTCCGGCGGCAGGGCAATTTCCCGTATGCGTATCATAGGATCTCCTTTCCTGCATGCAGACCGGCGCAACGTCCGGAGCTCCACGCCCACTGCAAATTATAACCGCCGCAATCGCCGTCAATATCCAGCACCTCGCCGCAGACATAAAGTCCCGGCACCAAACGGCTTTCCATAGTGTTCTCATCAAACTGCTCTGTCAGCACGCCCCCGGCGGTAACCTGCGCGCTATCCATACCCAAAGGCTCTGTCAGGGTGATCTCCAACGTCTTCACGACTTGGCAGACCGCATGCATCTCCCTGTCGGACAGTTCCCGGACAAGGGTCTTGCCCTTCACGCCGGCAGTCTTGGTAAGCACCCTGCCCAGCCGGTTGTGCAAAACGCCCGTGAGCAGATCCTCCATAGGAAGATCCGTATTTCTGCGGCGATTCAATTCCTCTTCCAGCTGCTGACAGGTCCAATCCGGCAAAAAGTCCAGCCGCGCCGTCCATTCTCCCGAACCGTAGCATACATCCCGGGAGATCTCAAAGACCACCGGACCGGAAATACCCTGCTCCGTCAGCTGCAATTCACCGGTACTTTCAGCAAAAAGACTACCGTCTTTCATAATTTTCACATGGCAATTGGCGCGGACACCCTTCAAAGACACCATCTCCGGCCAATCCGTCTTGATCTGCACCAAAGAGGGACGCAAGCGGCTAGACTTGTGACCCAGCTTATTCAGCAGTTTATAACCGGACATGGTCCCTCCCAGCTTGCTGCCGGCAAGTCCGCCGCAGGCAACGATCAGCTTATGGCAGATAACCGTCTCCTCCCGGCTGATGACGGCAAAGCCCTCACCGGACTTTTGGATCTTCTCCACTTCAAATCCCAGCTTTAAAGTGATATTTGGTTTGCATAAATTCAGCCGCAGCACATCCACCACAGAGTTTGCCTGATCGGAATAGGGATAGACCCTCCCGGAAGGCTCTGTCACCGTATATAAACCCAAGCCAGCGAACCAGCGAAGGGTCGCTTTCGGATCAAAGGCGCAAATGGCAGGCAGCGCAAATTCCGGGTGTTCTCCGTGATACCCCCGGCTGCCCGCATATAGGTTGGTCAGGTTGCAGCGACCGTTGCCCGTGGCCTGCAATTTTCTGCCCACCCGGGTCTGCCGCTCCATCAGAATAACCGATACATTGGGATTTTCCGCCGCAGCCAAAGCTGCCGCCATGCCGGACGCGCCGGCGCCAATAATACCCACTACCATCACTTCACCTGCTTTCTGCATACATTATAATAAAGATTCCCCCGGGAAACAAGGAAAACTTTCTTGCAAAGGGGAAATCCTGTGGTATAATACCCTTATCAGCCGCAAAAGGAGTGCCTATGGACCGGAGCAATATTGAAAAAATCGCAAAAACTCCCGAAGACCGGGTACTGCTTGCCAAACTGTGGGATAAGATCTGCGGAGGTATCCGCAAAAATATCCCCGCCAACACCTGTTTTCTCTCCCCCCGAGAACTGGAAATGGCAAAATTCCTGTTCGGTGAGACAGAGGGGCTGCATACCTTTGGCGGATATCCGGAAGCGGAGCGGAAGATGCTGGTGTACCTACCGGAGTATCTGGATGAAACCGCGCTCTATGGGGAAGATTCTCCCCTTGTGTGTCTGCGGGCTGCCTTCTATCCAGAGGATACCCTCACCCACCGGGATTTTCTAGGGGCGCTCATGGGCGCAGGCATCGCCCGGGAGACGGTGGGAGACATCTGCGTAGGCAAGGGAAGCTGCGATTTCTTTGTCACTGCCGAGATCGCTCCTTACATTCTGCAAAACTTCCTTTCCGCCGGAAGAACAAAACTCCGTTTAACGCCAATTGCATTGAACCAAGTGGCTGTTCCCGAACCGGAAACCAAAGAGATCAAGGACACACTGGCATCCCTCCGGCTGGACAATGTGATCGCTGCCGGTTTTCGCATGGGCAGATCTGCCGCCGCCGAATATATCACCGCCGGCAAAGCAGCCATTGACGGCCTGCCCTGTGAAAAACCGGACAAACTCCTGTGGGAGGGCGCGAAGATCTCCGTCCGGGGTTTGGGAAAAATACGTCTTGCCACCGTGGGCGGTCAGACGAAAAAAGGTCGCATATCCGTTATCATTCATCGATATCTATGAGGTAATACTATGGACATGAACGCAGTCATCAAACGCATCAACGAACTTGCCGCCAAGAACAAGACCGAGGGTCTGACCCCGGAAGAACTGGCTGAACGGGATAATCTTCGCCGGATCTACATTGATTCGGTAAAGGCAAGCCTTACCGGCCAGCTGGACAACACCTACATTGTCCGTCCCGACGGCACCAAAGAAAAGCTGGGCAAAAAGGATTAAAAAAACAGAGGTGCAAATGCACCTCTGTTTTTATCGATTCTCATTAGGGGAGCAAGCTCAGCGCCAAAGTCAGCAAAATCCAAACCAGCGCAATCCACTTGGTAGCGGAAGCCAGCTTCTTATCCAAGCCGCCCATCTTGCTCTTATTCATGTAGGAATCGCTGTTGCCGGAGATAGCGCCGGACAGACCGGACTCCTTACCGGACTGCAACAGAACCACCAGAACCAGCAGAACACTTGCGATCACTTCCAGAACCGTAGCGATAATTTTAACAACTTCCATCTTTTGTAACCTCCCTCCGCATTCGGGTCATATGGATATCCCGGAAAACCCGGGTTTTCTATCAATCTTTGCCAGTATAACACAAGATTTTCAGAATTGCAAGTGATTTTCCGTATTTTTTACTTGGTTACCCAATTTCCCGTGGCAAGGCAATTGAGATAGGCATTGATAAAGGGATCCAGCGCGCCGTCCATCACGCCATTGACGTTGGAGGTCTCGCAGCCGGTGCGGGTATCTTTTACCAAGGTATAGGGCATAAAGACATAGTTGCGGATCTGGCTGCCCCACTCGATCTTCTTCTGAACGCCCTTAATATCGGAGATCTTCTCCAAATGCTCACGCTCCCGGATCTCCACCAGCTTGGATCTGAGCATACGCAGACAGGTCTCCTTGTTCTGGAACTGGCTGCGCTCGGTCTGGCAGGACACCACGATGCCGGACTTGTGGATCAGGCGGACGGCGGAAGAGGTCTTGTTGATATGCTGACCGCCTGCGCCGGAGGAACGGAACACCTGCATTTCATAGTCCTCTGCTTTGATCTCAAAGTCCTCGCTGTCGTCCTCGATCTCGGGGATCACCTCAATGGCAGCGAAAGAGGTCTGCCGACGGGCATTGGCATCAAAGGGGGACACACGCACCAGCCGGTGCACGCCGTTTTCACCCTTCAAAAAGCCATAGGCATTTTCACCGGAGATGAGAATATCCGCAGATTTCAGGCCCGCTTCTTCACCCTCCTGATAGTCCATGATCTGGTAGGTAAAGCCATGGCGCTCCGCCCAGCGGGTATACATACGGTAAAGCATCTGGCACCAGTCCTGGGCCTCGGTGCCGCCGGCGCCTGCCTGGAAACTAACGAGGGCATTGTTCCGGTCGTAATTACCGGTAAGCAGGGTCTGCAAGCGGCAGGTTTCCATATCCTCTGTGAGCTTGCGGAAGCCCTCCTCCAACTCCGGAAGCATGGAATCATCATCCAGCTCCGCAGCCATCTCACAAATGGTGATCAGATCATCCCAGCTGGCGCACATCTGCTTATACTTTTCCAGCTTGCTTTCACAGGATTTTGCCTTCATGACCACCTGCTGGCTCTTTTCCGGATTGTCCCAAAAACCGGGCGCCTCCTGCATCGCTTGCAGCCGTTCCAATTCGCTGCGCAGACCCTCAATGTTCAAAGAGTCTGCAAGGCCCTCCAAAGCAGGTCGGATCTCATTTAATTTTTGTTTGTAGGTATCGAACGCAATGTTCATATTCTTTGCTCCTCAAATTTGGACATTTCGATTTATTATATCCCAAATTCCGCTTCCTGTAAAGAGGAAAAATGAAAACCGGGCAAGGGTGGTTTTCATCATCTTTCGCTGGGTCCGCCTGCGTCAGCGTCAAAAATCAAATCTTCCAAATCCACAACAGGATCATTGCACACGCTCATGTCCGCCCCTCCTTCCTGCACAGAAAACACAGTATATAGGAATGCCCTTTCAAAAACCGCCGAATCCTGCGGTTGACAACACTTTTGTTTTCCGTTACAATATTCCAGTATATGCGCCAGTAGCTCAGCTGGATAGAGCGTCCGCCTCCTAAGCGGAAGGTCGGGGATTCGAATTCCTTCTGGCGTGCCAAAAAACAGACCATCGGAATTTACCGATGGTCTGCTTTTTATAATCATTACAAAGGCGTGATTTATCTTTTTTTGAAAGCGCACCCTTATCAACATTCCAGGCAAATGAGAAAAGAAGCTTTACAACCCAAGGTATTTCAGCATACTCTCCGTGGCTTCGTTCTCCTGCTTAGAAACCTCCATATTGGTCTTTAATTCGCGCAAGGAACGCCTCACGCCGCCCTTAAACAACAACTTAAACCACCGCACTACCTGATATGCCGGCGTTAACCATTTGCGGTTTTGCAAAATCGGATAATAAAATTTGATCTTATCATATGGCAGAAAAATGCGGTTCCATGCAGCCTTCAATTTACTTCCCTGCTGTATCTGCCGGACAGTAACCAAATTCTGTAAGCTTCCGTAAATGCCACCATCTAAAACAAATCGCTCAAAACACTCCGACTTCTCATTCTTTTCCCCACCGGAAAACCAAACTTTCGACAGATCTTCCGCAATGCCTGCAAACGTCAAAAGTCCTCCTTTTTCCAAAAGCGCTATGCGCTTACCCCTATCATGCGCCACACGCTGATTCAATATCCACAGATCCAAAAACGGTCTGATTCCGCATCCGCCGTTCTCCACATGCTTTGCCATATGGGCAATATGATAAAAATAAAACATCGCATCGGACATGCAATGATGATACATTCCCTCTGTTTTGGGTGCCGCATCTTCCCATATTGTTCCCAGAACCCCTTGGGCTTGGAGCATTCTCCCCTCATCTACGGCCAAATAATGCAATTCCAGATGCACCCCATCCGGTGAGAACATGGAAATATCATGATCGCCTTTTCCCTCACGCACATAGCCCAGTTTGTCTGCCAAGCATGCGGCAGCCGTTTCTAAAATCTCTTCGGCAACCAAAACATCGATATCACAGCTGGTGCGCATCCAAGAGGCAGGGTAATGGTTGCGCAGCACCGCACCCTTCAAGGGTATAAAGGAGATTTTCGCTTCCTCCAAGGCCTTGCAGATCCCCTGGTAAGCACAGTTCAGGCGCACATCCCGATACACCGCCTGAAAAGCAGCCTGTTTCAGCTTTTGAGATATCTCATCCTCTCCCAAAACACCCAGCTTGCTCAGGGCATCTCCTGCCAAATGGGCAAGGTCATGCTTCTTTGCCAAAGCATAAACCCTTTCAAGCGCCTGACAGGAAAGGGATGCACTGACCGCTTCGCTTACAGGCTCACCGCAGATTTCAAAGCGCAGCAGTGCAAACAGAATCTCTTCCGCAGTCATTCTTCTCTCCCCTTTCCTCAATTTGTATTATACCTGATAAAATTCCTTATACCACCGGGCAAAATTCCGCAAACCCTGGCGCAACGAAGTGCTGGGCTTGAAGCCCATATCCTGTTCCAGCGCAGAGGTGTCCGCATAGGTCGCAAGCACATCACCGGGCTGCATGGGCGCCAATTCCTTGTGCGCCTCAAAATCATAATCCTCCGGCAGCACACCGGCAGCAACCAGTTCCTGCTGCAAAATATCCACAAAATCCAGCAAATTCTCCGGACTGGAATTTCCGATATTATACACCCTGTAAGGAGGCACAGGCAAGCCATCCGCGCCCATCTGTTTTTCAGGCGCGCAGCACATCACCCGCTTAACACCTGCCACGATATCATCCACATAGGTAAAGTCCCGCTTACAATGACCGTAATTAAAAATTTGAATGGTTTCGCCCTTCAAAAGCTTATTGGTAAAATTGAAATAGGCCATATCCGGTCGACCCGCAGGACCGTAAACCGTAAAAAATCGCAAACCGGTAGCAGGGATGTTATATAACTTAGAATACGCATGGGCCATCAGTTCGTTGCTCTTCTTAGTGGCCGCATAAAGGGATATGGGGTTATCCACCTTGTCCTCAACAGCATAGGGAACTTTGGTATTCGCGCCATACACCGAGGAACTGGAAGCATATACCAAATGCTCCACCGGATGATGCCGACAGGCTTCCAAAACATTAAAAAAGCCAATCAGGTTGCTCTCAATATACACATCCGGATTGATAATGGAATAGCGCACACCCGCCTGCGCCGCCAAATTGACCACCACAGGAAAGCCATACTTTTCAAACAGCTGCTCCACCAATGCCTTGTCAGCAATATTTCCCCGGATGCATTCCCAAGAGGATGCAGGGTGCTCAGACGCCACCTTTTCGATCTGCGCCAGCCGGTACTCCTTAATGGACACATCGTAATAAGCATTCATATTGTCCAGACCGACAATATGAATTGGCTCTACCGTGCGCAGCAGCTCCATAACCAGATTCGCGCCCACAAACCCGGCAGCGCCGGTAACCAGCACCGTCTTATTCTTTAACTCCACATTCGGCGTCAGCATATCCGCAATACTCCTTTTGTACCTTTTCGTAGCTTTCCAGATTACCGATGTCATAGCGTTTTCCCGGCATTCCCATAGCATAAACCGGAGTCTGGGTGCATAGCCATGCGATATAGCTGCCGGGAGCATCCGTATTGCAGCCGGAAGCAATTCCCTTGGCTACCAACCGGGCATCATTACGGGTATAGTAATAAAACGGCGGGCAGCACCAGTTAGACTTAGGCTGGGCAGGTTTTTCTTCCATGGACAGGATCTTATCGTTTTTATCCACGCACACCACGCCGCACTTGCTCAGCTTCTGCGCAGACGACTCATAGTACCGCATAATACAGGAAGCCTTCTTATCCTCGGCATAACGCATAAACCTTGTCAGGGAAAAATCCAGCAGATTGTCGCCGGCGATGACCAGCATATCATCGTCCAGACCCAAAGCATCGATAGCAAACTGGATATCCTTCACAGCGCCCAGCCGGGTCTCGTTAGAAGATGTGCCGTCATCCACCACCGTGATCTTCTGCGTTTTCTTTGCTGCCCAGGCATCAAAATGATGGGCAAACTTGTGATTGGAGATCACCACATACGCATCCACCATGCCCAGAGAATCAATGTCCTCTATGAGCCAATCCAAGATGGTCTTGCCCCGAACCTCCAATAAGGGCTTGGGGAAATTCTCCGTCAGTGGGTACAGTCGGGTAGCATACCCAGCCGCCAAAATCAAACACTTCATACGCCAATGCTCCTTATGGGTTTCCTACGCCGTCAGCGCTCTGACAAATATGCACCGAATACTTACCCTCCAAAGCCGGGTACTGCTTCAAATACGCCCGGGTAACCGTCTGGGCAACGGACTCCTCATAAGCCGGGTCGATGAGCGCCATGCAGCAGCCCTTAAAGCCCGCGCCGGAGAAACGACCCCCATAAATACCGTCTGTTTGGGTCATGATCTCATACAGCGCTTTTAATTCCGGCGAACCGGTTTCATAGTTATAGATAGAACTATAACCGCTTTCAAAAGACAATCTGCCGTACGTTTCAATATCACCCCTGCGCCAGGCTGCAACACCCTTTTCCACACGTTGGAATTCCGTATACCAGTGTTCGGCACGCTTGCGCCAGTTTTCGGGCAGCCGATCCTTATGTTCCAGATATACTTCATACGGCACATCCCGCAAACAGGTTTCGTTGAACTTACCGTACTCCATTCCGGAAAAAGCTTTCAGCGCATAAGCCGCGCTGCGGCACTCATCCACACGCATATTAAATTTGGATTCTGCCAAGCTCCGCTCCAAACCGGAAAAGAAAATGGCGATCTTATAGGGCTTCATATTGGGCGCAGTGGGGATCAGCTCAAAGCTGTCATCCCTCGTGTCCAGATACAGCAGGTGATCCTTCCTGCTGTAAATCTCACAACTCTGATCCAACTTTCCGCATGCCACACCCACATACTTGTTTTCCGCCGCCATGGCGGTCATCACCAGTTCATGATTGGAAAGCGTTACATTGTTGACCTTGCACAGGGCTTTCAAGAACGCCAAAATTACCGCCGCCGAAGAAGAAAGTCCGCCAATGGGAAGACTTCCCTCAACCACGCCGCACAGACCGATTTTCAGGGGATGCTTCTGCGCCAGCATCAAGGTTGCGCCCCGAAGCTGATCTGCCCAGTCGTTCTCCTTGACCTCAGGCACAGCGCTTATATGCCACTGGGCGCGCTTAGGAAACTGCAAAGATACCATTTCCACAACGCCGTTCTGCTTGGGTCGGTAGGCAATCCGCACACCCTTATCAATAGCAAAACCCGTAACCTTGCCCAACTGATGATCACTGTGCGCCCCTAATGGGCACACCCGATAGGGGCAAAAGGACAACCCCTCAGGCTCTCTCAGATAAATCGATTCAAAAGTCTCAAAACAATCCATATTGTCTCCACCCGGAAATTCATTTTTCACCTTTCAAACGGCTTGTCCCACGAAATCTTGTCTACACCGGCGGTCTGCACTATCGCTCCAAAATATCTGCGATCCGTTTGCAGGCGAAACCGTCGCCGTAAGGATTGCTGGCTTTGGACATGGCATCATAAGCCGCTGTATCCTCCAACAGGCGTTTAAAATTCTGATAAATTACCTCTTCATCTGTACCAACCAGCTTCAACGTACCCGCCTGAATGCCCTCCGGACGCTCAGTGGTATCCCGCATAACCAGCACCGGCTTACCCAGGGAGGGGGCCTCCTCCTGTATTCCTCCGGAATCTGTCAGGATCATATAACTGCGTGCCAGGAAATTATGAAAATCCAGCACCTCCAAAGGTTCAATAATGCGAATCCGATCACAGCCGCCCAATTCCTCATCCGCAGCCTTTCGAACCACGGGATTCATGTGAATGGGATAAATAGCCTTCACATCCGGGTGCTCCTCCATAACCCGCCGAATCGCCCGGAACATATTATGCATCGGCTCACCAAGGTTCTCCCGCCGGTGTGCCGTGATCATGATCAGACGGCTGTCCGATGCCCAGTCCAGCTCCGGATGGGTATAATCCTCCCGAACAGTGGTTTTCAGGGCATCAATGGCAGTATTGCCGGTAACATAAATGCTTGCCGCATCCTTACCCTCACGCAACAGATTGTCCCGGGACATGGCCGTAGGCGCAAAATTGTACTGGGCCAAAATTCCCACAGTCTGTCGGTTAAATTCCTCAGGATACGGACTGTAAATGTTATATGTACGTAAGCCTGCTTCCACATGGCCAACAGGGATCTGCTTATAGAAGCAAGCAAGGGCGGTAACAAATGTGGTTGAAGTATCGCCGTGAACCAGAACGACATCAGGCTTAACCGCTTCCAAAACCTCTCCGATTTTATTCAAAATATTTGTAGTAATGTCGAACAATGTCTGCCCGGCCTTCATAATGGAAAGATCGTAATCGGGCACCACCTTGAATGTGTCCAAAACCATATCAAGCATCTGACGGTGCTGACCGGTTACGCAAACCACCGTATTGATACTCTTTCTTGTTTTTAACTCACTGACAAGAGGACACATTTTTATTGCTTCGGGACGGGTGCCAAAGACCAGCATAACTGTTTTCATTTTCGTCTCTCCTGAAATAAATTTCGTGTTTTTGATTTGAAAACAACGACAACAAGCACCCCTGCATAAACCGCTTGCAAAATCCAAAAACAGTCATCTGCAAGGGCAAGGCGCATCATTCCGCAGTTTTCTTAGTTACAGAGCGAAGCAACATGAGAATCTCTGCGCACTCCTGATTTTTCGTAGCAAATGCCAGAGCGCAGTAAACACAGCCGCCGCCGATAATCTGAACAGGCAATTTGTACATCAATCCGATTGGACACATTCCAATCAAACAAACCGCTATTACCATCACAACTGCCATACTCACGGCCGGAAGCATATCCCTTGCCTGTTCCTTGAAGGAATAACCCAACAGTTTATGGGTCGGATAAGCATTAAAAGCTGTAAACACAGTGCTCAGAACTGCCATACTGATCACGATGGCATCTACACTAATCCACATAACCGCAACCAATGAGAGCACTTCAATTATTTTCTTTGCAACTTCAAGCTTAAAATAGATATCTGCTCTGCCAAGTGCCTTGATTGCCTGCATATTGGTCGTATGAATTGGTTGGAATAAATAATAAATGCAAAACCACCGCAAAAACGGAACGCATGCCATCCATTTTTCAGTTAATATCAGTTCCACAAAAGGTTCCGCAATTGCCAGCATTCCCAACATAAGCGGGCACATGATAAACGACCCATAACGAACTGATTTTTTCATAATGGCTTTGAGCTTTTGTTTATCCGTCTGTTCGTGAGACATTTTGGGGAACAAAACTGCACTTATTGAAACATTAATATTAGTAACAATTAAATTCGGAAACTGTTTACCTTTATCAAAAAACGCCAGATCATCTGCCGCATACATCTTTCCAATAATCAGCGTCCTCATTTCCTGAAAAACCACGGTCAGCAAATTGCTGCCGAGTATTCCGGACCCAAATCCCAACATTCCCTTCAATCTTTCAAAAGAGAATTTTTTTGTCGCAATTGGTGGAGTCAAAACTGCCAATACAATCGTGTTAACAACGGAGCTTGTAAGGTACTGAAAAACCAATGCCCATACACCGCACCCCAGATACGCCATTGCAATGCCAACACCTGCCGAAACCGCAGTTCCAATAAATGTGGCCCAAAAGAATTTTCGGAAGATCATTTTCTTAGATACATAAGCATTCTGCACAGAATTGATCGCCGAAAATATCAGTCTTAAACCAAGCACACGGAAAATAGCGGTTAGTGCCTCATATTCATCACCATAAAAAGCAGAAATGAATGGTGCCGCTAGAAACAGAAGGAAATACAGGATACACGAAAACCCGATATTAAAATATAACACCGAAGAAAAATCCAAAATATCTGCATCTTTCTTCTGAATCAATGCGCTTCCAAAACCATCGCTGACAAACACATTCAATATTGCAATTGCCACATTAACAATGGCGATCGTGCCATAATCAGACGGTTCCAGTAAGCGTGCCAAAATGACGGAGACAATTAACGACACGCTCTGCGCGGCAAACCTCTCCGCAAATTTCCATGATAGATTGCCCAAAAAGCCTGTCTTTTGTTTTTCTTCTTTCATTTGCATCACACTTGTCTAATACGAAATCACTTGCTGCGCAAATCAGATAGCACCTGCGTCCACTTGCTTCTCCATGCTTCATAGGAGAAGGCATTTTTTACAGTTTCATATCCCCTTTGTGCCAACCGGTCGCGCAGTGCTTCATCCTCAATCAACGAAACAATTGCCTGATACAGCGCCGTCTCCTCCGGATTGACCATGAGGCCGTTATAGCCATCAAGAACGATATTCGTCATTCCGCCCACATTTGTACATACCACCGCGCACTGTGCAGACATGGCTTCCAAAAGAGATAACGACGTCCCTTCCGAACCAAGGGTAGGCACTACCGCAATATGCTTATCTGCATGGACCGCCAGCGCCTCTTCACTTTGATACCGGATAAAGCTTACCTGCTCGTCCATACCTGCAAATTGCTCACGCAGGAATGTTTCATCAGGTCCCTCCCCGGCAAAGGTCACATGAACCATATTGTATTTTTCCAAAATCTTTTTTGCCACAGCAGCAAACAATCTTGTGCCTCTAAACGGCTGGAACCGTCTGGCAAATATAATTCTGATCCCTGTGTTCGGATCCGGTTTGCTCTGCAATTCGGCAACTTTTGAAAAATTAGGGATAACCGTATATTTCATTTCAGCGTGCTTTATCTGTGTTCTGTACCAATTCACATAATTGTAGTCCACACAAACAAGGTGCTTAGACAGCCTCGCTTCATTGGTTAAGCCGATTGCTCTGTATGTCCGCGTAAATAACTTAACGATATTGGCAAATCGCGAGCAGGGTTTTACCGATTCTACATCCCAGCTAATACCATGCTGGATGGCCACTGTATTGGGAATGCCGTTCTTTACCACCAGCCGTTCAGTGGCAAAGATCACCCCATCCGCCGCAGTGTATTCTTGCATGCAGCGATCAAACAACAAACGCCGTTTCTTTTGCAGGCTCTTTGCTTTGCTCACATCTACGCCGATTACTTCACCATAGGGAAAGCTTCTTTTAAAATCTCTGCCTGCCAGCTGAATAACCACAGGTTCCCAGTTCTGTTCTTTTGCCATTGCAGACAGATTGGTGATATAGGTCTGCATACCACCCACAGTAAGATTTTCCCCCACATCGTCATAATATCTTAAACATATAAGAAAAAGCCGTCCCACGCAGATTCTCCCTTCTCAAAATGCATTCCCTATTATTCTCCCAACACACTATTGATCTTCATTTGATGTGATGGCCTTCCCTGTTTTTTGCAGATAAACATTGCAGGTCACCGCAATAAAAGCAAGTAATAAATAGAAAATTGCATCGTAAATAAACACGACTGCCACTCCGGACAGAAGAATTGCCACAATGCCCCAGAACATCGTCCTAAGCCTCAGTTTTTCTTCCATACCCTGCACTGTCATAGATTGTTTTCCAAACCACAGTGTGACAGCCACCATAGGCAAAAATAGAATTATCGCGCCGATCACGCCGGTGCACGCAAGGACTTCATAAAACATGGAGTGGCTATATGTTCCCACCACACAGGAAACAGCTGCAAACCCCTGACCGGCGATAGGTTTCTCCAAAAACAGTTCCCACGCCACTCTTTGATATATGGCTCTTTTTTCATCCCCAACCGTATATTCACCCTGAAACCGCCGAAATACTACAAATTTCTCTGAAAGCTCCGTAAAATTAGCCAACAACGCCACAACCACGCACGCCACGAGAAAGATAGCTGCCATTTTGTAGATCGGCTTGTTTTTATAGCGGATGAAGATTACTGTATGCAAATAAGTAACCAGCATAAAGGCAAATATGACCACACCGCGCCGGGACGCCAATTGGAGCTGTGCGATCAGCTCTGCAACGATCGCCGCCATCAGCAACCACTTGATCAACGGCTTCGTGCCGCCGCTAATCAAAAACAGCTGTGCCAAAAGTCCCAACAGCAAAAAGGAAGAAAAAGTATTTGTATTCAAATCACCCAATGTTACGGAACCGTAATAAGTGAATTGCTCCCCTTTAAAGAACAGCATAATTGCTAATATCAGTACAGAAATGCTGATAATATGTAAAATCTGCCGAAAGCGCGCCTCGCTTCTGCCCACATAACCGCAAATGCAGATCATGGGAATACAAAGCTGCATCATATCCACAGCCTGTGACCTATGCCTATTGACATTCAGCGCGAACATCAGCCCCAGAATCATAGAAAGCAGAACAAACAGCAAAACATAAACAATATTTTTATAATCGCTAAGACATCGAAATCGCAGCGCTTCCAGCCCCAGCAAGAGAATACCCAGAACAGGCAGCGCCCCATTGATCTGCTGAAATGCGTACTGAAAACAGAGTATATAAAACAGCAGCAATCCCAGCAAGACCAGCCTTGCTGTATCCAGCAGCTTATTTACGGATACGGTCAAACGCATATATTGTCTCCCCCGAGAGTATATTCTCAACTATTTTAAAGCGGTGTACCATCTCTATACTTTACAACTCTGGCAGGATTGCCTACGGCCACCGCATAATCCGGTATGCTCTTGACCACCACTGCTCCACTGCCAATAACGGCACCTTTACCGATGGTCACGCCTGGCAAAATTGTTACACGGCTGCCGATCCAACAGTCGTCCCCGATCACCACCGGTTTTTCTTCTGTTACGCCCTGATATTTGATCGCAATATCGATCCGGTCAGTCCTGTGATTTACCGTCCACACATTGCACTCCGGACCCATGATCACATTGTTTCCAATCACACACTTGCCCTGGATCCTTGCATATAACCCAATATCGGAATTATCCCCCAGCTCACACGCAGAAGAAAAGTAGCTTTTGGGATAAATGTTCACATTCTTCCCGCACTTATTCAAAATCAGATTGCCGCACAACTGCCTATACGATTTTGACAGCTTTCCGATGGCTTTCATCCGATGATGGGCAACCGGCAAATGTCTGCCAATCACAAACAGCAGCTTGCCTATTACGATCTTTGTTCTTTTCATACATATCTCCCATCCATTTTCCAAGGCTTCTCGGGATATCTTTTCAGCAAATACGATAACCATTCAGGGGTTATACGGAACGCAATCCGGCACATACAGCTACCGTCCCGGCTTACCGTTAACGCTGCGCAATAATCCCCTCAGAGGTTTTGTCGCTGATCCGCCGTGCCGGAATGCCGCCAATTGTTCCCCCGTCCGGGAAACTTTTATTGACCACAGCATTTGCGCCAATTACCGCATTATCGCCGATTTCAATATTGCCAAACAATTTCGCCCCAGGCGCTATATACACATTATTTCCAATATGCGGTGCGCCTTCACCCCTTGCGCCCATTCCAATATTTACGCCAACATGGATGCGGCAATTTTCCCCGATGCGGGCATGGGGGGACACGACAATGCTGCCGTAATGTGCAATACTCAACCCTTTACCAAAGGTATTTTCAGAGATACTAAAACCCAATTTATAGCCCAATCTCTTTAATTTCATTTTATAGTAGATATATGGGAGATTACCGTATAGCACAGGCAACTTGTTCGTATTTAACAGATACTCACACTTTCTCAATGTACACTGATACCGCCATATATCGTCAGCCACTCTTTGCTTTAAGGTTGGTTTTCTACCAAAATAGGCTTTTTCATCCGCAAGAATATATTCTTTCAGTTCCTTCTTGCTCCGTATCATGCTATCCTCCTTTTAGGCGCACCCGCGCCCCTCACATCACGCCAGACATAAACGCCAGGATCTTTTCTGCCCGTTTGGTAATGCTGAGCTCTTGGGCGGATTCCAGGGCATTCCGGGAAAGTGTTGCCATCAGCACGGGGTCGTTTTTGAGCTTTTTAATCGCTTCTGCAATCTCAGTGACCGAGTTGGGATCGATTCTTATAGAATTATCCCCAGTCAATACATCATCGTTAAAGGGCAGATCAGACGATATGATCGGGCAGCCGCAAGCCATTGCTTCAATCACAGCGTTGCAGGACCCTTCGCTCAGCGTAGGAAGGCAAAAAACATCGATCGCATTCAAAAAAATGCTCACATCATTATGTTTCAACGCCTCGCAAAAAACGACCCGTTCACCACTTGGCGGATTACCGCCGCAGCCTGCATAGGCAAGATACACCCCGTCTACCTCCTGTGCCGCGGCTAACAAACGTTTATCGCCTTTTCTTTCAATAAAGCCGCCGACAAATCCAACAATAAATTTATCCAACGGCATATTCAGCTTTTTTCGGCATTCATCCCTGTCCAACTTCCCAAACAGGGTTAAATCGGTACCGTTGGGTGCCGTGATCAAAGGAACATCCTTCACAAAGCCCAACGAATTCAGTTCATTTGTATTATTGGTAGATACAGATATAATTCCACCAAGTCCTTCCAACTGTTTGGGTTTGGGAAAACCGTAGGTTCTGTACACCTGGCTCTCAAAATCACATTCTCCATAAGCCAGGAAGGACGGAATATGCAAATACCGTCCAGCTTTAATAGCAGCCAGTCCGCCATAAAGGAAGAAATGACCGTAAACAGCATCATACCGGTCTTTCAGGGTGCGCACGACCTTCATAGCGCTCTGCTCAAAGAAATACTCAGATATATGCTCCGTATTAAAAAACAATATTTGTTTGGAGGAAACAGAGCAATATCTTGGATAATATACCTTTACAGGCGTTCCTTTGGGCGTATAGTGAACGGTTTCCTTGGGGATCCGGCGGATATGCCGGCGGTATCTTGTAACAGGAACAGGAGAAACCACCGTACACTGAACACCGCTGTCAGCAATTGCAAAGATCAAATTCTGAAAAAAAACATTGCAATACTTATTGACATTATTGGGATACATTCCAATAAACAATATATTTTTCACTTTCCAGGTTGCTCCTTTAATAACTCAGCACAAAATCCGCGGATTTGGGCAATGTAAACATCATCCTCGCGTATCACGTCAGCTACCGCTTTTTCACAATTTGCCTCAAACGCTTCGGCATCAATGTTTTGGTAATAATGATACAATTGATCCGCAAAGGAGGTGTCTGCATCTTTGGGAAGACCAACACCGTATGCCTCCACCAGCGACGCTTTATATCCGCCTTCCTCCACCACTTGGGGAATGCGATAGATCAACCCATCGTAAAACCGATTGGATACGGCGTATTTTAACTTATCACCGTAATTCCCTCCATAACAGTTGTTCAAAATATGCGCATTTTCCAAAAGCGCATATTTCTTGCTGTTATCATAAGGGCCGGTAAACTCCACATTTTTGATGGCTCGATCCTTGCAATACTGCCGGAAGCGTTCCAAATGCTCACCCTTGCCATGATAGATCATCATAAATCTGTCATCATTGGCCAGCGCATCTATATATCTTTTCTGAAAATCAAAATACCGCACGGTACCATTCCACACGAAATTGATGACACCGCTGCTTTTTTCAAATTTCGGCATTTCAATCATCTCGCTGCGATTAAAATTATGGGCAATAACATAATCGTGATCGGGCAAAAAAGCTTTAAAACCCTTGGAAGAAATTGCCGTGAAATAGCTTTTTTTGATGACGCTCTTTTCGAAAAATCTAAACAAGCCGTATTGTTCAAAGCTGTAATCCCGTATGTCAAATATGTACTTATTTTGGTATTTACCCAGTTTGTCAAACAGCAAAATTCCTGTCAGTGTAGACAGCAAAACCAAGCCGTCTGTCTTATGGGAACGCAGGTGGGAGGCGATCCAATTCCGAAAACCCAGAAACCCCTTCAATTTTTTCGTTTTACTGTCTGCATCGTCACATACAGAATCAAAAAAATAGTGATTATGCGGAACGGTCAAATCCCGCCCTGCTCTATTCCAAAACAAAACCTCATACGGAACATTGGCTCTATCGAATTCCTCTGTATACCGCTTCAAATACGGGCAAACCATAATATCACCGCAAAAAATCAGCGTTATCATGCTTTCGCCTCCTTTGCAATCTTCATTTACCTGCACGCATCAAACCCAAACTCAAAATTTCGCTTACCAACGCATCAAAGGAAATACCCGCTGCTTTTGCGGAGTCTGGAAACAAGCTCATTTCGGTCATGCCGGGTAAAGTGTTTACTTCGATGACCATGGGACCCTTTTGTTCATCCACAATAAAATCAATGCGGGAAAGTCCCACGCAACCCAGCACCTGATAAGCCCGGACACCGATCCGTTGGGCAAGGGCTCTGTTGTCTTCACTAATGCGAGCGGGGATAATATGGTGGCACAAGCCGTTAGTGTATTTCGCCTGATAATCGTAAAACTCTCTTTCTGAGGTAATCTCAATATCAGGCAGCACACGCAGCTCATCGTTGCCCATAATGGGAAGTGTAATCTCCACACCGGAAAGAAATTCCTCTGCCAAAAGCTGATCACCATAGCGGAACACCTCAGCAATGGCAGCAGCCATTGCTTCCTCACCCTTGACCATCACCACACCGATACTGGAACCCTGGCAGGGAGATTTTAAAACCATAGGAAGACCAATCGTGTCCACCAATTCCTTAGTCACCGCAGCAACATTCTCACATTCCTCCCGGCGCTTCACCAAAAACTTGGCGGTAGGGATACCGTAAGATGCCAGAACCTGCTTTGTAAGGATCTTGTTCATACACACAGCACTGGCCGCAACACCGGGTCCGGTATAAGGAATCTGGGCCAATTCCAGCATTCCCTGAATGCAACCGTCCTCGCCGCCCTGTCCATGCAGTGCCAGATAGACCGCATCAGGGCGCTTGGCTATCAAATCACCAATGTTATCCCGGGTCAGATCAAACAACTCTATATTCTGAAAGCCTGCCTTTTTAAGCCCGTTATATACGGCATTTCCGCTTCTCAGGGAAACATCGCGCTCCGTGGAATATCCGCCGCAGACTACGACGACGTATTTATTCTTCATTCCTGTTACCTCTTTTATGTTACTAATTCATTTCCTTGGTTATATCTAGCTTTTCACCAAGCATTCTGTCCGCTTCAAACGAAGAAAAAGGAATGAGCGCACCACCGGGAGTAAAAGTCATTTCCGACAAAATAATCTTACCGTTAATATCGAAAAGATCCACCCTGACCATGGGAAAATCCTTGGCAAGATGCTCTGCTGTTTCAATCATTTCCGGCAACAAATTTGAAAGCTTTGATGCCCTTACAGGATAAGACTTATTCTTGAAATCCGCCACAGTTCCATCAGGGTTATAGTAAGTAAGATACTCATCCGCGCCGTCACCCAAGCCGCCAGCCACCGAAAAAAAGACAGCTTTGCCGTTAAACACATAGATGTTATAGTTGATGACATCACCTTCAAGGAATTTCTCACAAATAATCTTGCGGTCAATCTTGGCATAATGAGGCTCTTCATTGAATTTGGAAAAATCCTCACGAATCCACCTTCTCAGAATTCTCTTGATTTCCCGCTCATCCAGCACAGACTTATCCTTGCAAATAATGTTATAGCCACAGCCATGATTGCATTTAAGAACAAACTTTTCAGGAAGCGCCTCCCAATCAATTTCATTGGCGTCATCCCACACAAAAAGGATATCATTTAGGATCTCTTTCTTACCAACACTCTCTATATGGGAACGCACAGCATACTTATCGGCGCATTGCACAGCCTTTGGCTCACCAGCCCAATAGTAAAGTTTGAGCCATTGCAATTTTTCATTAAAGGTTTTGGGTTCCTTTAAATTCAGAGAATAACCTAAAACATACCGAAAATACAATTTAGACATAAACTCTGGACTTGTTAAATGGTGCGCCAAAACTTGTCCCTTACGACGAATATAATAAAAAATACTTCTCTTGCCAGCCATAGCAATACTTCCTTTTCACTTAAGCTTAAATACCTTCAAAAAACACCACCAACAGATGTGGAACGCAGAACGGAAGACACTTAAATGCTCAATTTCCCGGTACAAAATCCAATGATATTTGATAACTGCAAGCTTATTGCTTGAAATGGAATTCTGGCGAATACGATATTTCATGAGCACATCCGGCATACCCCAGATGTACTTTTCTTTTTTAAGCATCCGAAGCCAAAGGGCATCGTCGTTTCTCTTGCGAATATCCGGAACCTCAAATTTGCCCATTTGTTCAACGTCGTAGATCACGCTGGAATTCCCCACGGGGCAATCCAGCAAAAGGCGGTTGTAATCCGTCTTCTTAACGGTTTTGATCACTCTGTTCAGGGCGTGATCTTCTTCGTCAATCTGTTCGTATGCTGTACAGGAAAAAGCATACCCCATCTCTGTCATCCATTGTATCTGGCGCGCTAATTTATCCGGCGTCCAAATATCATCACTGTCCAAAAACGCCATATACGAACCTTTTGCCAATTTCATGGCTGTTGTTCTGGCAACTGCCGCGCCGGAGTTCTCTTCCAACAAATGATACTGAATGCGAGAATCGTCTTTTATGTATGCTTCAACAATTTGCCGGGTATCATCCCCAGAGCAATCGTCCACGATGATCATTTCCCAATTTTGATACGTTTGCGCCAAAACGGAGTCTATTGTTCTTGCAATAAATCTCCCGCAGTTATAGGTAGGGGTAATAATAGAAACCAGTTTTTCTGTCATGCCTTACTCTCCTCCTGGATCCGCGCCTCTGCTTTCAGCTCGCTTTCACCAAGGAACTTCTCATCATACACCTTACCCAACATAGCAAAAACAGTCATAAACATGATCTTAATGTCACCCCACAATCGGAAAGCTTCGATGGCTTTCAGATTGTACCGCATTTTGCCGGGGAGCAACACCTGAATATAGGTCTTATCCACATCCTCAGCGCCATCAAGCAGCTTGTCCTCATCCTTATAAAAGATACTTGCCAGGCTGGTGACACCGGCAGGGAGCAAGAGAGTCGCCAGCATTTCGGGGGTGTAAGCTGCCACATATTGGGGCACTTCCGGGCGGGTGCCTACGAAGGTCATAGTGCCCCGCAAAATGTCTATCAGCTGGCACAACTCGTCCAACCGGCATTTGCGGATGATCCTGCCCACCCGGGTAATGCGTTGGTCGTTACCTGCGGTGACAAGGGAACCCTTGTCGGCATCTTGCACCATAGACCGGAACTTAAAAATCCGGAACTGCTTTCCGTACTGGGTGACCCGGACCTGTCGATAAAACACCGGACCGGGGGAATCTAGCTTGATGGCAATAGCAAGTATCAGAAATACCGGCGATAAAACCAGCAGCATCACCCCGGACACCACCACATCGAATATTCTCTTGAAAAGCAAGCTTCCTTGCTTTTTACACAGGATATCATAATAGGGTCTGACCGCTTCGGTTTGCAGTTCCGGCGGCAGCTTTTCCCATTTACACAGCATCATGCCATAAATTCCTTTGCGATTCCAGTATAGTTTTCAATGATATATGCCACCTGCATATCGGTCAGGTTTGTATACAGAGGCAAAGTAATCTCATTTTCAAAGTGGGCGTAAGCATTGGGGAAGTCCTTAATGTCATAGCCCAGATTCTTATAAGCCGTGTGCATGGGCAGAGGCTTATAATGCACGTTGCATGCGATCCCCCGTTCTGCCATTTTGATAATGATCTCGTTTCTCTGCGCTCCCGTAATGCCCGGAATGCGGGTCAGATACAGGTGGCCGGAGGATTGGTAGGTATCGGTGTAATGGTTCAGCACCTGCACACCAAGGGGCTTCAATGCGGCATCGTATTTTTCGATG
>JBGVON010000052.1:0-69745 GCA_045126495.1 Faecousia sp.
ATGCGGTGATGGCGGCGCAAGGTCCGGGGATGGCGCAGACGGTGATCCCTGCTTCGGCGCATTGCTTTACCAGATCCTCTCCCGGGTCGGAGATGGCGGGACTGCCCGCATCGGACACCAAAGCGCAGGTCTCACCTGCCAAAATCCGCTCCACAATCACATTGCCCTTGAAGGATTTGTTGTGTTCATAGTAGCTGACAAGACTTTTTTTGATTCCCAAATGGTTTAATAGTTTCAGGCTTACCCGGGTGTCCTCTGCGGCGATAAAATCCGCCTGCTCCAAGGTTTCCCGGCAACGGATGGATATGTCCGAAAGATTGCCGATGGGGGTAGGGACCAGATATAACATTCCGGGCATAGCAATTCCTCCTAAATGTGGTACAGTCTGCGGTAATAATCCGAGGGTTCACCGGATTTATTTCGCAGATATTCTTCTGTGATGGTAAGGCCGGGCTTTGCGCCTTTGCGGCATTGAAGCAGTATCAAACTGATGGGGTCATCGGGGCGATGCCGCAATAGCTGCAAGCGCTTTGGCTCTAATTTATGCGCGGTGGCGCAGGCACATAATTCTGAAAGACGTTCCGGTTTGTGGACCAGAAAGAAATCTCCGCCGTAACGGACTGCCCAAGCTGCTGCGGCAAACAGATCCTCCAAGGCGCAAAGCTGCTCATGCCGCGCCACAGAATTGGCGCTTTCCTGATTGGCGGAAAAGTAGGGAGGATTGGAAACGCAGCAATGAAAACTGCCGGGCGCAAGAAAGGAGGGGACAGTTCGAAGATCCCGGCATATACTGCTAAGACGGGCAGCAAGACCGTTGGCTTCAATATTATGCAGCGCCATGTGGTGGGCATCTTCGTTGATCTCCACACCGGTAACTGTACATCCAGGATCCTCCGCGCACAGCAAAAGCCCCAGCGTCCCGCACCCGGAGCCCAGATCCAAAACGGTTGCCTGTCGGGGTAGCTTTGCAAATCCGGCAAGGGCAATAGAATCTGTGCTGAAAGGGAAAGCCCCCGGGCACAGCTCCAAAGTATATCCGTTATGCAGATATTCCATAAACATTCACCTCGGCCTAAGAAAAAATCAGCCTGCGTGGTTAAGCACGCAGGCTGACAGCAAAATCGGAGAATCAGCCTTCTACGATTGCTTCGGTGGGGCAGTTGTCGGCACAGGTGCCGCAATCAACACAAACGTCAGCGTCGATAACATACATTTCGTCGCCCTCGGTAATTGCCTCTACGGGGCAGTTATCGGCACAGGCACCGCACTTGACGCAAGCATCAGTGATTTTGTAAGCCATGATTTTCCCTCCAATATGTTTGTTATGTCCATTCCACAAGGAATGCAAATATATTCTAACATGAATTTTGTAAAATGCAATGGTTTTTTAAAAAAACTACCGTATATTTTTCGCAAACCACGGGGAGAATTTCCGGAGGTAGGTGGTACTTATGCGGTTGAGCGCCGAAACCCAGAAAATATTACTGATGGCAGCCCATATTGCCCGGGATTTAGGACACGGTTATGTGGGCAGCGCCCATTTGCTCATGGCGATGTCCCGACAGGATGATCCTGCGGGCAGACTTCTCCAATGGGCGGGGGTAGAACCCCATCTTACGGAACAGATGGCGGCGGTTCTCTATGGGGTAGGCACACCCGGTCTGCCTCTCCCCCAGGGGTTCTCCGGACAGATGCGGAAGATTCTGCATGATGCAGGCGGGGAGGCGAAATTTCAGAAAAACACCCGGGTAGAACCCATGCATATGCTGCTATCCCTGCTGCGTCAGGAACGGACAGCGGCAAAGGAATTGTTAATCCTTAATGGTGTGGATACGGAGGAACTGTTCACCAGAACGGTGGTGTTCCTGCAAGACGGTTATCAGAGTACAATCAGACAAAAGGAGGCGGTTACAATGAAACTACTGGAACAGTTCAGTGAGGACTTGATCGTAAAGGCGGCAACAATGGAGCCGGTGATCGGACGGGAACGGGAGATCGATGCGGTCATTGGGATCCTCAGTCGAAAAAATAAGAATAACCCGGCGTTGGTGGGAGAACCGGGCGTGGGAAAGACTGCTATCGCAGAGGGCCTTGCTCAGCGCATGGCGGCGGGGACAGTGCCGCCCCAACTGAAAAACAAACGGCTATACAGCTTGAATATGGCGAATCTGGTGGCAGGTACCAAGTATCGGGGAGAATTTGAAGAACGGCTTCGGGATGTGTTGGCAGAGATTCGCCGGGCCGGGGATGTGATCCTCTTCGTGGATGAAATGCACACCATCGTGGGCGCCGGCGCAGCGGAAGGTGCCATTGATGCAGCCAATATTTTTAAGCCAGCATTGGGTAGGGGAGAATTGCAAATGCTGGGCGCCACCACCCGGGATGAATACAGAAAATTCATCGAAAAAGACCCGGCGCTGGACCGACGCTTTCGCCCTGTGGTGGTGGAAGAACCGGATCAAGAGGCAACCCTTGCCATTCTTCGGGGCTTAAAGCCCGGGCTGGAACGGCATCACCATATTCGCATTGCCGAAGAGGCGGTGCAGGAGGCGCTGCGGTTGTCTGTGCGGTATTTGCCGGATCTGTATTTGCCGGATAAGGCCATCGATCTTCTGGACGAGGGCGCTGCCCATGCCCGCATGGAGGAACTGTATTCCGGCGGCAGCGCCCAGCGAAAAGAATTGGAAGAAGAGTTGCAGGAAGCGATCCGGGAGAGTCGGTATGAAAAGGCAGCGCAACTGCGGGATAAAATGCAAGGCCTGGCTGCCCGGAGCAGCGGCGGGCGGCACAGTAAGACCGTCACCGCTGCGGATATCGCATGGGCGGTGTCGGCAAGAACGGGGATCCCGGTGGGTAGGCTGACTGCTAATCGGCGGGAACGTCTGTTGCAATTGGAAACCATATTGGAGAAATATGTGATGGGTCAGCAGAAGGCGGTGGCGCAGGTGGCGGAGTGTGTGCGCCGTGGACTCAGCGGCATCCGGGAGGAGACTCGACCGGCGGCTTGTCTGCTGCTGACTGGTCCTACGGGCGTGGGAAAGACGGAACTTTGCCGGGCGCTGGCACGGGAACTGTATGGCAGCAAGGATGCTATGATCCGTCTGGATATGACGGAATTTATGGAAAAACACGCTGTTGCCCGGCTGATCGGCGCGCCTCCCGGCTATGTGGGTTATGAAGAGGGCGGCAAGCTGACCGAGGAAGTCCGCCGTAGACCTTACTGCCTGGTATTATTGGATGAACTGGAAAAGGCGCACCCGGATGTTACCGGGATCCTGTTGCAGATCATGGAGGAGGGAGTGCTCACCGATTCTACCGGCAGACGGGTCAGCTTCCGCAATGCTATCGTGGTGATGACCTCCAATTTGGGCGGAGAGCAGCGGAGCGAGGGTTTGGGCTTTCAGCCGGCGGGCCGGGAAGATCATTGCATGGAGGCGGTGCGCCATCATTTTACCCCGGAGTTTCTGGGACGGCTGGATGCCGTCGTACCCTTTGCGCCTCTGACCCAGCAGGCAATGGTGGATATTGCAAAGAAATACCTGTCACTGCTGCAAAGAAGAGTCGCCGAAAACGGCATTCAACTGTTGCTTCCTGAGGAGCTGGCGCAGGCACTGGGGGAGCAAGGAAAAAAACAGGGCGGCGCCCGACAGATCCGCCGCTTGGTGCAGGAGCAGGTGGAAGGACCTTTGGCGGTGTATCTGCTGAAATGTGTCAAAAAACCGGGGAAAATTCGAGGAAAGTTGGAAGATGGCAAGTTGATTTTTCAAAACTGAACCATGAATATAGAACAATCGTTCTAAAATTGGGAAAACAGGGTGTTTTTGCGAAAAAAATTGAAAAAAATGAAAGAAAAGTGTTGATTTTTGAAAAAAAGTGATTTATACTATCAGTAAATGGAGCGAAATGGTAGTTAAGTGGAGTAAAATGGAGTGGAGGTGATCGCAAATGATAGGTAAGTATCCTGCCAAGCTGGACGAGAAGAACCGTCTGTTTGTGCCTGCGAAGCTGCGTGCTGAGCTGGGCGAGGACTTTTATGTAACTTTGGGTGTCAATTGCGGTCATCGCTGTCTGACGGTCTATACCGCTCAGGACTGGAACACTTTAAGTGAGAATTACAACACCCTGCCCATTTCTCAGCGTTCCGCCGCTACCAGCCTGATTTTTATGAATGCTACCCAGTGCAATCCCGATAAGCAGTTCCGTTTTGGATTGACCCAGTTCCTTTTGAACTATGCAGGCATCGGCAAGGATGTGATGATCGTGGGTCGGGCAGGACAGGCGGAGATCTGGGATGCAGAGGAGTTTAGGCAATTTGAAGAGCAGAACCTTACGCCTGAAAAATTGCTGGCATCCTTGGAGGCTATCGGACTATGAAGCCTTTTCATCACATTTCGGTGCTTCTGGAAGAGTGCCTGGAAGGTCTTGCTATCAAACCCAACGGGGTCTATGTGGATGGTACGTTAGGCGGCGCCGGTCATTCCAGCCGGATCGCAGCGCAATTAACCACTGGAAGGCTTATTGGGATCGACAGAGACCCGGTGGCATTGCAGGCGGCAGCAGAGCGCTTGACGCCTTATATGGATCGGGTCACATTGGTGCATTCCAATTTCTGCGAAATGGCGCAGGCGGTGAAAGACCTGGGTCTTTCCGGTGTGGATGGCATCCTGCTGGATCTGGGGGTTTCTTCTCCCCAGTTAGACGATGCGGAGCGTGGCTTTTCTTATATGGCAGACGCCCCTTTGGATATGCGCATGAACGGCGAGGATACTTTGACCGCCTTCGCAGTTGTGAATACTTGGTCCTATGAGGAATTGAAACGGATCCTCTTTGATTATGGCGAGGAACGGTACGCCCCCCGCATTGCCGCGGCGATCTGCCGCAGGCGGGAAGAAAAATCCATCAGCACCACTTTGGAACTGGCGGATATTATCCGTTCTGCCATGCCACCTCAGGCGCTGCGGGAAAAGCAGCACCCGGCAAAGCGGAGCTTTCAGGCGATCCGCATCGCGGTCAATGATGAGCTTGGTTCCGTGGAACGGGCCATGGAGGCGGCGATCCCCCTGCTGAATCCCGGCGGTCGGCTGGCGGTCATTACTTTCCATTCTTTGGAAGACAGGATTGTGAAAAATGCTATGGCAGAGGCAGCGAAGGGCTGCACCTGTCCTCCCAGCTTCCCGGTGTGTGTCTGCGGAAAGAAGCCTTTGGTGAAGCTGATCAGCCGCAAACCCATCGTGGCAAGCGATGTAGAATTAGAAGCAAATCCCCGTTCCCGCAGCGCAAAACTGCGGGTGTGTGAGAAAATATAAAAGTAAAGGAGCAGGCGGTTATGGCGCAGGGTGTTAACGTCCAGTATGTGCAATTTTATACACAGGGCAGCGCGGCGCGTCGTGTGCTGCCTGCGATCTCTACATATTTCCGCCCGCTGCCTCAGATTCGGAAGCGGAAAGTCCGACGGATCTGCGTAGATCCGGTGGCACTTCTGGGAACAGCGGTGGCGGTGTGTATGCTGGTTATGATGGCGGTTGGTGTGAGCCAATTGCGCACCGAGCAGCAGGAAAGCGCTGCTATGACAGAATATGTGCAGCGCTTGGAATTTGAAAACCGGCATTTGCAGGCAGAGTATGCCGCGTCCTGCGATCTGGAAGCGGTGGAAAAGACCGCGCTGGCGCTGGGCATGATCCCGCAGGAGCAAGCAACTCACACAGTGATTGCAGTAGAACCCCCGCAGGTGCAGGAATCTGTAACCCTGTGGAACCGGATCGGAATATTTTTGACGGGCTTGTTTGCATAATACATGGTCCTGCCAATACACTTGAATAAGGCTGCGATGGGCGGCGAGGGATTCCCTTGCTGCCCATTTTTAGGAAAGGTCGGAGTGTAATGGCAAAGGAAATGAAAAAACGGGAGTATAACCGCATCCGTAAGGATACCGGTCAGCACCGGCGGATCACATGGACGGCTTTGTTTTTGGGGATTTTGGCATTTATCCCGGTCATCGTGCAGCTTTTTGGTCTTATGGTCAGAGATTACGATTATTACGCCCGGCTGGCGCTGCGGAATCAGACCCGCACCACCCGGGTCACAGGGGACAGGGGCGTGATCTACGACCGGAATATGAACATTCTTGCCACTTCCCAAAGTGTGGAGAATGTGTATTTAGACCCTCATGAGTTAAAACAATCCAAAGCAGATATCCAAGCCATTGCCCAAACCTTGGGGCAGATCCTGCAACTGGACGCCCAATGGATCGCCCAGCAGGCAAAGGATACCAAAATGCGGTACAAGCAGATCGCTGCGAGGGTTGATGAGGAGACCGCAGGGCAGATCCGCAGCTATATTAACCAGCAAAAGATCTCCGGCATCCATTTGGAACCCAATTCTCAGCGCTATTATCCCTATGGAAGTCTTGCTGCGCAGGTAATTGGCTTTACCAACGCCTCCAATACGGGATCTGAGGGGATAGAAGCGGCGTATAACAGTTATTTGGAAGGTTCAACGGGCAGTGTCATCACCACCAAGGGCAATAATGAGATGGATATGCCCTTTTCTTATGAACATTACACCGCCTCAAAGCAGGGAAACAGCGTGGTGCTTACCTTAGATACTACGGTACAGGCATGCTTAGAAAAGCAGATGGAAGCGGCAATTGCCCGGTATGATGTGCAAAACGGCGCTTTTGGCATGGTGATGAATGTCAATACCGGGGAGATCCTTGCTATGGCGACCCTGGGCAGCTATGACCCCAATAACTATCTGGAAGTGCAGGACGCTGAGACTGCCTATGAGCTGGAAAAACTGCGCGCCCAGTATCTTATGTATCCGGAGTCCTCACAGGCATTTTTAGACGGACAGACCACCTATAAACAGGCGCTGAATGCTGCCCGCTTGAAGCAATGGCGAAACCGGTGTATCTCCGATGGTTATGAGCCCGGCTCAACCTTTAAGGTAATGACCATGGCAGCGGCGCTGGATTGCGGCGCCATTGACTTGGAAACCAATTTTTCATGCAGCGGCGCTGAGCAGATCCCCGGCCGCGCCCAACGGCTGCATTGCTGGCGTTCAACCGGTCACGGCGCCCAAAAAACCCCACAGGCGTTGCAGAATTCCTGCAACCTTGCCTTTGCCCATATCGCACTGAAATTGGGCGGGCAGCGCTTTTATGAATATGTGGAACAGTTTGGCATTTTGGAAAAGACGGGACTGGATCTGGCGGGGGAGAGCAAGGGTGTGTTCTTTTCCAAAGAACTGGTCACTGATACAGATAAATGGGGCACTGCCTCGTTGACCTCCGGTTCTTTCGGTCAGACCTTTAAGCTGACCCCCTTGCAGCTGGTGCGGGGGATCGCCGCGGTGGTAAACGGCGGATACCTGCTGGAACCTTACCTGGTCAGTCAGGTAATTGATGCAGATGGAAATACTGTCTTGCAGCAGGAGCCTACCGTTTTGCGGCAGGTGATCCGGGAGGAAACCTCCAAAACCATGTGCAGCCTTATGCAGTCGGTGGTAGAAGAGGGAACGGCAAAAAATGCTCAGGTTGCAGGTTTTGCTATCGGCGGCAAGACCGGTACCAGCGAGAAGATCGACGTGTTTGATGATAACGGTCAGCGGGTGCAGGATAAAATTGTATCCTTTGTAGGGGTTGCGCCTATGGATGATCCGGAGTATATTGTACTTGTAGCTTTGGACACCCCCTCCCGCAGTACCGGGATCTATATTTCCGGCGGTGTCATGGCTGCGCCTACGGTAGGCGCGGTGATGGCGGATATCCTGCCTTATCTGGAAGTGAAACGCAACTGGACAGAGGAAGATGCGGCAGGCAGAGAAGTGACGGTGGAGGATTTCACCGGACTGACGTTGAAAGAAGCGCAGACGCAATTGAAGGCCATGGGTCTGTCCGCAGAGACTGTGGGCACAGGAGATACCGTCACCGCCCAGATCCCCATGGCGGGGAATGTGGTGCCGGGGAACAGTCAGGTGCTGTTATATCTGGGTGAAGAACCGGAAGCGCGGTATGTCACCGTCCCGGATTTTACAGGCATGACCCGTCAGCAGGCAAGTGATGCCGCAGGGCTTTTGGGTCTGTACATTTTGGTGACCGGAAATGATGCCATGGATGCATTGGTCACCGCACAATCTTATACAAAAGATACACAGGTTCCCGTGGGAACGACAATAAAATTGGAGTTTGCCGATACCAAGGCAGCGGATTAAGGAGATTCGTTATGAAATTAAAGCAGTTGCTTGCGGATGTGAGCGTCATCAAGTCCAATGTATCCATGGATACGGATATTCCGGCGGTGGTCTATGATTCCCGTCAGGTAACTCCCGGCTGCGTGTTTGTTGCCATTACAGGCTTTGCCACCGATGGCAATAAGTATATCCCCATGGCGCTGGAAAAGGGCGCCGCGGTGGTAGTGACCGCCCAGTCCCAGCCGGACACCGTTCCCCATGTGCAGGTGACATCCGACCGCTTGGCATTGGCGCAGATCGGCAGCAATTTCTTTGACCACCCGGGTAAAGCCATGAAGCTCATCGGCATTACCGGTACCAACGGTAAAACCTCTTCCACGTTGCTGTTAAAGCACATTTTGGAACAGGTGCTGGGGGCGAAGGTTGGCTTGGTGGGCACCATGGGTAATATGATCGGCGATATGCCCATTCCTGGTGACCGTACCACTCCGGAGAGTTTTGCTTTGCAGGAATTACTGGCCCGGATGCGAGATGCAAATTGCACCCATGTGATCATGGAGGTGTCCTCCCACGCCATTGCGCTGGACAGAGTGGCGGGACTGCACTATACTGTGGCAGCATTTACCAATCTGACAGAGGATCATCTGGATTTTCACAAAACCATGGAAAACTATTGCGATACCAAGGCAGAACTGTTCCGGCGCTGCGATAAAGCGGTAATTAACCGGGATGATGCCTGGTTTGAGCGGATTACCCAAAATGTATCCTGTGAAGCGATTACCACCTCCGTAAAGGGCAGGGGAAGTCTATGCGCAGAGAAGCTGGAACTGCTCTCCGATGGCGTTTCTTTTGCGGTAACCTATGGAGCGGAACAGGCGCAGGTGTACCTGCCCATTCCCGGCAAGTTTTCTGTTTATAATGCGCTGACCGCCTTGGGCTGCGCTATGGAGCTGGGCATTTCCCTCACCGATGCGGCCCAAGCTCTGAAAACCGCCAAGGGTGTTAAGGGCAGGGTGGAGGTAGTCCCCACCCCCGGCAAAGATTACACGGTGCTGATCGATTACGCCCATACCCCCGACGGCTTGGAAAATGTCCTTTCTTCTGTAAAGGGTTATTGCAAGGGACGTTTGATCGCGGTGTTTGGCTGCGGCGGCGACCGGGATCCGGTGAAGCGGCCTATTATGGGCAGAATCGGTGTGGAGCTTGCTGACTATGCCATCATTACCTCGGATAATCCCCGTACAGAAGAACCGGGAAAAATCATACAGGATATCCTAAAAGGGGTAGATTCGTCAAAAAATAACTATGAAGTTTTGGAAAATCGCCCAAAAGCTATCGAACATGCTATGGACATTGCCGAAAAGAATGATATAATAGTATTGGCTGGAAAAGGCCATGAAACTTATCAGGAGATTTGCGGCGTGAAGCACCATCTGGATGAGCGTGAGGTGGTGGCTGCTTATCTGGCGAAATCGAGGAACGGATAATGGGTAGAATAACATTACAGCAGGCCGCCCTTTGGTGCGGCGGTCGGGTGGATCCCAAATATCAGGATATTACTTTTTTTGGCGCTAACAACGACAGCAGGAAGTTGGAGGCCGGTCAGCTTTTTGTTGCCTTGCATGGGCAGCGGGACGGACATGACTTTATCCCGGTTGCTTTGGAAAAGGGCGCGGCGGCGGTGCTTTGTACCCATTGTGACGGGGACTATCCCGCTATCGTGGTGGAGGATACCCGTGTGGCTTTGGGTCAGATCGCCCGTGGCGAGCGGGCACGGCTGGGTATAAAGGTTGTAGGCATTACCGGCTCTGTGGGCAAAAGCACCACCAAGGAGATGGTTGCTTCTGTCCTTGGCAGTGTCTACCGTGTGGCAAAGACCCCGGAAAATCATAATAATGATATCGGCATGCCCATGGCGATCTTGGGTATACCGGAGGACACCCAAATCGCGGTGCTGGAAATGGGCATGAACCACTTTGGCGAGATTGCCTACCTTACCAATATTGCCCGTCCGGACATTGCGGTGATCACCAATATTGGTTCGGTGCACATTGAGCATTTAGGCTCTGTGGAGGGCGTTTTGCGGGCGAAGCTGGAAATTCTGGATGGCATGCCCCAAGACGGCACGGTGATCTTCAATGGTGATGATGCTCTGCTGTGGAATCTGCGGCAGACCTTGGATAAAAAGATGGTCTATTTTGGCGTGCGGAATCCGGAATGCGGAATGCTGGGCAGTGGGGTCACCCCAAAAGAGGGAAGTTTGTCCTTTCACGTGCAGTGTTCTGGCCAGTCCTTTGATTTGTCGCTGCCCATAGAGGGCGAGCACTATGTCCATGATGCGCTGGCTGCGGTGGCTGTGGGCTTTCAATTGGACGTCCCGGCAGAAAAGATCCGCAGTAGCCTGTCCCGCTTTCAGAATATGGCGGGGCGGCAGGAGATCTACGAAAAAAACGGCTTTACCATTATTCAAGACTGCTACAATGCCGGTCCTGAGTCCATGACTGCCGCGCTGACGGTGCTGGGCAGCCGTACCGGACGCCGTGTGGCGATTCTGGGGGATATGTTGGAACTGGGTGTGTGTGCCGATGCGGAGCACTATAAGATCGGTCGGGTGGCTGCAAAAAATGCAGACATGCTTCTTGCCTATGGACCGAAAAGTGAGCGGATGCTCTACGGTGCTATTACCGGTGGTATGTCTCAGAACAGCGCAAGGGCGTTTACCGACAGGGATAAATTATCGGAAGTGCTGAAACAGATCGCAAAACCCGGAGATATCCTGCTGTTTAAGGGAAGCGCGGGTATGCGAATGCAGTTGGTGCTGGACCGGTTTTTGGAAGATACCAAGTAACACGGAGGATAAACCATGACAAGAGTGTGTATAACCGCATTGGCATCGGTGGTGATGACCGGTATTATCGGTTACTTTTTGCTGCCGATTCTCCGTGCGTTGAAGGCAGGGCAGTCCATTCGGGAGATTGGACCGACTTGGCATAACAGTAAAGCGGGCACCCCCATGATGGGCGGACTGATGTTTATTGCATCGGCGGTGCTGTGCCTTACCATCAATATTCCCTCCATGCAGGAAAAGACCGTCCTTTATCCCTTGGCGCTGGGCCTGTGCTTTGGTCTCGTGGGATTTTTGGATGACTTTTTCAAATTGAAATTTAAGCGGAATCTGGGCTTGACGGCGTTGCAGAAGGCAATGCTGCAAATGGCAGTTTCTGCCCTTTACCTGTACCTTTTGTATGTGGAAGGCAGTATGACCAGTAATATCTATGTTCCTTTCCTGGATCAGTCTTTCTACATACACCCCATGGTCTATATCTTTTTTGCCATGTTTGTGACGGTGGGTTGTGTCAATGCGGTGAACCTTACTGACGGCGTAGACGGCCTGTGCGGCTCGGTGACCATACCGGTGATGCTTTTCTTTACTGCCGCCGCGGTGTGTATGGGCAAATTCGATCTTGCACTGCTGCCGGCATCTTTGGTGGGCGGTTTGATTGCTTACCTGTTCTATAACTGGCATCCTGCCAAAGTATTTATGGGTGATACCGGCTCTCTGTTTTTGGGAGGCATCGTCTGCGGACTGGCATTTGCGCTGGATATGCCGCTGGTGCTGATCCTTGTGGGCGTCGTGTATATTGTGGAGACCCTTTCGGTCATTTTGCAGGTAGGCTATTTTAAGCTGACACATGGCAAACGCCTTTTCAAAATGTCTCCTATCCACCATCATTTTGAGATGTGCGGCTGGAAAGAGGAGAAGATCGTTACAGTGTTTACGCTGGTGACCGGTCTGATGTGCCTGGTTTCCTGGTTTGCGGTACGGGGACACGTTTTTTAAACCCGGAAAGGAGCGCTTGTGGCATTGCAGAAATCTCTGTATGCCAAAGAGAACCGCCGTCTGATGAAAAAGCAGACGGGCGAAGGTGTGGACCTTGTATTTTTGCTGCTTTTACTGCTTGTGCTGACTGTGGGGCTCATTATGCTCTATTCGGCAAGCTATGCCCAAAGCGAATACGATACCGGCTATACCCAATCCACCCGCTACCTGCAAAAACAGGGACTGTGCGCGCTGATTGGCTTGGGCGCCATGATGATCCTCAGTCGTATTCCACCGGAGTTTTGGCTGCGATGGGCGTGGGTGCTTTACGGTGTCAGCATTGTTCTTTTGCTGTGCGTGCTGGTGTTTGGGCAGTCCGTTAACGGCGCCAGACGGTGGATCAATATTGCAGGCTTGCAGTTTCAACCCTCGGAGATCGCCAAGTTCACTATGATCGTCCTCTTTGCCAAGCTGACCCGGGATTTTGGGAAGCAGGCGCGGCAGTTCCGCCGGGGCGTGTTGGGGTTTGGCGCGGCGCTATTGGGCATTCTTGTGCCTCTGGCGCTGGAAAAGCACCTGTCTGCCATTATGCTGATGGGCATGGTGGCGGTGGTGATGATGTTCATTGCCGGTACCCACCCCAAATGGCTGCTGGCAGGGGCAGGGGCAGCAGTGGTGTTCGTGGCGGTGTATGTAAGCCTCATGGGCTACGCCGGTGATCGGGTGACCGCATGGCTGCACCCGGAGCAGGATCCCTCGGATACCGGCTATCAGATCCTGCAATCCCTCTATGCCATTGGTTCCGGGGGGTTGTTTGGCTTAGGCTTGGGTAAGAGCAGACAGAAATATCTGTACTTACCCTTTCAGTATAACGACTATATTTTCGCTATCATTTGCGAGGAACTTGGCCTTGTGGGCGCGGCGCTGATCATCGTACTGTTCGGCGCGTTGATCCTGCGGGGTTACCGGATTGCCCTTTATGGGGGTAGCCGGTTCCGGACGGTTCTGGGTGCGGGACTGATTACCCTGATCGCTGTCCAGACCATTTTGAATTTATGTGTTGTGACCAATCTGCTGCCCTCTACCGGCATTGCACTGCCTTTCTTTTCCTATGGAGGGACGGCGTTGGCAGTGAATCTGGGGGAGATGGGGATCGTGCTGAGCATATCCCGTTACCGGAACCAATCGGCACAACAGGAGGAAACCTTATGAATGTGATCTTTACCTGCGGTGGTACGGGGGGACATATTAACCCCGCTATTGCGGTTGCCAATTGCTGGAAAGAACGCCACCCGGACAGTAACATCCTGTTCATCGGCGGCAAGGGCTATATGGAAGAAGAGTTAGTGCCCAAGGCGGGGTACAAGCTGGAAGTCATGGATGCCTTCGGCTTAGAGAGAAGTCTTTCTTTTTCTGCAATGCGCAATAATATCAAGGCAGTAAAAAGCGTCATTTCTGCCATCGGCAAGTGCAAAAAGATCATTCGGGATTTTCAGGCGGATGTGGTAATGGGCACCGGCGGTTATGCCAGCTTCCCTGCGTTGTATGCCGCAAAGCAGTTAAAAGTTCCCACCTGTGTCCATGAGGCTAACGCCATGCCGGGTTTGACTACCCGTATGGTTGCAGGCTGGACGGATAAGGTACTGGTGTGCTTCCCGGAGAGCGCAGGGTATTACAAGGATTCTGCCAAGGTGGAAGTGGTGGGCATGCCTGTCCGCCGGGAGTTTATTTATACGAAAAAGTCCGATGCCCGTCGGGAACTGGGATTGGACGATCGTCCTCTGGTGGTTTCTGCTTTTGGCAGTCAGGGGGCAAAAGTTATGAATGAGGTGACCGGAAAGCTGTTCCGGTTGGAGCAGGATGCAGGCTGTCCTTTCCGCCATATCCATGCAGTGGGCAGCTACGGCTGGAAGTGGATGCCGGATTATGTCCGGCAGCAGGGCGTGGATTTAGAGAAGAATCCCGCTATTACCATGCAGGAGTATATTTATAATATGCCCACGATGATGGCAGCGGCAGATGTGTTTATCAGCCGGGCAGGGGCATCCAGTTGCAGCGAGATTGCCGCATCCGGAACGCCCTGTATCCTGATCCCGTCTCCCAATGTGACGGATAATCATCAGGAGAAGAATGCCCGGGCACTGGAAGCCCAGGGCGCGGCGGTGGTGATCCCGGAAAAGGACTGCACCCCCCAGCGGCTGCTGGATGAGGTAAATGGCCTGCTGCATGACCGGGCGCGTTATGATGCCATGTGCAAAGCTCTTTATAAAATGGCAGTGCCGGACAGCGCAGAACGGCTGTGTGATGTAATGGAGCAGCTGGCAGAGAAAAAGGAGAAACGCAATGCAAATCAAGGATAGAAACAGAAGACCCCCTGCCGGAAGACCCACCCAGCGGAAAAAATCCCCCCAGGGCCGTCCCTCCCGGGAGCCGGAACTGCAAATTCAATATACCCCGGCAAAACCCTTTAACCGCAACCGTTTTCTGCTCCATTTGGCGACGGTTGCCGCGGTGGTTCTGGCGGTGCTTTTGGGTATGTCCATCTTTTTTAAGACCGGACAGGTGAATGTTTCCGGCGCGGAAAAATACACACCATGGGAAATCAAACAGGCAGCGGGGATTCAAGACGGTGATGCCCTTTTGACGTTGAGCGAAGCGAAGATCAGCGCCAGAATCCGCACGAAACTTCCTTATGTGGGGGATGTGCGGGTAGGAATAAAATTGCCGGATACGGTTAATATTGAGATTGTAGAGTTGGAAGTGGTTTATGCCGTGGAGGATAACCGCTCCGGCTGGTGGCTTATGGACGGAAACGGACGTGTTGTGGACAGTACCGATGCCATCAATGCCATGAACCATGCCCGGATTCAGGGCGTGCGGATTCAGGATGCACAGATCGGTCAGCAGGCGGTTGCAGCAGAGCCGGAAATTGCGCCGGATACCCAGACGGAAACTGGCGTTACTGTCGCCACGCTGCCGCCGATCCCTGCCTCTCAGCTTTTGAATACAGCTGTTCAGGTGCTGCAAGCGCTGGAAAGCAACGGTGTCATGGGTACGGTGGACACTTTGGATGTGTCGGATCCGGAAAATCTTCTTTTGTGGTATGAAGACCGGTATCAGGTTGCTTTGGGAAATGCCACCCGTTTGGATTATAAAGCAGGCGCTATGAAGGCGGCGATCCAAAAAATGGGCGAGTACCAGACCGGTTATCTGGATGTGAGCTTTACCATTTGGCCCGATGAGGTGGGTTACAGACCCTTCGATGGTGATTCCAGTGCAAAAAAATGAAAATCTTTGACGAAAAAATGATAATTTCTATTGACCAAATCCAACTTATGCGGTAGAATATATAAGTAATATTGTAGTTATAGCAGATAGAGGGTTATTCTGCGAAACCATACATAGGAGGATTAGCAACATGGCAGAAACGTTTCAGGAACGCGTCGTTAAGATCAAAGTAATCGGTGTGGGCGGTGCAGGTAACAATGTTATCAACCGCATGATCGAAGCAGGTGTGTCCGGTGTTGACTTTGTGGTTATCAATACCGACAAACAGGATCTGAATAAGTCCAATTGTAAGAATAAGGTCCAGATCGGTGAAAAGCTCACCGGCGGCATGGGCGCAGGCAGCAAGCCGGAGATCGGTCAGAAATCCGCAGAGGAAAGCCGCGCGCAAATTGCTAAGATTCTGGAAAATACCGATATGGTATTCATCACCGCCGGTATGGGCGGTGGCACCGGCACCGGCGCAGCCCCCATCGTGGCTGACCTTGCCCGTGAGGCTGGTTGCCTGACCGTTGGTATCGTTACCAAGCCCTTTAAGTTTGAAGGCGCAAACCGTATGCGTCAGGCAGAGGCCGGTATTGCTGCGCTGCACGAGAAGGTAGACTCCCTGGTGATCATCCCCAATGATCGCTTGAAGTACGTTACCGATCAGAAGATCACCTTTGCCAACGCATTCGGCATTGCTGACGATGTGTTGAAGCAGGCAGTTACCTCCATCTCCGAACTGGTTGGTTATTCTGATCGCGTGATCATCAACCTGGACTTTGCTGACGTTTCTGCAATTATGAAGGAAGCTGGCCGCGCGCATATGGGCGTGGGCGTTGCTTCCGGTCGCGAGAAGGCTGAGCAGGCTGCCTTGGCAGCTGTGGCAAGCCCCCTGCTGGAAACTTCTATTAACGGCGCCACCGGCGTTTTGGTGAACGTCACCGGCTCTGCCGATCTGACTTTGGATGATGTGGAGACTGCTGCGGGCATTGTGCAGGAAGCTGCCAACCCCGACGCAAACATTATCTTCGGCGCTACCGCTTCCGATGAGTTTGAGGATGAGATGCGTGTCACCGTTATTGCTACCGGTTTTGATCACAAGGAAATTGCAGAGGAAACCGGAAGCACTGTCAAGAAGTCCGGCATTGCGGACGATGATGACGATATTTTCAGCCTGTTCAACCGCTGATAAAGACGTTTATGGCATCCCGGACGGTTGTCCGGGATGCTTTTTTGAGCAATACTTTGATTAGGGGATAATATGGCAGAGGATAAGAAAATACACCTGCATATCGGTATGCGAAAAATCAAAAGCCTGCTGGCGATCCTGATCGGGTTTTTTATCTGGCAGGGGATCCGCCTGTTCTTTCCGGATCTGGAAGTGCATCCGTTGTTTATCTATATCTACGGCTTTTTGGAAGTTCGTGACACTTCCGAGAAAACCAAGACCTTTGGCATGCAGCGGATCAAAGCAACTGCTGTGGCGATCCTCATTGGCTTGCCCCTGTTGCCCATACGGATATGGATGCATTCCGGGTTAGAGCATGAAATGCTGCTGACATTTTTGGACCTTTTGATGATCCTTTTGGGCTCCCTTGCTGCGCTGCAATTGGCAGAAAAATTCCGCTGCGGCGCTATGACGGGTCTTGCTGCGGTGATCTATATTATCTTACTGCTGTATCACGCTGACGATACCCGCTACCTTTATGCGGTGCTTCGGGCATCCCAGACAGTGATCGGCGTTTTTGTGGCGTGGTTTGTGAATGTACTGCTGTTCCCTTATCCTGAAAAAAATACGAAAAATAAAGAGTAAATAGATTATGAATGCTTATAATGCGTTGGCTGCCAGTTACGACCGGCTGACCAATGATGTGGATTATGATGCCATTGTGGCGTTTTACCGAACCATATTGGATCGTGAAGGTCTGACACCCCGGACTGCGGTGGACCTTGCCTGCGGCACAGGTTCTGTGGCTTTGCGGCTTGCAGCGCAGGGTTTGCAGGTAACGGGTGTGGATATGTCACCGGAGATGCTGTGTATGGCTGAACAGAAGACTGGGTGCATGAAAAATCGCCCGACATTTGCTTGCCAGAAGCTCCAAAAGCTGCACCTGCCCAAGGGCGTGGATCTGGCGGTATGCGCTCTGGATGGGTTGGACTATATTACAGAACCGGAGGATTGCCGCCTTGCCATCGCAAGGGTCTATAAGGCGCTTAACCCCGGTGGCTGCTTTATCTTCGATGTCAACACACCGGAAAAACTGCGGGCCATGGATGGTGAGATGTTTCTGGATGAGGATGACGATGTGTACTGTGTGTGGCGCGGCGAGTTTGATGAACAAACCAATATCTGTACCTATTGGATGGACTTGTTCCAGCGCCAGGGAAGCCTTTGGCAGAGAAGCTATGAGGAACACAAAGAATACGCCTACTCCCGGCAACAGCTGACGGAATACTTAAAGGCAGCAGGCTTCACTTCTATTGAAGTTTTCGGCGATGGTCAGATCCGCGCTCCGCAACCGGGAGAGCAGCGGATCTATTTCAAAGCGAGAAAGGGTAAAATCAAATGAATGACTATTTAGTACGGGGCATGAGTATGGATGGCTTTGTGAAGGTAGTTGCCATTCGCTCTACCCAGTTGGTGCGCCGGGGCGCACAGATTCATAAAACCACCCCCAATGCCACCGCAGCCTTCGGTCGGGCATTGACAGCGGCGTCCATGATGGGCAATATGCAGAAGGTGGAAAACGGTTCTATGACCTTGCAAATCAAGGGCGATGGACCTATTTGCTCTATTGTGTGTGTCTCTGATCCTGTGGGCAATGTCCGGGGTTATGTCTATGAACCCCGGGTGCCTTTTGTGGAGAAGTACCCCGGCAAGTTGGACGTGGGCGCTACCGTGGGCACCGATGGTATGCTGACGGTGATTCGTGACTTGCAGATGAAAGAGCCTTATGTTGGCTCTGTGCCGTTGGTTTCCGGTGAAATCGGCGATGATATCACAGCGTACTTTGTCCAGTCTGAGCAGATCCCCACGGCCTGCGCCTTGGGTGTGCTGGTGGACCGGGACCAAAGTGTTAAGGTTGCCGGTGGCTATCTGATCCAGCTTTTGCCCGGCGCTCCGGACGAGACCATTGACATTGTGGAAGCAGGCATCAAGCGCGCCGGCGCAGTTACGGCAATGCTGGATGCCGGTATGACCCCGGAAGATATTTTGGGACAAGTCTGCGGCGATTTGGGCGTGGTGTTTATGGAGACCACACCGGTGGAGTATAAGTGCTACTGCACCCGCGCCCGGGTGACGGACGCGCTGATCAGCGTTGGCAAAAAGGAACTGACGGAGATCGCCGGCGAAGGGAAGAACTTCCCGGTGGAATGCCAGTTCTGTGATGAAAAATACTTGTTTACCCCGGAGGATATCCGGAAAATACTAACAGATATTGAGGAGGCTTGACTATGGGCTTTGTCAGCTTTGCTTTACAGGGCAATTATAAGCGCTTTTATGGCGATCTGAAAGAACTGTCGAAAAAGGTGGGCAAGCCTGCATGGTTTATGTTTTTGGATACCGCCGTCTGTGCGTTGCGGTACGGCTCCGGTTTGCAGGATTATCTGAATTTTGGGTTTTATGAAAAAAAGCATGCCCAACGAAAGAACTATGTGAGCGTGAGCTATCTGGATAAGACCATCACCCGCCTGTCCAATATCAAGTGGTCACCTTATATCTCCAATAAGACCAATTTTCACAAGAATTACGGCCAGTACACCCGCCGGGATTTCTTTGATCCTGATGGAGGATACGAGGCATTTGAAGGATTTTTGAGCCGTAACCCCGTGTTTATTTATAAGCCGCAGATCGGTCAATGCGGTGATGGCGTTGCCAAAATCGTTACGGCTGAGATTTCGGACAAAAAGGCTTTTTATAATGAAGCCATAGAGAAGAAGGCGTGCTTGGAAGAATTGGTAGTGCAACACCCGGACTGGGAGGCGCTGTGCCCCGGTTGCGTGAACACCATGCGGATTATCACCGGCGCGGCAAAGGGTCAGTCCTGGCTGCTGTTCGCTGCTACAAGAGTCGGTTCCGGTAAGGGTGTGGCGGATAATTTCCACATGGGCGGCAGCGCGGTGCTGATCGATATGGAGACGGGTAAGCTTACCGGTAACGGTATCGATAAGAAGCTTAATGAGCATACTCACAGCGCCACCGGCATTCTTTATGACGGCTATCAGGTTCCTTATTGGGAGGAAATCAAGGCGTTGTGTCTGGAAGCGGCGCTGGTGAATGACCAGATCCATTTTGTGGGCTGGGATGTGGCGGTGACCCCTGATGGTCCTTTGCTCATCGAGGGTAACCGTGGTTCCGGCTTTGACCTGCCCCAGGTGCTGGCAAAGCGCGGTTTGAAGGATATGCTGGAAGAGCTGACCGAAAAAGTAGAGGCTCTGGAAAAGGAAAATTAAATTAGATTCTGCCGTCCGGAAACGTCCCGGACGGCAGAATTACACACCCATTAAAATTCCCAAAAAATCCAAAGAAAAAAACGAAAAAAGTGCTTGACAAAACTGGGTTCAATGTGTATAATGAACCACGTCGCTGAGGTGCGTAGCACGGCAGCAAACGTACGGGAGCATAGCTCAGCTGGGAGAGCATCTGCCTTACAAGCAGGAGGTCACAGGTTCGAGCCCTGTTGTTCCCACCATATTTGGCCCGGTGGTGCAGTCGGTTAGCACGCCAGCCTGTCACGCTGGAGGTCGACGGTTCGAGTCCGTTCCGGGTCGCCACATAACTTTGAGCAGAGCACTTGCTCTGCTCATATATGCCTCTGTAGCTCAGTTGGTAGAGCAGTGGACTGAAAATCCACGTGTCGTTGGTTCGATTCCGACCGGAGGCACCACATAATTCTTGGTTCCTGAATTGGAATCGAAAGGCGGCTCTTGGCAATATGCCGGTGGCATATTGCAACCGCCGTGGCTTTTCCGCAGAAAAGCGATTCCGACCGGAGGCACCACTTTTCTAAGCATAGGTCCTTGTGTACAGGGGCCAATATGCGGGTGTAGCTCATCTGGTAGAGCGCCACCTTGCCAAGGTGGAGGTAGCGAGTTCGAGCCTCGTCACCCGCTCCAATTATTTAACCCGAGCCAATGGGCTCGAAAGATATGATCCAATAGTCCTGTGGACTGTTGATCGCGACGGCTTGACGGAGCGATTCCGTAATTTTGCGTTAGCAAAAAGCAAACGAGCCTCGTCACCCGCTCCAATTAAATAGGATAGGAACGCTTAGCGTTCCTGTTTTCATAAATGGTACCGTGGCCAAGCGGTAAGGCAAGAGTCTGCAAAACTCTCATTCCCCAGTTCAAATCTGGGCGGTACCTCCAAAAATAACGGATACCCATTTGGGTGTCCGTTATTTTTATGTATGTCCAGATTTGAATAATGTAAATGCAACGCGGACGAGCGTTGCCCGCACCGGCTGGACGGTGCGGAACCTTAATTTTTGCCTTTGGCAAAAATGCAAACAAATCTGGGCGGTACCTACCAAAATCTCGCATGTGTTAGTGAATCACAACTTATTGGGAGAAACGTGCAGAGCTTTTTCTATTTTTGGTATGATACGCGGCGGTCTTCTTCTTGATAGGGTGCTTCCGGTCCGGTTTTGCAGAATAGACTGTAAAGCCGTTCTGCCCGGGATTCCAAATCCTGATATGGGTGTTCAACAGGTGCGCCTGCGTTGGGGAAACACCCTGTTTCTCGGGCAATTTTTAAGATCTGCCGACCGGTATCGTTAAAAGCCAGAACGCGCGCATAAGGGGCAGGGGAGGTGATATCCTTTTCTGTGATTCCTAAAAACGCGCACATCACCATCCGGTCCAGCCGGGTTCGGGTGTAACGCTTGGATTTGGTAGCATTCAAGATGTTGGAAAGGGTACTCTGGGTTCTGGCGTTGCGCATCAGTTTTCGCCAAAGTCCCTCACTGCCGTAGGGCAGGGATTCAAATTCATTGTCTGTCATGGTACGCAGTCGGTATAGTATCGCCTGCTCGCCGAAGGGCAGATCGTGGAGGGGCGCACCGGAAAAAATCGATCTTGCATCTTCCGGCACATACGCAAGCCAATCTCTGTCGGAAAGCATGCTGTTTCTTATGGCAGTGGCGGAGGGATTCTCGGAGTCAATGACCTGATCGTGATACCCTCCGTTTCGCTGAATGACCATTGGCTCCATGGGAACACCCGATTGCAGAATCGCCTTGCAATACTCAGTTGCCAAAATATCATTGGGGTGAGTAAGGGTATCTGTATCAAGGCCCATTGCTTTCAGCGCGGCTAGCCTTGCAGCAGGAAAAGATTGCCCCTTGTCCAGTTCAACCCGCAGCATTTGGGGAAATGTGGGATCCAGTAGCGCCCTTGCGGTGTAAAGCAACGTATCTTCGTTACCACTTTCCGCGCCAAAACACAATCGTTGACAGAATCCGCCAAGAATCCGCACCCCTTCCCTGGCAAAGCCTTCGGCAGAGGAAAGCGCGGCTGTGATGGGTAATTCCAGCACCAGATCTGCACCGCATAGGATTGCAGCCCGTGCACGAAGAGATTTATCAATAATGGCGGGCATACCCCGCTGCACATAATTTCCACTCATCAGACACACAATACCGCCATCAGGATCAGCGGATTTTACTGCATCTAATTGCTTTTTGTGTCCCGCGTGCAGGGGATTATACTCACAAATAATGCCTGTGACCTTCAAAATGCCCCTCCTTTGCAAAAAAAAATCATGATAGGGGTTGAGAAATTTGGAAAAGTATTATAAAATAAACCTAGCTATGGTTATATTACCACATATTGCAAGAAAAGAAAATCATTTTATTTTTTAGGAGGCAATTTCCCATGAATGTTCTGATTATCAACGCCGGTAGTTCTTCCCTTAAATACCAGCTGATGAACCCCGAAACCGGCGAGGTTTCTGCCAAGGGTCTGTGCGAGCGTATCGGTATCGACGGTCGTCTGAATCACAAGGTTGGCGAGGAGAAGGTCGTTAAGGATATCCCCATGCCCACCCATTCCGAGGCCATTGCCGCTACTTTGGAGATCTTGCAGGATCCTCAGGTCGGCGTTATCAAGAGTGTTGACGAGATCGATGCAGTGGGTCATCGTGTTCTGCACGGTGGTATGGAATTCTTCGCATCCTGTATTATTGATGATGAAGTTATCGCCGCTATCAAGAAGTGTATTCCTCTCGGACCTCTTCACAACCCCGCAAACCTGATGGGTATTGAGGCTTGCCAGGCAGTTATGCCCAAGACCCCCCAGGTCGCTGTGTTTGATACTGCGTTCCATATGACCATGCCCCCCAAGGCTTACCGTTACGCCATTCCCACTGAGTACTACGAGAACGATTCCATCCGCCGCTACGGTCTCCACGGCACTTCTCATAAGTATGTTGCCCGTCGTACCGCTGAACTGGTGGGCAAGAAGGAATTCAAGATGGTCAACTGCCACTTGGGCAATGGTTCTTCCATGGCTGCCATTAAGGACGGCAAGTGTCAGGATACCACTATGGGTCTGTCTCCTTTGGCTGGTGTCCCCATGGGTACCCGTTCCGGCGATATTGATGCCTGCGTGGTGCAGTTCATCTGTAATAAGTATGGCATGAGCGTGGATGATTGCTTGAATATGCTCAACAAGAAGTCCGGTATGCTGGCGCTGTCCGGCGTTTCCTCCGACTTCCGCGATCTGGAAGATGGCGCTAAGAACGGCAATGAGAACTGCGCACTGGCACGGGACAAGTTCTGCTATGAGGTTGCCAAGTACGTTGGCGCATACGCTGCCGCTCTGAACGGTATCGATGTGCTGACCTTCACCGCAGGTGTTGGCGAGAACGACTGCGCTGTTCGCGCTGCTGTTTGTGAGTACCTGAGCTTTATGGGCGTGAAGATTGACCCCGAGCTGAATAGCAAGCGCGGTAAGGAAATGAAGATTTCTACCCCTGACTCTTCTGTGGAAGTTTGGATCGTTCCCACCAATGAAGAACTGATGATCGCCCAGGATACCGCTGAGCTGGTCAGCGCTGCCAAATAATAAAATTGCACATGAAAGGACTTGCTTCGGCAGGTCCTTTTTTGTAAATAATTCTTGACAGTTGAGCAATGTATCCGTATAATAATATCGATATAAATAGAATGATTATAATCTGAATTTTATGTAAGGAGCGGATGATTATGAGCAAGATCAGTGTTATTGGAGCAGGTAGTGTTGGCGCAACGATTGCCAATGATTTGATGGTACAGGGTGTTGCTTCCGAGATCGTTTTGATCGACATCAATACCAAGAAGGCTGTGGGCGAAGCATTGGATATTTATCAGGGCGCGCCGTTCCATTCTCCTGCCATTGTTCGTTCCGGTGACTATACCGAGGCAAAAAATTCCGATATCGTGGTGATCACCTGTGGTGTTGCCAGAAAGCCCGGCATGAGCCGTCTGGATTTGGCGCAGACCAACGTGAACATCCTGAAAGACGTGACCAAGAATGTGGTACCCCATGCGCCCAAGGCGATCTATGTGATCGTGTCCAATCCTGTTGACGTGCTGACCTATGTGTTCCATAAGATCTCCGGCCTGCCGGAGAATCAGATCGTGGGATCCGGCACCATTTTGGATACCAGCCGCTTACAGTCAGAGCTTGCCAAGCGTTTCTGCATCAGTCCCAAAAATGTCCATGCCCATGTGTACGGGGAGCACGGCGACAGTTCTTTTGTGCCTTGGTCTTTGGCGACCATTGCCAACAATCATGTGGATGTTTATAAGGAAAATTCCCCCGATAAGGACCGTATCAATTGGAACCGCGATTATGAAGAGGTTGAGACTTTTGTCAAGAAGTCCGGTGGCAAGATCATTGAGAACAAAGGCGCAACCTTCTATGCGGTTGCTATGTCCGTGTGCCATATCTGTAAGTGCATTTATGCCGGTGCAGGCACAGCATTGACGGTGTCCACCATGATGCATGGCGAGTATGGTGTGAACGATGTGTGTCTGTCTACTTTGGCGCTGGTTGACCGCAGCGGCGTCCGGGGCAAGATCTTGAATAAGCTTACTGATGAGGAAGTGGTAAAGCTGCAAGCCAGCGCTGATAAACTGAAAGAAGTTATCGCACAGATCGAACTGTAAAAACAATCATAATATAGAATGACCCCCTGATGTTATTATCCTACATCAGGGGGGATTTTGTCTATTGTCCGTTTTTACTGGTTCGGTGCAGTTAGAGGGGGGTCATTCTATGTTATTCTTCCCAGTTGTGCCAGACGTTCTGCACATCGTCGTCATCTTCCATGGCGTCGATGAGCTTCTGCATCTGGGTTGCCTGCTCTTCGCTTTCCAACTTCTGATAGTTCTGGGGAACCATCTCAATCTGGGCGGAGGCGAAGGTGTATTTTTCCAGTTTAGCAACCACATCGTTAAAATCGTCAGGGGTGGTGTAGATGGTGAAGCAGTCATCCTCGGCCTCGAAATCGTCAGCACCGGCATCCATGGCGTCCATCATAACTTCTTCTTCGTCATAATCGCCGTCCTCGTTGTCGATGACTAGCACGCCCTTCTTATCAAAGCTCCAAGCCACGCAGCCGGAAGCGCCCAGATTGCCACCGAACTTGTCAAAGTGATGGCGCATGGAGCCTGCGGTGCGGTTACGGTTGTCGGTCATGGTTTCCACGATCACAGCAACGCCGCCGGGGCCGTAGCCTTCATAGGTGATGGATTCGTAGCTGTCACCACCGCCTGCACCGGCAGCCTTTTCCAGACAACGCTTAATGTTATCATTGGGCATGTTGGCAGCCTTTGCCTTGGTGATGATGGTGGCAAGACGTGAGTTGTTGGCAGGGTCAGTAATGCCGCCGCCTTCCTTCACTGCAACAATCAGCTCTTTGGCGATCTTGGTAAATGCGGCAGCGCGCTTTGCGTCCTGTGCGCCCTTGGTTTTCTGAATGTTATGCCATTTGGAATGTCCGGACATAAGTATCTTCCTTCCTGTTGTTCTCAAAATATCCCATATATTTTAGCAAAGCAGTGGGAGAAAATCAATAGTATTTCACGCAATCGCTGTGGGTTTCCGAGATTTTTACTTCTAAATCGGGGAATGCATGAGCAATTTTTTTAGCCAAAACCGTTACCACCGGATTTTCTGTTGGAAAGTGACCGGCATCAATGAGATTCAGTCCCAGCTCTTTGGCATCGCAAAACTGGTTATATTTCACGTCAGCGGTGATAAAGGTATCGCACCCGGATTGCAGCACTGCGGCAATTTCAGAGCCGCAGGCGCCGCCGCCCACCGCAACACGGCAAGCCTGCCGACCGCCGCTGACGTACCGCAGACCTTCGCAGTTCAGGGCGCTTTTTATATGGGCAAGAAAGGTATCAAGACTTTGGGGTTCGATTTCACCTTGCCGCAGAAACCCCGCTGGATCTTGGGGGATCTTTTGAATTGCGGTTAAGCCCAAACGTTCTGCAAGCGTGTCATTGACACCGCCGTCCGCGCAGTCCAGATTGGTATGGGCGTTGACAGCGGCAATGCCGTTTTTGATCAGGGTCATCACTGCGCAACCGGTGGTCGTATCACAGGTAATGGCAGTTAAAGGCTGAAAAATCAGAGGATGGTGCGTCACCAGCAGGTCTGCACCTATTTCTGCAGCTTCCCGGCATACATGGTCAAAGGGATCAAGGGCAACCAGAATTTTGCGGACTTCCTGACCGGCGCATCCGCAAAGCAGACCGACGTTATCCCAGTCACATTTTAAGTTCTGGGGGGCAATGGTTTCTAAAAAATGCAATATATCCTGCACTTTGGTCATACTGAATCCTCCTGAAAAGGCGGCAGCTCCCGTAATTGCGCCAATGCCTGTACAGCAAAGGGGTCTGCCAGTTCTTTACGGTTTAAGACAATGTTTTCCAGTCCTTGCACCACATATCGGTAATATGCACACAGCAATTCTTGCGGATTGCCAAAAAGGGCAGGGGGGAAGTGGCATTGACCGGGCGTCAGTTTTTGGTACGGCTGCCAAGTCACAAGCATGACGGTGTATAAAAACCGTCCGTCCCGGATGATCCGTTCCTCCTCAATACACCACCCGGTTTCTGACAGATATTTCCGCAGCTGGTGCGTTCTGGATTGACATTGCAGAATCAGCCGATATGCGCTGTCTTGCAGCCAAGGAGCGGCGGATAAGATGGATACCATGGTATCCCCGCCCATACCGGCGCAGACCAGTGCATCAAACTCCCGGGGGATATTTCGCACACCGTCGGAAAGGTAAAAGCGCATCCTGTCCTGCACACCGAATCTTTCGCTGTTATGCATGGCGCTTTGCAGAGGTCCTTCGTTGATATCCCCAGCGATGACAGTGGAAGCAATGCCTTTTTTTAGCAGATAAATACCGAGATACCCATGGTCGCAGCCAATGTCAGCCACCCGATCACCGGGCTTAACAAAATCGCAGCAGACCAACAGGCGGTCAGATAAAGGAATTTTCATAGTCTACCTCAAAAAGGAAATGCCATCCCGGCAAAACGGGATGGCATACCGGTTTACTTTGTGTCCTGATTGGCTTCGTACACTTCCAGGAAGTGGTTCAGCTGAGACAGGAAGGGCTCGCAGTCAATGCCGTGGACCTCACAGGCCTGCTCAACCGTCTCGCCCCGGGAGGAAGGGCAACCCAGACAGTGCATACCGATGGCGAGGAACAAGGGCGCAGCATGGGGCGCAATGTCCAAAACATCGCCGATAATAGTATCTTTTTCAATTTTAACAGCCATAATATGACCTCCTGTTACATTTCTTTCCGTATTATAACCGCTATGTGTCAAAAAAACAAGAGGGAAATTTACTGTTAAATGCAGGATTTGCTTTTTTAGCTGCCATGTGGTATCATAAAATGAAAAGGAGTGGTGGCAATGTTGTTTTTGGGGTGCCATTTATCTGCTGCCAGAGGCAATGCTGCCATGGTGCGTACGGCATTGGAATTAGGCGCCAACACCTTTGCGTACTTTACCCGCAACCCCAGAGGCAGTCACGGCAAGGAACTGGATCTTGCTGATTGCGAAAAAGCCGTGGCAATGCTCAAAGCCCATGATTTCGGCAAGCTGGTTGCCCACGGCGCATATACTATGAATCTTTGCACCGCCCGGGAAAAGGATCGGGCGTTTGCCGCGGAGATTTTAAAGGATGATCTCCATCGCGTGGGCTGCCTTCCCGGAAACTTTTATAATTTCCACCCCGGCAGTCATGTGGGTCAGGGCGTGGATGTGGGTATCCGCCAGATTGCGGATGCGCTGAAATATGCTTTGGAGCCCGATGAACCGGTCACCGTATTGCTGGAAACCATGGCAGGAAAAGGTAGCGAGGTGGGCAGCCGCTTCGAGGAATTAAAAGCGATTATAGACCTGGTGGGAAGCGAAAAGCTTGGAGTCTGCATGGACACCTGCCATGTATATGATGCCGGTTATGATATTGTCAATGATTTAGACGGCGTTCTTGGGGAATTTAACCAAGTGATTGGCTTGGATAGATTATACGCCTTACACCTGAACGATTCCAAAAATCCTTTTGCAAGCCATAAAGACCGACATGCGTGTATTGGCAGCGGCACATTGGGCTTGGAGACTTTCCGCAGAATCGTTAACCATCCCCAATTAAAGGGAAAACCTATGATTCTGGAAACGCCCAATGACCTGCCGGAATATGCAGAAGCCATTGCCCTACTGCGGCAAATGGAGAAGGAATCATTATGAAAAATGATGAAGAGGAGGTGACGGTATGGCGCAATTTTTTGCAACTCTGCAATCTGCCCGGGACACCTATGCCAATGTGCTGGTGGGGATTCTGCGGTATGGCGCGCCGATTTTGGCGTTTGTATTGCTGCTGCGGTGTCTGAAATCTCTGCTGACCTTCCGGCGTGAGCCGGAGATCTGGGCATGGCTTTGCCTGGATGATGGGACAAGATTGCCCATCACCCATTGGGAAAACGTCATTGGACGCAGTAAACGCAGCGATATCGTCATCAATGAACCCACCGTATCCCGCAGTCACGGCGTACTGACCCGGTATGATGACGGCAGCTGGACCATTACGGATTCGGACTCCTCCAACGGCATTCTGGTCAACGGAAAAAAGAGAAATATTTATGCGCTGACCCCTAAGGATATTTTCACCATCGGCGGCGTGCAGATGCGTTTGGAGCCCATCTCCCGTCAGCAGGAGAAAAAACTGGCGCAGCTGCGGACCAAGGGTTCTTCCTTTACGTCCAGCCTTCTGAATGTGCTGCTGTTGACGGCATTTCAGGTGCTGTGCTGTCTTGCCTATCTTATGAACGGCACAGGGGAGACGGCGCAGGCAATATGGATCGGTTTTATTGGGCTGACAGCGATGCAGTGGTTGCTTTTGCTGTTTTACGTGTGTATCCACAGAACCTCCTTTGAGGTGGAGACCATTGCCTTCTTTTTGAGCACCATGGGTATGACGGCCATTGCGGCGGTGGTGCCCACAGAGACCATCAAGCAGCTAATCGCAAGCGGATTGGGACTTGGCATATTTTTGTTGGTGGGATGGTCTCTCCGGGATCTGGAACGGGCAAAGAAGATCCGGTATCTGGCAGGTGTCGCCGGTGTGCTGTTCCTTGTGGTTACGTTGGTTTTCGGTAAGGAATATTACGGCGCTAAAAACTGGCTGATCATCGGTTCGTTCTCTTTGCAGCCGTCGGAATTAAGTAAGGTCTGCTTCGTGTTTGTGGGGGCATCCACCATGGACCGGCTGATGAAAAAGCGAAATATTATCCTGTTTATTGCCTATTCCATGGTCCTTTGCGGTTTCCTTGCTCTGATGAACGATTTTGGTACGGCGCTGATCTTCTTCTGCGCCTTTTTGATGATCGCCTATTTGCGCTCCGGCAGTATCGGCACGGTGGCCCTTGCCATCGCGGCGCTGGTGTTTGCCGGCGTGGTAGCGCTTCGGATCGCACCCCATGCTCTACGGCGGTTTTCTACTTGGCGGCATATCTGGGAAGTGCCGTTGGACGGCGGATACCAGCAGACAAGAGCTCTTATGTGCATGGCTTCCGGCGGATTTTTCGGTTTGGGCGCAGGCAGGGGTTGGATGAAAAATATCTTTGCGGCGGATTCTGATGTGGTGATCGCAACCATCTGCGAGGAGTGGGGACTGGTGATGGTCATGTTCCTGCTGGCTGCCATTATTGGTCTTGCTCTGTTTGTGGTTCGTTCCGCATCGGTGGGACGCAGCAGCTTCTATACCATCAGCAGCTGCACCGCCGCGGGTATTATGTTGGTGCAGGTAGCTCTAAATGTGTTGGGGACAGTGGATGTGCTTCCGCTGACCGGCGTGACGTTCCCGTTCTTGTCCAACGGCGGATCCAGCATGATCTGCGCATGGGGACTGCTTGCTTTCATGAAAGCCGCAGATACCCGGCAGAACGCCAGTTTTGCGGTACGTCTCCAAAAGAACGGAGGTGCGCAGGATGAATAGAATCGCATCCCGGGCAACGGCTTTGATCCTGGCAGCGCTGCTGTTGGCAGGGGGATTTGTCTTCTTTTTAGTCGAGTACCTCGCCAAGGCGGATGACTGGGTGGTCTTCGGCGGCTCTCCTCATGTGTATAATGGCGGCAATATCGGCTGCGGCGTGGTAGTGGACCGGGACAATACCCTTTTGTTGAATTTGAACGATGGCCGCGTATATTCCAACTCACTGCCTCTGCGGCAGGCAACGGTCCATTGGTTAGGGGACAGATACGGCAGTATCAGCGCCCCGGCGCTGTCTTACTATGCCGCGGAGATGGCAGGTTTTGACCGGCTGAATGGCGTGTACAATTACGGGCAGACCGGCGGCGTGGCGGAGCTTACCCTGTCTGCTGCTATGCAGTCCGCTGCGCTGGAAGCTATGGGAGAACAGAAAGGCACTGTGGCGGTGTTCAATTATAAGACCGGCCAGCTTCTGTGCGCGGTGACCACCCCCACTTATGACCCGGACAATGTCCCCCAGTTTGCAGAGGGAGATACCCAATATGAGGGCCTGTATGTGAACCGGTTTACCCAGTCTGCCTATACTCCCGGCTCGATTTTTAAGATCGTGACCCTGGCGGCAGCGCTGGAAACAGATCCGCAGATCGTTAATCAAACCTTCACCTGTACCGGCAGTCATACCATTGGCACAGAGGAGATCACCTGCGAAGATCCCCATTGGAATCAGACCTTGAAAGAGGCGTTTCGTAACTCCTGTAACTGCGCTTTTGCCCAGATTGCTTTGCAGTTGGGGGCGGAAAAGCTGCACCATTACGTGGAAAAGTTCGGCGTTACGGATCAAATCACTTTTGATGGTATTACTACGGTGGCGGGTAATTTTCAGGTTCTGGGACAGGCGGATCTGAATGTGGCTTGGAGCAGCATCGGTCAGTATCTGGACCTTGTGAATCCCTGCGCGTTTATGACATTCATGGGGGCAGTAGCCAATGGCGGCAAGGTGGTTATGCCTTATCTCGTAGAGGAGATCTCCGTGGCAGGAAACCGTACCTATGATGCAAAGCTAACCATGGGCGATACTATCATATCCAAGGAAACCGCGGCGGTTTTGCAAGAATATCTGAAAAATAACGTGGACACCAAGTACGGGGCAGAGAACTTCCCTGGACTTACAGTGGGCGCCAAAACCGGCACCGGCGAAGTGGACGGAGGCAAAAAGCCAAACGCCATGCTGGCAGGTTATGTGGAAAATGAGGATCTGCCATTGGCATTTATCGTGTGCGTGGAGGACGCCGGTTATGGCAGATCTGTTTGCGTACCCATTATTTCTCATGTGCTGGATGCAGCCCGCAGTTTGTCTTGAAAGTAAAATACGGATAATTTCGTGCACCCCTTGCATAGGCTTTATGCAGGGGGTGTTTTTATGTGCCGACGGAATCAGCTTTGGGGTTATTTGTTTCTTGCTTTTGGTATTGGCGTGCTGGTTGGAACTTGGCTGGAAAGCGGACTTTTTTGTCATTTGTTCGGACTTCTGGCGATATTCTCCGGTGTGGGGATATGCAGCAGAAAATAGTTGGCATAAACTTGTCCCGGGATGAATATGATCTGGTATCAGAAGTTTCATAAGGAGTGATTTGCGTGGAAATGCAATTTGACAAAATTCCCGTGGAATACATACAAAAGCTCACCGGTCAGCACTGTTGTCAGGAGGAGACGACAGAGGTGCGCCTGCCGGACGGTATGCCGGACATCGGTAGAGTCTTAGGCGCTTGGGGACAGGTGATCGTCCGGGGTAAGGAGTGGAACGGGGGTCACATGGCGGTGTCCTGTGGGGTGATGGCATGGGTGCTGTATATTCCGGAGGATGAGACAGGCGTTCAAAGTGTAGAGGCATGGCTGCCCTTTTCTGTGAAGTGGGAATTGCCGGAGACCCGGCATGATGGAAAGATCCTTACCAATTGCCTTTTGAAGGGTGTGGATGCCCGCAGCACCTCCGCAAGAAAACTAATGGTCCGCGCCACCTTGTGCGCATATGGGGAAGCGTGGCTTCCGGATCAGGCGGAAGCGGCAGTCCCCCCGGAGCGATGGGAAGACGTGGAACTTTTGACTGCCGCATACCCGGTGATGCTGCCCAAGGAGGCTGGGGAAAAGGCTTTCTTTTTGGAGGAGCAGATCACAACCCCTGCATCGGGAAATAAGCTCCAAAAGCTGATGTATTATACCTTGCAGCCGGAGATCCTTGAAAAGAAGGTGATGGCAGGGAAGATGGTGTTCCGTGGAAATGCCGCCCTGCACGCGCTCTATCGGACAGAGGATGGAAATTTAGCAACCTTGGACTATGACTTACCATTTTCTCAGTATGCGGATCTCAATGGCGAGTATGATCAGGATGCGTGGTTGTCGGTGCAGCCTTGTATTACCAGCCTGGATCTGATGCCGGATGAAAACGGGGTATTGCAGCTGAAAGCAGGGCTTTTGGGGCAGTATATGCTATGGGATCGCACCATGGTGCAAGTAGCAGAGGATGCATACAGTCCCCGCAGACAGGTTAAGCCCATGATGCAGCAACTGTTGTTGCCGGCAGTTCTTGACCGGTGTGAGCAAAGTGTACATGCCGAGCAGTCAGCGCAGGCAGAAGTGCAGCAGCTGGTGGATGTGACGTTCTGTCCGTGCCACGGCCAGGTAGAATATACGGATTCCGGTGTGGCGATTGCCTTGCCGGGGCAGTTCCAGATGCTCTACTATGATATGGAGGGAAGCCTTTGCCATACAGTTGTCCCTTGGCAGGGACAATGGCAATGGAATGCCGCCCGTGAATGCCCGGTGGACACCCGGTTATATCCTGTGGGCAGAGCTCAGGCAGTGCCGGGTGGGGCAGCGGTGAATCTTCGGGGTGAGGTGCTGGTGGACGGGGTGACTGTCGCCGGGCAAGGGATTCCCATGGTAACAGGCATTGAAATGGGAGAGCCGGAAAAACCCGATCCCAACAGACCTGCCCTGATTCTGTGCAGAAAAGGGGACAGACGGCTGTGGGATGTGGCGAAACAGACCGGTACCACGGTGGATCGGATTCTGGCAGCCAATCAGCTGGATGGAGAGCCGCATGCAGATCGGATCTTGCTGATCCCGGTATCGTAAGGATAGAAAAACCGCCGCTGTGTGGGAGATGCACAGCGGCGGTGGCGGTTGTCGCATTCGGGGAGAATGTCCGCCACATAACAGATTAACGCAGAGCCTTTTTGGATTCAAGGGAATCCTGTCGAAGGCCTGCGTTATTTTCTGGGCGGAAAATGGTGTTGATTTCTGGGGGAAAGTGATGTAGAATACTAGAAAAAGAAAACATGGAGACAGAGTATGAATAAGCTATTTGATTTGAACAGCCCAATTATGCGGCTTCTTTCCCGACTGACGGATATGGTGTTTCTCAGCATTTTGTGGGTGATTTGCTGTCTGCCGGTAATCACCATCGGACCTGCCACCACAGCCATGTACTCCGTAGCGCTGAAATGGGCAAGACAGGATGAGGTGAAGCTGGGATCTGCTTTCTTTCAATCCTTCAAGAAGAATTTCAAGCAGGGCGTGGTTCTGAATATCATCTTCATGGTGGTTGGCGTTATTTTGGTTTTGGACTATGTTTTTATGTCAGCCATGAACACCACTGCTGGAAATATTTGCAGTGGCTGCTTCTTTGCTTTGGGGATCTGGATGTTGTGCATCATGTTCTATACCTATCCCTTGCAGGCGCAGTTTGTGAACACCATTCGGCAAACATTGCTCAATGCAGCGATTCTGTCCATGCGTAAATTGATGGATACGGTGATCGTGTTTGTGCTGAATATGTTGCCGGTGATTGTATTGTACATCTCTGTGAGAATGTTCTCCTCTTTGGAATTGTTTGTGAGACTGGCGCCTGTCTGGATTTTGGTTGCGCCCGGCGTGACTGCATTTTTGTGCGCCAAGCGTTTTGTAAAGCTTTTTGATCCGTATTTGCCTAAGGAAGAGACGGGAAATTTCCAGGAAACAGAAGAATAACTTAAAAGGCGTGCTTCGGCACGCCTTATTTTTTTGAAAACCCTTGCGCCAAGCGGTGTTGTATGGTAAAATATACAGGTACCTTACTAAATTACGCGGAGGTTCTGAAATGGAATTGGAACATACCATTATGCGGCGGGTTATGCGAATCGCTTCCCAATCCCGCAGAAAGCTGCCCCGTGCGCAAAGGGGTGAACAACCGCACTGCCGTGGTTTTGGACATATTCTTGACTTGCTGACAGAAAATGACGGTATGAGCCAGCAGCAAGTTGCAGAGATGTTGGATATCCGTCCCCAGTCCGCATCGGAAGCCATTGCCAATATGGAGCAATTGGGTTTGGTGCGAAAAGTGGTGAGCGAGCTGGACAGACGCAGTAGCTTGATTTATATTACCCCTGAGGGAAGACAGCATCAACAAGCGCTTTTGGCAGATCGGATACAAAACGCCAAACGCGTCATGTCTCCATTGAGTGATACGGAAAAACAGGCGCTTCTGCATCTTTTGAACAAGGTGACGGATGCCTTGCAGGAAAACAAGGAGGAAACGAAATGGCTATGAATCCTATGGGCGGAAGAATGCCCCCTAATTATCAGCGACCTGCGCCCCCTGCGTCTTTACAGGATCTGCCCCGGTATTTGTCTCAGGTATTTGGTGGATTCTTTAAGCGGTTTTTCTATATCTTGAAGCTGGTATGGAACACCGGCCACTGGATCCCTGTTTTGTTGACCTTTGTGGCGCTTTTCAAGGGCGTGACTCCGGTTGTCGGTTCGTTGATCTCTCAGCGCATTCTGAACGGTTTGCAGGAGGTCATTCGGCTTGGTTCTCTGCCGGAAAGCGACTTCTGGAAATCGGGGATTTTGTATCTGCTGATCGCATTCTTTGTTTATCGGTTGCTGATTTTGGTGGTCAATAACATCAGCAACGCTTTGAACCGGATCGCCGGTGAAAAGGTGGTCATGGAAGTGAAGAAGCAGATCATCCACAAGTCCAAGGAGATCGACCTTGCCTCCTTTGACAATGCTGCCTTCTATGAAAAAATGGAAAATGCGGAACGGGAAGCCGGTCACAGACCGTTACATATCCTCACACAGACCCTGGGCATTATCAGTTCTGTGATTGAACTTGTCAGTTTTATGGTGGTGCTGCTCTCTGTACCGGGACTTTCCTGGATTACCTTTGTGGTGATTTTGATATCTGTTCCGTCCGCAATCATCAATTTTATTTATCGCCGCAAGAATTTCCGCTATATGCGATTCAGTTCCAGGGAACGCCGGCAGATGAACTATTTTTCCCGCATTCTGGTGGATAAGGATCTGGTCAAGGAGATCCGTCTGTACGACTTGGCGGACAACTTTATCGGCCGCTATTTTACAGCATTCAAGGCCTATTACAAGGGCTTGCGGAAGCTGATTCTCACCGAGGGCGCGTGGCATATTTTCTTCTCGGTGATCACCGGCGTGTCCAATCTGATCTTCTATGTGATCATTGCCAAACGTGTGTTTACCGGCCAGTTTCAAATCGGTGACTATACCCTTTATACCGGCGCCATCGCCTCTGTGGCCAACTGCATCAGTACCCTGATCACCTCCACCGGCACCATTTACGAGGGTACACTGTTTATTGACAATTTGATTACCTTTATGAACGAAAAGCAGACCATTACACCTGTGGTGCAGCCCGCTGAAAAGGTGCAGCATGGGGGCGCGCATACCATTGAATTTGTGGACGTGAGTTTTCGTTATCCCGGCACAAAGCGGGATGTTTTGAAAAATATCAGCTTTACCATTCATCCCGGTGAAACCCTTGCCTTGGTAGGTCTGAACGGCGCGGGCAAGACCACCCTGATTAAATTGCTGACTCGTCTTTATGATCCCACCTCCGGACAGATTCTTCTGGACGGTAAGGATTTGAAGTGCTATGACGTAAAGAGCCTGTATCAGACCTTCGGTATTATTTTCCAGGACTTTGGTAAGTATGCGCTGACGGTAAAGGAAAATATCCAGTTGGGGGATATTCGTAAGGAATGCGATATGGATACGGTGCTGTACGCTGCCCGGCAGAGCACCGCCGGTGAGTATATTGATAAGCTGCCCGGCGGTTATGATACGCCGCTGATGCGTATTTTTGAACAGAACGGTCTGGAACTGTCCATCGGACAGTGGCAAAAGCTTGCTATTGCCAGAGCCTTCTATGCCGACAGCGACATTATGATTCTGGACGAGCCTACTGCATCTCTGGACCCCATGGCAGAACAGGAGATATTCAATCAGTTCGATCAGCTGCGGAATAATAAGACCACCGTGTTTGTTTCTCACCGTTTGTCCAGCGCCACCATAGCGGATCAGATCTTGGTGATTGAAAACGGTTGCCTGATCGAAAAGGGAAGCCACCAGGAGTTAATGACGCAAAAGGGGAGGTATTTTGATCTGTTCACTACCCAGTCCAAGCGGTATATAACCCAGGAAAATGCCGAGGAATTGCCCCGTCCACGGCGACCTTTCCCCGGTAGTTTTCATCAAGTCGGCAATAAATGATACAATTTGTAACCGCTTTTGTGCAAAATAACGATAAATATTGTCGGACCATTGCAAAAAAATGTTGTTAAAATAAAAAAAAGTGAAGATAGTGACCTTGTATTATTTGCATTTTTAAGCTATAATCTACATGTTAAACTGGCTTGTAATGTAGTTATTGGAAAAATCAATAATACAAGGAGCGATTAACCCGCAGATCAACCCCCGATACACATAGATGAGGTGAAACCGTGTTCAAGCTTGTAATTGTCGAAGACGAGGATAATATCAGGCACTCTTTGGAGTGTTATATTCCTTGGGAACAGCTTGGTTTCCAGGTGGTTGGTACTTTCTGTGACGGTTCCGATGCTCTTGCATATCTGCGGGAGAATCCCTGCGATGTGGTATTGACAGATATCCTTATGAGCCGCATGAGCGGTCTGGAACTGATTCGTAATCTTCATGAGATCCACCCCCGGACCAAAGCAGTCATTCTCAGCGGTCATGGTGAGTTTACCTATGCGCAGCAGGCTATTGAATATAAAGTGGCACACTATCTGGTCAAGCCCGTGGATGAGGATGAGTTGATCGAAGTCTTTAAGGGACTCGGCAATGAGCTTGCTTCCCAACAGGAAGAACAGTCGGCTGCGCAAACGGAGAATCAGGATTTGAAGCTGATGCTTCGGAGAACTTTCTTCCGTGATCTGCTTACCGGCAATATCACCTCTGAAAATGAATTGCGTGTATATTTGAAATTGCTGGGACTGGATAGTACGGGGAATGATTGTCAGTTCTTTGCGTTTGAAATAAAGGCTATGTATCAGCGGTCTGATGATCCGGAAGGGGATCACCCGGAACTTCCGGTGGAGGATATATTCCGGCAGCAGGTTGCCTTTGAAGTTCAGAAGTACAGAGCATTCCTGCTGGAAGGCAGGCACGATCATTGGCGTGTGGCCTTTATTGGACTACCCCAAGGGGAAAGTACAGATCTGCGAAAGCTTTGCAGTCAGCGGATGCAGGCGTTTAGTTCAGAGCTGGGCGATCAGACCGGCAGAGAATTTACATTCCATCTGACCCACAGTGTTATGCACCTTACAGAGCTGCTGGCGGAATCTCATGATTACAGAAGCCCGAAACAGACCCAACAGATGGATGATGCTTTGTGTGAAGCGGTTGTGTCTGATTACAGGCTGTTGATTGTAGAACTGGATCTGGGCAGCAAGGATACACTTGTACATCTTCTCAACGGTATTCTTTACAGATTGAAGGATATCTCCTTAGAGGAAGTGCAGTTCGTTCTGAAAAATCTCTATTCCGTGGTGGAACTGGATTATAAAAAGCGAAAGTTAAATGTGTGGGACATCACAGACGGTAGGTTTAATTTTAATCACTTGTACCGCGCCAAAGATTCGGAAGCCGTTGCTTCTTGCTTGCGGGAAGATTTCTGCATTCTCTGCGATGGACTGAAAAACAGAAAGCCTGTCAGCGAGCACGGTGTGGTAGGCCGACTCGTTCAATACTTAAACGAGCACCTGAACGAGGATATCGCCCATGATGTGATCGCTACAAAGTATCGGATCCATCCGGGTTACCTGAGCCGCCTGTTTAAACAGGAAATGGGCGAGACCCTGTCGGAGTACCTTTTGCGTATGCGGATCGAAAAGGCAGCAGGTCTGTTAAAAGAGGGCCGTCACAAGGTTGGCGAAATTGCCGGCATGGTGGGATATAGCGCTTCTTCTTATTTTTCTATCATGTTTAAAAAGTATACCGGCTATTCTCCCCGTGAGTATGTCCAGAGGGTGTCGCTGTGATGGACGGAAGAAAAACAGCGTGGCCTTATATTAAGGGGTATAAATTCAACAGCTTGCTGCTGAAAACCTTTATTTATGTGTTTGTTCTGGTGATTATACCTCTTATGATGGTATTGAGCCTGAATTATAATAAATTCAATGGCGTGGTTAATAACCGCGTTATGGATATGAATGAAAGCCTCCTGCAAAAAAATGCGGTGGTGACAGATAATATTATGGTGGGCCTGCTGGACAGTGTTAATAAAATGTCGCAGCTTGGTTCTGTGATGGAAGTTGTACAAACTGAGGAAACGGACGAGACCTACAATGAGAAGGTCACAAAGACCGTTACGGAAGTACAGAACTATACCAAGTCCAACAGCATGATCCTTTCTACAAGCATCTACTCTGATGTGACTGGAATGCTTATTGATGAAGCTGGCGCCAAATGGGCGAATCAGACCATCAATGCAGGAAAATGGTACGATATCCATAAAAAATTTCCCATGGTGATACCGTATATCTTGGTAAATCATTCCAACAGCATTTACATCTGCCAGCCTATCTGGTCTGCCAGAGGCGAGCGGGTAGGACTGTTTGTGCTTGAAGTGGAGTTTCAAAAGATCCGTGACGTTCTGGAAAGTCAGGATACTGCACAGCAGGGCATCTTTTTTGTGATGGATGTCAGCGGTCAGATCATATATTCTAATGAGCGCAGAAGCGCTTCTTGGAATGAAGCTGCCATAAAAGGATATGAAGACGATATCACCAAGGTAAAAACCGGTGAATCCCGTCTGGTGACAGGTCACGGCAAGCGGGTGGTCTCCGTTATGGAATCCTCCCATAAAAGCTGGCGCTATGCGTTTGTGACAGACTTGCCGGATTATAAGGAAGAGGTCGAGGTTGTCCGAACTTTTCTGATTTCCTCTATTACTGTTGGCGTACTGACCAGCTTGATTGTCGCTTATTTGATTACATATTTTACGTATCGTCCCATTCGGAAGATTATGAATGTGATCCAGAATCCCCAACTTCATTGGAATGAGCGGGAAGCCACCAAGGCATCCAACGAATTGCTTTTTATTACCAGCAATATCATGGCGGACGGCGATCCGGAGTCGGACATTTCCGAAGAGTTGGGCGACAGAATACGCTCTCTGCGGCAAGCCCAGTTCCGGGCGTTGCAGTTTCAGATTGATCCCCACTTCCTCTATAATACCTTGGAGACGATCAAGTGGAATGCAGTGGCGGAGATGGGTCTTGGAAACAAAACCAGCAAAATGCTCACCAAGGTTGCTAGACTGTACCGTTTGGGTCTTGAAAATGATGATGTGATCGTTTCACTGAAAGAGGAGCTGGATTTCCTAAAACTCTATATTGAGATTGTACAGATCCGTTTTGGCGAATCTATACAGTTTCATTGGAATATAGATGAAAACCTATACCAATGCAGTATGATAAAAATGTGCTTACAGCCTATCGTTGAAAATGCTATTCAGCATGGTCTGCGGCCGAAGAACTATATTGGTAACATTACCGTTTCAGCAAAGTTAATTGATGAACAGCTACACGTTAGCGTGGAAGATGACGGACAGAATATGGCTCTGTCCGAAATGAAGCGGCTCAATGAAAAACTCAGAACAGGAGCAGGTTTTGAAGAGAGTAAGGTAGGCCTGCGGAATGTGAATGAACGGATTAAGTTAATATATGGAAAGAAATACGGTGTGAGCATCGAGAACGTTGTACCGCAGGATGATACCGCGGACGACAGCAGCGGTGTGCGCGTTGTGCTTACCTTTCCGTGCAGAAATTTAAATAGGAGTGAGGAAACGAAATGATGCAGAAGATGAGAAAGTTGATTGTAGTATTTTTGGTGATCAGTCTGCTTGGCTCTTCTGTGGGCGTGATCCCTGCTATGGCAGCAGGTTCCGGCTCACTGGACGGCGACTGGACCTACAACGAGGATAACCAATCAAACCTTGGTATCTACGAAAACTATCTCAAAGAACATGAGAATGCCGTTTATCCCAGTCAGGAGATTGCGGTAGATGTGTCTCAGTTCCAGTTGGTAGAATCGGAGTTTGCTGAGGAACCTTCCGGCACCAAGGTATACGATAAGTACGAGAACATTGAGGGCTCGGAAAACGTGACCTATATCGGCGCTAAGAGTGAGAAGCTCACTTTCACATTTGAGGTTCCGGAAACCGGTCTGTACAGCTTGGAGATGAATTACTATCCTTTGGCTGTCAGCAGCGTGCAGTATCAGTTCAGTCTGCTGATTGACGGTGAGACTCCTTTCGTTGAGTCAAACAGCTGTCGGTTGGATCGTGTTTGGCAAAATGAACCCATCGTTTCTGATGAAGAAGGCAACGATCTGCGCCCTGCTCCTGTGCAGAAGCCCGAGTGGAGAAAACAGTTCCTGTATGACCAGAATGGTGTTTACGGCAACTTGAAGTTCTATCTTGAAAAGGGCACCCGGACCATTACCTTTATCTTTGACGGCACGCCCTTGCTGCTGAAGGGTTTGACCTTTAAACAGGATTCATATCAGGTTTCCTATCAGGACTACATCACCATGTATCAGCAAATGGGAACTAAGGAAGTACAGGATGTTTTCAAGCCGATTCAGGCGGAGTCCTATTACCGGCAGTCCAGCGCTTCTCTTTGGCCGGATGCAGATAGAACCAGTCCCTTGACTGAGCCTTACTCCTATAAGAGTGTTAAACTGAACTACGGTGGCGGCAGCCAGTGGAAAGAACCCGGCCAATGGATATCTTGGGAGATCGATGCGCCCGAGAGTGGCTTCTACCATATTGGCTGTAAGTACAAGCAGGGCTATCTGGATGGTTTGTTCAGTTCCCGTAAGATCTACATTGACGGTGAAGTTCCCTTTGAGGAACTGAATGCTGTTCGTTTTAACTATACCAGCTCCTGGAAGAACATGCTGCTGGGTGATGATAACGGCGCTTATTATATTTACTTGGAAAAGGGCACGCATATCATCACTATGGAGAACGTGATCGGCGATCTGTCTGAGACCATTGGCGTTATGCAGACAGTTATGGGCAATCTGAACGATTTGTATTTGTCTGTCGTTATGATTACCGGTAGCTCTCCTGACCCCTATCGTGACTACTTCCTGACCAAACAGCTGCCGGATCTGCCTGAGAAGCTCAGAGCCAATGCAGACATCCTGTTTGCAGAAGCAAAGCGTCTTGAAACCATCGTTGGTCACAAGGGCGCGGAAAATGCCTATTTTGAGGATTTGGCATATAATCTGCAAAGCTATGCAGAAAACATTGAAGATCTGACCTATAAGAGCAGACTGACCAACCTGAAAAACGATATGAACGGTATGAGCTCCAAGCTGGCTGTATATCGTGAACAGGCGTTGGATCTGGACTATATTGCGCTAGTTTCCGCAAATATGGAAATGCCCAAGACCAATCTGAATGCTTGGGAGTGGATCGTGTTCCAGGTAAGAAGCTTCTTTGCTTCCTTTAAGGGCAAGGCGAAAGTCGAGAACGAGACCAGATCTGTCCGTGTTTGGGTCAGCGGCGGTATTGACCAGTATGAGATTCTGAAAAACATTATCAATGACGAGTTCACACCTAAGTATGGTATTGAGGTGGACTTGGAACTTGCTGGCGCGGCTTTGGTGAACGCCATTGCAGCCGGTACCGGACCGGATGTACTTCTGGGTCAGAACTCCTCTATGGTTGTTAACCTGGGTCTTCGTGGCGCATTGGAAGATTTGTCCCAGTATCCCGGTTACTTTGATATTTTGAAAGAGTATGTTCCGGGCAGTGAGATTCCCTTTGTTTTGGAAGGCAGATATTATGCTGTGCCCAGTACCAATACCTGTCAGGTCATGTTCGTCAGAACAGATATCTTTGAGAACATGGGCTTGGAGATCCCTCAAACCTGGGATGATATCTATGATGTGGCGCAGGTGTTGCAGCGTTATAATATGAACTTGGGCTGCGCTGGTACCTTCTCCAATTTGCTGTATCAGAAGGGTGGTTCTTACTTTAACGAGGAACTGACAGAAGTTTGCTTTGACAGTGATATTGCGGTTGAGGCACTGATTCAGCATGCTGAGTTCTACACCAAATACGGATTTCCCAAAACCTACGACTTTGCTAACCGGTTTAGAACTGGTGAAATGCCTATCGCAATTGCGGAATTTTCGGCATATACCACATTGAAGTATACAGCGCCTGAAATCAGTGGTTTGTGGCAGATGTATCCCATTCCCGGTACCCTGAAAGAGGACGGAACCATTGACCGTACCCAAATGGACCAGTCCGGCGTTGGCGCGATTATGTTAAGCGGCGCTAAGGATAAGGATGCTTGTTGGGAACTTATCCAGTGGTGGTCCAAGGCGGAGACTCAGGCCAGATACGGTAACGATCTGGAAGCTGCTTTGGGTATCGCTGCAAGACGTCCCACCGCAAACCTGGTGGCATTGAAAGAACTGGGTTGGACAGCACAGGAAAGAGCACTTCTGGAAGAGCAGTTCGAATGGCTGCAATTTATCCCCATCGTCCCCGGTAACTATTATGTTACCAGAGGTATGACTAACTTTACACGTGGCGTGATTGACCACGGTGAAAATGCCCGTGAGCTGCTTACTGAATGGACGATTAAGATAAACGATGAAATTACCAGAAAGAGAGAAGAGTTCTTCCTCAACAATTAAACTATATTGAAGGGATGAAAAAGATGCGTGATAATAAGAAGCCCACAAGGCTGAAAACATCTTTCAAACGCATATATGCAGAGCGATCCTGCTACATGATGATTGCTCCGTTTTTGACTGCGTTTTTTATCTTCACGGTTATTCCGGTTGTAGCAGCCATGGTTCTGAGCTTTACCGACTTTAATATGTTGCAGACGCCTAACTGGGTCGGTTTTGATAACTATAAGACACTGTTTTTGAATGATGACATTTTCATTATTGCGATTAGAAATACGTTGATCATTGCGTTGATCACCGGTCCTTTGGGTTACATCGCCTGCTTTATATTTGCTTGGTTTATCAACGAGCTTCCCAATAAAGTCCGTGCGGTGATGACCGTTATCTTCTACGCGCCGTCTATTTCCGGTGGTGTTTACACCATCTGGACCTACATCCTCAGCAGTGACCGTTACGGTGTGCTGAACGGCGTTTTGATGAAGCTGGGACTGCTCGATTCGCCTATTCTGTGGCTGGCTGATACGGACTATATGCTTGCCTGCTGTATCGTTGTGCAATTGTGGCTCAGCTTGGGCACCAGCTTCCTGTCCTTCCTGGCAGGCTTTAAGACGGTGGATACAACCCTTTACGAAGCTGGCGCTATCGACGGCGTTCACAACAGATTCCAGGAGATCTGGTATCTGACCCTGCCGCAGATGAAGCCGCAGCTGCTGTTCGGTGCGGTTATGCAGATTTCCAGCTCTTTTGCCTGCGGCGCTGTTATGCAGCAGTTGTGTGGTAACCCCTCGGTTGACTACGCTACCCACACCATCATCAACCATGTTTCTGACTACGGTTCGACCCGGTACGAAATGGGTTACGCCTGTGCCATCAGTACGGTTCTGTTGCTAATGATGCTGATCGTTAATAAGGTTATCAATAAACTACTTGTAGATGAATAGGAGAGGAGAGAGATCATGTTAAAAATCAAGTTACATAAACAATTGAATCGCTCTCACTTCGGTAACTTCTCCGTTTTCTTCATGCTGGTTTGCGTCGGTGCTTTTATGGCGCTTCCCCTGTACTATACTGTTTTGCAATCCTTCAAGCCCATCGAAGAGCGTTTCATTTTCCCGCCTCGTTTTTACATAACAAACCCCACATGGAGCAACTATTCCATGCTGTTCCAGCTGGTCTCTGACCTGACGGTTCCGTTTAGCAGATACTTATTTAACAGTGTGTTTGTCAGTATTGTAAGTACCGGTGTTGGTGTTTTGATCGGTGCTATGGCGGCATACCCCTTTGCTAAGAAAAAATTCCCCGGTAGAGATGGTTTGTGGAAGCTGATCATGCTGACCCTGTTGTTTTCCGGTGGCGTTACCGCCTTGCCTGCCTATATTATCAAGGCAAAATTGGGTTTGATCAATACCTATTGGGTGCTGATCCTGCCTTCTCTGGCATCTACTCTGCATATGTTCCTTTTGCGCCAGTTTATGCTGCAAATTCCCGATTCTCTTCTGGATGCTGCGAAAATTGACGGCGCCACGGATTTGCGCATCTTCCTGAATGTTGTGTTGCCCAACGTAAAGCCCGCGTGGATGACCGTTATGGTTCTTTCCTTTACCAACGTCTGGAACAACGGTTCTACCGGTGTTATTTTCAGAGAGGAATTGAAGCTGTTGCCCACCGCGCTGACTCAGATTAGTGATGGCGGTATCGCCCGTTCCGGTGCGGCATCCGCAGCAGGTGTGCTTCTGATGATCCCGCCCATTATTTCCTTTATTCTAACCCAGAGCAAAATGTTGCAGACTATGGCGCATTCCGGTATTAAGGATTAAGCCAACGCAATGACTTTGAAGTGAGGTGTGTACATGAGAAAAACAATAGTATGTCTGTTGGCTTTGATACTCGTGCTGACTTCCTCCGGAATGGCAGTATGGGCTGCACAGCCTGACAGAACCTATACCTATGAAGACAACGTACCGGTACCCTCTACAAACGTATATCAGGCTATGGTCATCGTGGATGAATCTGTAACAGGAACCACTCCGATCAAAAATGCCAGAGATATTTACGTAGATAATTACGACCGGACGTTTGTCCTGGATTCCGGTAATGCCAGAATTTTGGTTTTGGATACCAATTACAGGTGCATTAAGGAATTGAAAGAGTTTACATATGGGGAAGAGACCTTAACGCTCTCTGAGACCGCAGAAGGCCTGTTCTTCCGTGAAGAAAACGAACTTTTGTATATTGCTGATACCGGTAACGATCGGGTGCTGGTATCCGATCTGGATGGCAATATTAAGAAGATTTTCGAAAAACCCGTCGATGAGCTGTTGGAGGGGACATTGAACTTCCAACCTAAGAAGGTCGTCGTGGATAACATGGGAATTATGTATGTTACTTCCGGTAACATCAACACCGGTGCATTGCTTATTGACAGCGCAGGTTCTTTCTTGGGTTTCTACGGCACCAATAAGCTGAAGGAGACCGCTGCCATGCGTATTGAGCGTGTATGGCGGAGTATCATGTCCAAGGCGCAGCAAAAGGAAACCTTCCAGCCTGTTGAATTTAATAATATCTTCTGGTCTGAGGACAGATTTGTTTATACAGTCTCTCCGTTGGTGGAATCTGTTGCATCTTCTGTTTCCAAGTTGAATGCATTGGGCAGTAATGTATTACCCGAGTCGATCGACTTGCTCACTCTGTCCAACAGCAGAAAAATGACCGGAATGACACTCAACGACATCACTGTGGACGATGAAGGCGCCATTACCTTGCTGGAAGGCTCTACGGGTCGTTTGTTCCAGTACGATGAAAGTTGTAACCTGCTGGCTGTCTTTGGCGGTAAAGGTTATCAGGAGGGCTTGTTTTCGCAGGCGGTTTCCCTGGAATCTGACAGCAAAAACAGACTTTTGGTTTTGGATGCCGGTAAGAATACCATCACCGTCATGGAACAGACATTCTATGGTGAAATGATTCGTTCTGCAAACCGTTTGTACAATGCGGGCTTGTATCAGGAATCCATTGATCCTTGGATGGAAGTACTCAGAATGAACGCAAACTATACGCAGGCGTATGTTGGCCTGGGCAAGGCATATATCAGCCTGGGTGAGTATGAAAAGGCTATGGAGTACTTTGAACTGGGCAAGGATAAGGAGGGTTACTCCGAGGCCAAGGCGCTTCTGCGTGACGATATCATTCGTAAGAACTTTGCGCTGGTGGCAGCTATTGTTGTGTTGGGTATGTTCGCCATTCTTGGTTGGGACGGAATTTCCAACACATGCTCCAAGCTGTACTGGCGATTGAAGAAATAAGAGGGGTGAAGGGTTATGAAAAAACGTACCGGTTTTGATACGATGAGCCCCTATCTGTATCCCTTTTACATTTGCAGACATCCCAGGGATGGATTTCTGGAATTAAAGGCTAACAAGAAGGGCTCCACTAATGTTGTTTTAATCACAGTGGCGCTGTGGTTGTTTGTGGAACTGTTTTACCGTACCGCAACGGGCTTTGATATGAATGAGTTCAAGGGTGAAGATTTGAGCTTGTTGCGCACCGGTGTTGTGACGGTGGCGATGTATGTAATGGTTTGCCTGTCTAACTGGTGTATTTGCACCTTGATGGACGGTAAGGGTAAACTGAAAGATATTTGTGTTGTGGCTGCAAATGCTTTGCTACCGTATATCATTGTGCGGTTCCTGACGACCATTCTCAGTTGGTGCTTGACAGGCGACGAACAGGTGTTTTTGACCTACGCTGTCATTGTGTCTGAGATTTGGGGTGCTATGATCGCATTTAGTGGTTTGCAGGAGATTCACGAATATTCCTTTGTCAAGACGATTGGATCAATTATTCTGACAATTGCCTGTCTGATAATCATGTTCTTCATTGTGCTGATGCTGTTGATCCTCTTCGAACAACTGTATTTCTTCTTTGTTACAGTGATCTTCGAGCTCAGATTTGAAGTGTGATTGAAGAGGAATGGAGGCTAAAATGGACATAAAAGAACGTTATTGGAAATGGAAGCGGGCAATTACGAAAAAGAAAGAGTTGATTAGTCGTGTTACTAGTATCACACTGATCGTCGTGTTGCTTGGCTGTGTAGCTTTTGCAGGTTATAAGATTTATCAGTCCGATGTACAAAGAGCGGCAGCCGGTGTGGTCATTGAAAACGATGATAAAATCAAGACCGTAAAAAATTACAACTATGGTGAGCCCGGCTTCAAAAAAGTTGCTGAGAACAGCAAAATGATTCTGTCTGCGGATTTTACCACCGGTGAGATCTGTGTAACAGAAAAGGCCAATGGTATGAACTGGTATACCAATCCCCAGGATCGGGATGCGGACCAATTGGTTACCATGCGTTCCCGTATCAACTCCCAGATCCATGTTAAATTTGTTAATTTGGAACAGGGTATCACGGTGGAGTTTGACAATTACAATAACAGCATCAAGAAGGGAACCATGAAGCATGAGCTGATTGAAAATGGTGTAAAGTTCACCTTCGGTTTTACAACAGCCAATGTTTATGTTCCTGTGCAGTATACCCTGACAGAGGACGGTTTCCAGGCAGAGATCGTTACCAATGAGATTACCGGCGTTGGCAGCAATGCCTTCATGGTGGATACGATTTCTCTGTTGCCTTATTTTGGTGCTGGCGGACTGAATGATGATGGCTACCTGTTTGTACCGGACGGTTCTGGTTCTCTCATTGCGTTTAACAATGAAAAACAGAGCATGCAGTCTTTCTCTGAATATGTATACGGTCAAAACCCTGCGTTTGTGAATGACAAGCAGAGCACGGTCAAAGAGACTATTACTATGCCCGTGTTTGGCGCTAAGGTTAATGATCATGCATTTTTTGGCATCATCACTACCGGTGAGGTTTCCAGCAGTATTGCGGCTACTACCAGTAAAAAGGATAGCTCCTATAACCATGTGTACGCCAATGCGGCGTTGACTGAGTATACATTGAAGCGGATCGCCAATACATCTAATGTACACAACGCGTCCCACAGTATTGATTTCAGAGAGAATCAGACCGAGGGTCAGAATTACTGCGTGCGGTACTTCTTCCTGGATGGTGATCAGGCGAACTATTCTGGTATGAGTAGTCTGTATAGAGACTACCTGATTGAGACGAATCAGCTGACAAAGTCTGAACTGTCTGATGATAAGTATGTGGTCTTGGATCTGGTGGGTGCGGTTAGCATTCAAAAGTATGTGCTTGGCGTGAAGCGTCCTGTGGTTACCGCTTTGACGACATATGATGATGTGGTTGAAATTGTCAAGGAAATGAAGTCCAAGGGTGTCGATAATCTCATTGTGAATTACATCGGCGCTATGGACAGTGGCCTAAACAATAAGATGTACGACAAGGTGTCTGTGGAATCTGTCTTGGGATCCAAGAGAGATTTTAAGGACATGATCAGCTACCTAAAAGAAGCGGGTGTTCTGTTATTCATGGAGACCAATCCCATTGATCTGTATGAGAACGGTAACGGCTATCAGGAGAACAGGGACAGCGTTAGATCTTTCTTTGATGCTTATGCTTTCCAGTATAAGTACAATATTGATGTGAGCACTACTATTACCGCATCCCGTTGGCATTTACTCCGTCCCGCGTTGGTATCTGAATTGACTGCGAAGTTTGTTTCTACTATGCCCAAGTGGGATTTGGAGAATCTCTCTTTGAACCGTATTGGTAACACCTTGTATTCCGACCATGTAGAGGGAACAAATGCAATTTCCAGAATGAAGGCTTTGGAACTCTGGCATGAAACTTTGAAATCCTCTGCGGAAAATGTTAAGCAACTCATGGTTCATGGCGGTTACCTCTACACCATGCCCTATGCCGATGTAATTACCGATACACCGGATAGTCACAGTAACTTTGATATGCAGGATCAGAGTGTGCCTTTCTATCAGATGGTATTCCAAGACAGCAAACTGCTTACTGCTGCCGGTATTAATACCACTGTTGACTATGAGTATGCTTTCTTAAAGGCGTTGGAGACCGGATGCAGTTTGAAATATAACCTGATCTATGGCAATGTTTCTGATTTGGTTGGTACGGATTATAACACCATGGTTTCCTATTCCTATGACTACTGGAAGGGTCTTGCCGCTGAGCAGTACGCAGAGTTGCAGAAGGCAGCTAAGCAGCTGGCGGGCAAGAAATTCCTGTCCCATGAATCCTTAACAGAAGATGTGGTTCTGTCCCTTTATGAGTCTGCTGCTGTTGTTATCAATTACGGTAGCGAGCCTTACACTTACCAGGGCCATGAGATCGGCGCTAAGGATTACCTGATTCTTTCAGGAGGTGCAAAATGATAAAGAAGAAAAGACGCACATTATTAACAGAAAACGATAAGACCGGTCTACTGTTTGTTTTGCCGTTTATTATTGGTTTTATTTGGATGTTTTTCCTGCCGCTTCTTGAATCTTTGGAGTATACGTTTAACAGAATCTCCGTAGACTCCAACGGTTTGGCTCTGGAACCCATTGGTTTCGAAAACTGGAAATATATGGTAGAACAGGATGCTACCTTTATTAAAGCGCTTTGGAAACATACAACCACCATTGTTGTGCAGGTTTTGGTTATTATGTTTATGAGTATCTTCCTGGCGGTGCTTTTGGTGGATAAGTTCCCTGGTCGACTGTTTTTCAGAGTTTGCCTGTTCCTGCCTATGATTTTTGGTGCGGATGCGGTATTGAGATCTTTTGGTTTGATCGGCGGTTCTGCGGAAATGTCTCAGGATACCAATCAGTTTGTTATGATGACCGGCGAGACCACCGGTTTCATCAAAGAAATTGTGAATAGCTTCGGTATTCTGACACCGGTTATACAGACTTTTACGGCTTATGCCGGTAAATTGTTTAATCTGTTGTGGAATATGCCTTTGCAGATCATCATTTTTATTATTGGCTTACAGGCAATTCCTCCTTATTTGTATGAAGTGGCAAAGATGGAAGGCGCAACCGCATGGGAAACATTCTGGAAGATCACATTCCCATTGCTTACCCCCAGCATCTTGTTGTGCTTGATCTATACCATCATTGACTACTTTAATGCCAGCACCAACTCCATTGTGCAGCAGATTAATGGAAATATGACAGCCAGATTGGACTATGCATGTACCCAGAGCTGGGCATATTCTGTATTGATTTTTGCATTGGTGTTATTAGTGAATGCCTTTGTTTCCAGAAAAGTTATTACTTTGGACTAAGAGGGAGGTAGTGTTCTTATGAATCTTAATTTAAATGTAAAAAAAATATTCAATAAAAACACCATTTCCCCTGTATCTACTTTTTTGTACAAGGTGTTCCGTTTTGCATTGTTGCTGGGTGTTAGTTATGTTGCGATTTTCCCTGTCCTTAAAATGGTTTCTGCTTCTTTAACAGAAGCAGAAACCTACTACAACGGCAGCGGCGGCTTTATCCCCGATCTGGCTACTTTTGAAAACTTTATCAATAGTCAGAGTTACTTCAAATACTTTAATCATGCTAAGGTTACGGCAGTCATTACCATAACTTGTACCATCTGTTCTGTATTTGTTTGTTCTTTGATCGGTTATGGCTTGGGTAGATATAAGTTTAAGGGTAGCAAACTGGTATATGCGGCTGTGCTTTTTACCATTATTATGCCTATCCAGACAGTTCAGTTGCCACTGATTTATTACTACCGTTGGTTTGATTTCTTCGGTATCGGCAAGCTGATAGGATTGTTTACCGGTGAAGCCCTTACGATTAACTTGCTTCCCAATCTGGGCAGATTTATTGTACCTGCTCTCTTTGGCGTTGGCTTGAAGGCTGGTATTTTTATCTTCCTGTTTCAGTCTTTCTTTGCCAGCATGCCCAAGGATCTGGAAGAGGCTGCAAAGATTGATGGCTGTAATCCGTTTAAGATTTATTGGAAGGTCATGCTCCCCAATATTATCCCCGTGTTGGTTACAGTTACCCTGTTGTCTCTTATCTATTACTGGAATGATTCTCTTGTAACCGGTATGTATAAGCTGAATATGGGTACGCCCTTGATGCCAGAAGTAGAGACCTTGGTTACCTTGAAGGTGGGCGCCAGTGAACTAACAGCAATGCGTAGAGATGTGGAATATTATTCCATCCTCTTACTGTCTGTGCTGCCGATGATTTTTGTGTTCTTGGTCTGCCAGAAGTTCTTTGTGGAATGTATGGATCGATCCGGTAGCAAGGGATAATGTACGGAATGTTAAGTTAATGGATGATAATATTGTGCAAAATGCATAAAAAATTCAATACAATAATGTCATCAAAACAAACAAAGGTTACGAAATTAATATTGCGAAATGTATGGAGTGTTTGCTATAATACTTGTGTACAGAAGACTTGTACACAAGTAGCAAATTCCAAATAAAATTTAGAAAAGGAGCGAGACTCATGAAGAAAATCTTAGCATTGCTGTTGGTTCTTTGCATGGTTTTTGGCTTGGTTGCTTGTAAGAAGCCTGCCGATAAGACCGATGGAACCAACAACACCGGCGCAGCAAACGCCGGAAACAGCGCAAACAATAACAACGATAGCGACGAAGATGAAGATTTTGTTTACACCTACGTTAAGGAAACTGCTCAGTATAAGGAAGAAGAGTTGGTTACCGGTACCGGTGCAGCTGCCGTTAATAAGGAAATTACCGACAACAATGATCTAATCAATCCTGCCTTCTCCGGTAAGAAGCTCCAGCTATACAGTTACAGCTCTGAGTTGTATGATGATATTGATAATATGGGTCAGGGCTCCTTTATTTGGATGGTCCGTGCAGCTATCGCTGACTGGGCTGCTTTGAACAACGTTGAAATTGAATATGTTGGTGACTATGACCAGAACGTTATTATGGGCGACATCAAATCTGGCAACAATCCCGATTTGATACTGCACTGTAACAAGTTCCCCCTGCCCGCAACTACCGGTTTGACCAGAGCTTTTACCGATGAAGAGTATGAGCAGCTGGCAAAAACTTGTGGATCTTACTACTTGGATATGTGTAACTATAAGGGTAAGAGCTACGGTGTTGTCGCGCCCTGGTCTGGTGGTACGTTGTTCTATTATAACAAGACCCTGTTTGAACAGTACGGTGTTAAGTCTCCCAAGGAGTACTTTATGGAAGACAACTGGAACTGGGACACCATGGAAAAGTGCCTGACAGAGATCACCAAAGACCTTGACGGCAATGGTTCTGTCGATATCTATGGCTGCGGTTCTATGTTCCGTGTTAACAGACCGTTTACCCGTAAATTGGCTGATGACGGTAAGGCTGTATCTTTGGTTCGCAACTCTGCTGAGTATAAGAGATACTTGGAGATCCTCTACAAGGGCGTGCATGAAACCAAGTCTATGGGCGATTACAGTACGATGGTAACCTCGGCTACCAACCCCCGTCCTGCGACTGCCTGCCAGGATGCTGAGTGGTACAACTTTGCACATCTGAATCAGACCTTGGTCAATGGTGACGTTATTGAAGTCGTTCCTATGCCTAAGTTTACCAATGACAGCGAGAGCTGGTACGAGCATACCATCGTGTACGCCTCCGTTCTTTCCTCCTGCGATGAGAACGAGGCTGCTGTGGCTTTGTTGAACTACATTCTTCGTGTTGGTATGCGTTACATGTCCGATTTCAGCTTGGGCCTGTACAAGTGTAACTACGAGGGCATCCGCGGTGCAAGTAAGTTTAGTGCCGGTTGGAAGTCCAACTTTGCAGATGTTGTCGAAGAAAGACAGGAAAAATTTGATGAGCTGGAAGAGTGGGACCAGGAGCTGTATGAGAAGTTCCAGGCCGCTGTTCTGGGTGCTGATAATCACTTCATTTCTCTGACTTTCCCCAATGAGACTTCTACCCCTGTTTCTTTGGGTAAGGAAGAACGCGAGATGCCTCCTGCTTCCGCAATCCCTGTTATTGCGCAGCGTGAGGAAGCTTGGGTCAACGAGTACAACAACCTGTACGCTAATTAATAGACCTGCTTTTTAGAACTTATGGCGGCTGCTTCGGCAGCCGCCTTTTTTGGCGCATATATGCCGGAATAATGAAAATATTTCGGTTTTTCTATTGCATATTCCACTGCGCTTTGCTATAATGTGGCTGTATGCGTAAGCGTAAATATTCTCATAAAGGGAACAAAGTATGCAAAATTTATGTGACTGTCGGACCTGTCACACCAATGGAATGTTGGGTGCAAATTTATGATGAACAATGCTGGCAGCACAGGTGTTTCTCGTTGCTTTGGAACACCGGAAAGGAGCAGAAATGGAAGAAAAACAGACAAATCAGTATGGCATCGTTCTTGATGGCAAAATGGATGAACCGGTATGGGAAACAGCCCAGTCGTTTTCCGGATTCAGTAATATGGAGAGAAGTGGCGGCGGACCTGCTCCCGTAGATACCGAGTTTAAGGTTTTGCAGTACGAAGACAGAATCTTTGTGGGTGTTAAGTGTCTGGAACCGGATGGAATGGAGGATGTTTTGGCATCCCGCTACCTGAGAAACGCCTTTACCGGTCATTCCGTTGAGTTGTTCTTCTCTCCCTCCGGTGACAGCTATGAATTTTATCAGTTTATTGTCACCATCAATAGTAATATCATGACACAGTACTATTCTGAGGGCGGCAATATCCGTCCTGATCGTTATAATCCGGATTGGTCGCAGGCTGTATATATTGGTGATAACTACTGGTCCATCGAGGTAGAAATCCCCCTGACGGCATTCTATTGGACCTATCAGGAAAAGTGGAATAGCAAATGGCTTATGAATATCGGCCGTGTTCGGGTTGTTAACGGTCGACCTCAATATAGTACATGGTCTAAGATTGGAGGGGTGGGCGGCTTCCTGTCTTCTGCATATTACAATACGGTTGACGGATTCCCCATGCGCCCTGCCCGTAATGATGTGCGTATTTTCTCCGCCGATGTGGAGCTGCGTGAGGAAGCGGCTGATGGTTACTGTGGCTTTATGACTGTGAGAACGGACAATGCCGTTGATGATACTTTTGTGTTCACTTCCGACCATGCTGATTCTGTTGAGGTGAATTTAAAAGCAGGCAGTAATGAATTTACGGTTCCATGCTTCTATCCGAAGCTAGGTCGCGCTCAGACTATGCTTGCTCTGACCCGAAAGGACGATGGTATCGTATTCAAGCGTTATTATCCCGTACTTGCCCAGTATGAGCCCATCAAACTGCATTTTACACTGCCGGAATACCGGAACAACTTTTATCCCGGTCAGGATTATACCAAGATTACCGGTACAGTCACCGCATTTAAGCCAGCTACTATGAAGTTGGAAGGCCCCGGCATCGAGACCCAGGTAATCACACCCAATGCTGACGGTTCTTTTGCTTTTGAAACCCCGAATTTTGAGATCGGCGAGGCTTTCCTGACTGTCACCACTGCGGATGCTGAAATCAAGCCAAAAATCCGCCGTCTTGCTCCTTCTGATCACACCATGGCATGGATCTCCGGCGGTAATCTGGTAATCAACGGCAGACCGACTCTTCGTCGAAATATGTACGCACGTTACTATAAGATCGGTGAAGCCTTCAAGAAGAGATATGATGCAGATAATCTCCACGAGACCATTGAGAACTTCCCCGAACCTGCCATTAGAATCCAACCTACGGATTTGATTAAGGGCAGCGAGGGCGCAAGCGGTGAAGCTGTTAAGGACCAAATGCCTAGTGAAGAGATGTTCCGCAAACTGGATGCAGTTATTGAAGCAAACAAGAACAGGGACTTTGTTTATTACTATCTTTCTGATGAACCTGAGTGCCGGGGACTCTCTCCTGTGTACTTGAAGCACTTCTATGAGTATGTAACAGATAAGGATCCTTACCATGTTCTTCTTGTGGGCAGTCGGAGCCCTGAATCAGTGATTGATTGCGCAGACTGGTTTGAGGTGCACCCCTACATTTGTCCTTTTAACTATAAAGACGGTCGACGTATTTACCTGCGTGCAATTAGTAGCCTGGGCGGGTTTGTGGATAAGGTGGTCAAATTGAATAGACCGGACAAATGTGTTGGCTTCCTACCCACTTGCTATTTGACCGGCGGTGGCAAGGCAGGTTGGGACTGCGTCACCTTAGATGAGTATGTGTGCCATACCTGGGCAGCTATGATTCACGGCGGAAAGACTCTGTGGCCCTATGCAGCCCATGATATGAACGACCGTCCCGTGCTTTACGAGGGCACACGGTACATCTTCTCTTCTTTCGAGGCGTTGGAGGATATCGTACTCCACGGCAAGCGCACTACACTGTATCGTTCCGACGATGCGGAATCTGTGCTTTATGACAACGGCGACGAGAAGATGTTCGTGCTGGTGAACTTTACTCAGCAGTCCCAGACGATCACCCTTGATGGACTGACCGGCACCTGGCATGAGTTCCGTGGCAGCCGTGTGTTTACAGAGAATACCTTCCAGCTGAAACCCTTGGAAGTGGTTATCGGCACAAACGTAGTCAAGGGTGAGAACCTGCCCACTTATGCAGATACCGTGGCGCTGATCGATAAGCTGGAATATGAGCGCACCCATCGTGGCAGTCTGCTGTTTGGTCGGCATAATGATATTACCGTGACAGCCTCTGCATCCAGATTCACCATGAAGCATAAGCTTTTTGATGGTATGGCAGATAATCTGGCATATACAGTTTGGAGCAATCCCGATAATTTTGTGGAAGTTGATCTGACTAAGGTGAAGCCTGCGTTCAGCAAGGTAGTTGTTGGCGGCTACAATATCGAAAATATGGAACTGAAAGTTAAGATTGGCGATCAGTTGTCTGTACCTGCTGTTGAAAAGATTGAGACCGCAGAGTACTCCAAGACCTTCTATTTGAAGGAAACCATTGCTCCCGATGCATTGCGCATGGAATTCCATGGCGAGCAGGTTGAACTTTACGAATTGGAAGTTTTCTGATTTGTAATGAAACTGAACCGGACTATACACTGGTATAGTCCGGTTTTTTATGGAAATCTTTTGAATAATCATAGATTTTTTTTGCGGTTTGTGGTATAGTTACTACATGGAAAAATGCCTAATGGATATGAAGGCAAAATACAAAAGAAAGTGTGAATGTTATGACAAAAATTGATATTTATTCCGGTTTTTTGGGCGCCGGTAAGACCACTCTTATCAAGAAAATGATCGCGGAAAGCTATGCAGGGCAGAAACTGGTGCTTATAGAGAACGAATTTGGCGAGATCGGTATTGACGGTGGCTTCTTGCAGGATTCCGGTATCAATATTACGGAGATGAATTCCGGTTGTATTTGTTGCAGTCTTGTAGGCGATTTTGGTAAGGCGTTGACCCAGGTGATCGATGAGTATCATCCGGATAGAATTGTTATCGAACCTTCCGGCGTAGGCAAATTATCGGATGTTGTCGCCGCTGTGGAAAAGGTCACCGGGGATGACGTGGTGCTGGACTGCACCGTTGCGGTTGTGGATGCAGGTAAGGTGAAGGTCTATATGAAGAATTTTGGTGAGTTCTACAACAACCAGATTGAAACTGCTGCCACCATTATCCTGTCCCGGACGGACAGCATCCCTCAGCAGAAGTTGGATACGGCAGTGGAGCTGCTCCGGGAACATAACCCGAATGCAACCATCGTTACAACACCTTGGGATCAACTGACCGGTGCGCAACTGATGGAGGCCATGGAGGGTAAGGCTAAGGTGTCTGCGGATTTGGCGCAGCTGGAAGAGGAGCATCATCACCACCACGAGGAGCACCATTGCTGCGGCCACCATGGCGAGCATCACCATGACCACGACGGTGAACACCATTGCTGCGGCCACCATGGCGAGCATCACCATGACCACGACGGTGAACACCACTGCTGCGGCCACCACGGCGAACATCACCATGACCACGACGGTGAACACCACTGCTGCGGCCATCACGGCGAACATCACCATGACCACGACGGTGAACACCACTGCTGCGGTCACCACGGCGAACATCATCATGACCATGGCGAACACTGCACCTGCGGTCATGATCACCATGACCACCATGCTGACGAAGTGTTCACTGCTTGGGGCGTAGAGACCCATAAGAAGTTCTCTGTTGAAGCTATCCAGTTTGCTCTGCGCGCCTTGGATAGCGGCGCTGTGGGCATGGTCCTGCGCGCCAAAGGCATCGTAGCAGGGGAGGACGGAAACTGGATCCATTTTGATTTTGTTCCCGGTGAAGTAGACCTGCGTATTGGCAGCGCCGCGGTTACCGGAAAACTGTGCGTCATCGGTTCTCAGTTGGATGAAGCCGGTGTAGCCAAACTGTTTGGAGTGTAATATGGCACAGATTCCAGTGTATGTATTTACCGGTTTTTTGGATTCCGGAAAGACGAAATTTATTCAGGAGACCTTGGAAGACCCCCGTTTCAATGCCGGCGAGCGGACGCTACTGCTGGTTTGTGAGGAAGGGGAGGAGGAATATGATTTTTCCGCTTATCCCCATCAAAACGTGTTTTTGGAAGTGGTAGATCAGCAGTCTGTTACCACCAAACAGTTGCAGACCCTTGCAAAAAAATACAAGATCCAGCGGGTCGTCGCTGAGTTAAACGGTATGCACATGGTTGGTGATTTGTACAGCCGATTCCCCAATGATTGGGTGGTTGCACAGGAGGTTATGTTTGCTGACTCCACCACCTTTATGGCGTACAATGCCAATATGCGCAATCTGGTGATGGACAAGCTGGTGGGCGGACAGATGGTGGTATTCAACCGGCTCACACCGGGGCAGGATACCATGCCTTTCCATAAGCTGGTCCGTGCTGCCAATCGTAGAATGGACATTCTTTACGATTATACCGACGGCACCACCGCCTTTGACGAGATTGAGGACCCCTTACCCTTTGATATCAATGCGCCAATTATTACAATCCATGATAATGATTATGCTCTGTGGTACAGGGATGTAACGGAAGAACCCGCAAAGTATGACGGCAAAACCGTCACCTTTAAAGGACAGGTGGCAATGCTCCGCCGGGAGAAAAACGGCATGTTTGCCCCTGGCAGGTTTGTGATGACCTGCTGCGAGGATGATATCCAGTTCTGCGGCATACCCTGCCGGTATGAACAGGCAGGTCAATTGGAACCCCGGTCTTGGGTGGCAGTGACTGCTACCGTTCATGCAGAAAAACACGTCCTTTATCAAGGTGATTTGGGCCCAGTCCTGACGGCAATCAAAGTGCTGCCGGCAGAACCTGCCCAGCCGGACGTGGCAACATTTTAAGGAAAGGAGCGGCGTATGTATCAGCCATTAGCAGATCTTATCAGACCCAATACCTTGGATGAAGTGTATGGTCAGGCGCATATTTTAGGCAAAGGGGCGGTGCTTCGCCGCCTGATCGATTCCGGGAAGATTCCCAACATGATTTTTTACGGCCCCAGCGGCACGGGAAAGACCACGGTTGCCAACATCATTGCCAAGCAGACCAATCGCACCCTCTATCAGCTGAATGCTACCACTGCCTCTACGGCAGATATCAAGAATATCGTGGCGCAGTTGGATACTTTTATGGCGCCCAATGGTGTACTACTGTATCTGGATGAGATCCAGTCTTTTAACAAAAAACAGCAGCAATCCCTTTTGGAGTATATTGAAAATGGCAAGATCACCTTGATCGCATCTACTACGGAAAACCCTTATTTCTATGTGTTTAATGCGATTTTGAGCCGTTCCACCGTCTTTGAGTTCAAGCAGCTTTCCCCCGATGCGGTGTTGCAGGCAGTGCATCGCGCGGTGTCCTATTTGGAGGAGCGGACAGCGTTGCAGACCGTGTGCGAGGAAGGGACGCTGGAATATATTTCTTCTGCTTGCGGTGGTGACCTGCGGAAAGCGCTGAATGCGGTGGAAGTGCTGTTCTCTGCGGGTATCCCACAGGGGGATAAATTACCCCTCACCCTTGCCGATGCCAAGGCGGTCACCCAGAAAAGCGCCATGCGCGCCGATCGGGATGGGGACAACCATTACGATCTGCTCTCTGCTTTGCAGAAGTCTATCCGTGGTTCTGACCCGGATGCTGCCTGCCATTATCTGGCGAGGCTCTTGGAGGTAGGACAGATGCAGTCTGCCTGCCGTCGGTTAATGGTGATTGCAGCCGAAGATGTGGGTCTTGCATATCCTCAGATCCTGCCTATCGTAAAGTCCTGCGTGGATATGGCGCTGATGCTGGGTATGCCCGAGGCGCGGATCCCTTTGGGAGATGCTGCGGTGCTGATGGCAACCAGTCCCAAATCCAACACCGGTCATGTGGCATTGGATAGTGCCTTGGCGGATATCCGTAAGGGCAAGACCGGGGATTTCCCCCGTCATTTGCAGAATATGCATGCTGATTCCTATACCATGGAGCGGGAGCAGGGGTATCTCTACCCCCATGATTATCCCCATAACTGGGTGAAGCAGCAATACCTGCCTGATGAACTGGTGGGCACCCGTTATTATACCTACGGTGACAATAAGCTGGAACAGCTGGCAAAGCAGTATTGGGAGGCGATCAAGAATGGATATTCAGCTAAATGACATTCTGGAAATGAAGAAAGCCCATCCTTGCGGGGGAAAACAGTGGAAAGTGCTGCGAACCGGCGCGGATTTCCGGTTAAAGTGTCTTATGTGTGGTCATGAGATTATGGTCCCCCGGTTTAAGGCAGAAAAAAACATTCGTAAGGTTATCAAAAACATCTCGACAGAATGAAACGGCAGCCGATTGCATCGGCTGCCGTATTTTTTGTTTTAGCCTGCGCAGGCAGTAGAAATCCACAGGGCGGTGGTAGAATCTGTAAGGAAACGCTGCACGTCAACCGACGGGATTTTTTACCGGCGTGTCCTATACTGGACGTACAGGCAAGGAGGTGCACAGATGATCGACTATTTGGATGGCGTATTTCTTTTGAACTTCCTGGTGGATTTACTTTTGCTGCTGGCGGCGGGACGGTTATGCGGGTATCCGGTGAGGCTGGTCAGAGCGGCGGCAGCAGCGGCGTTGGGTGGGATATATGCAGGCGCTTGCCTGTTGCCGGGATTTCATTTCCTGGGAAATATCCTGTGGCGCATTGTCAGTCTTGCAGGCATGTCTGTGATTGCCTACGGATTCAGTATCAGCGCGTTTCGCAGAGGTTTGGTGTTTGCGTTCTTGTTTTTTGCGTTGGGCGGCGTGGCCATGGGAATGGGCAGAGGGGGCGTTGTCGGGATATTATCGGTTGCGCTGATTCTGTGTCTGCTATGCAGTTTCGGCTTTCGGGGGCGCATCGGCAGCAATACCTATATTCCTGTGGAGCTAACCTATGGAAAGAAACGGCTGCAAATCACCGCTTTGCAGGACACGGGAAATACCCTCCGTGACCCCATCACAGGTCAGCAGGTGCTGGTGCTGGAAGCCCGCGTGGCAGGGGATCTCACTGGTTTGACACCGGAACAACTTCGCTCGCCGGTGGAATCGTTAAGTGTTCTGCCGGGTCTGCGGTTGATACCCTATCACAGTGTGGGAAGCAGCGGTGGATTTCTGCTGGCAATGCGGTTGCAGAATGTGAAGATCGGAAAATGGAAGGGGAGTTCGGTGGTGGCGTTTGCTCCTAATGGATTCAGCTCGGATGGTGCATATCAGGCGTTGACAGGAGGGTTATCATGAAGAATAAGTTCTTGGCTTTTTTGATGAAGTTGGGCGTTGTACAGTCACGGGGTATTTATTACATCGGCGGCGCCGATGTGCTGCCGCCGCCGCTGAAAGGGGAGGACGAGCAGGTGGCATTGGCAGGGTTGGAGCAGGGAGACGATGCAGCCAAGCAGCTGCTTATTGAACGAAATTTGCGTTTGGTGGTGTTTATCGCCCGTCGGTTTGAAAATACCGGTGTCAATCTGGAAGATCTCATCTCCATCGGTACCATCGGACTGATCAAAGCCATCAATACCTATCGTCGGGACAAGAACATTAAACTGGCAACCTATGCTTCCAGGTGTATTGAAAACGAAATTTTGATGCACATACGAAAAATATCCTCTCAAAAGACGGAGGTTTCTTTGGATGAGCCTATCAATATGGACTATGACGGTAATGAATTGCTGCTTTCGGATATTTTGGGCACGGATGAGGATTTGATCTTTCGCCCGCTGGAAGAGGATGTGGACCTGTGTGTGCTGCGACAAGCAGTCAAGGATCTGCCGGAACGGGAGCGGGAAATCGTGGTGATGCGCTTTGGACTTTACGGACACAAGGAGTTGACCCAAAAGGAGGTGGCCCAATATATGGGCATTTCACAGTCCTATATTTCCCGTTTGGAAAAGCGGATTATGCTGAAATTGCGAAAAGAACTGCTGCGTCAGACCACCTGCGCATAAAAATCTTGAATTATAGAATACGGTATGCTATAATTAAAAAGATATATGTAAAAATATAGATATCTAAGGATGATATTTATGGAATGTAAAGAGATTTCCAAGTCTGTATTAAAGCGCTTGCCGGTATATTTGTCTTATTTAAAGAGCCTTCCCCAGAATAGTGCGGCTTATATCTCCGCAACTACATTGGCAGGCGCATTGGGCATGGGGGAGGTGCAGGTCCGAAAGGATCTTGCTATGGTTTCCGATGGCGGACGCCCCAAGCTGGGTTACCTCCGGGAAAGCCTTATAGAGGATATCAGTCAATTCCTTGGCTATGATAATACAACTGATGCAATTTTGGTGGGCGCCGGTAAGCTTGGTCAGGCACTGCTGGGTTATAGCGGATTCGAGGCTTACGGACTAAATATTTTGGCGGCATTTGACGTTGCCCCCATATCGGACAAGACTGAGGACGGCAAGCCCATTCTGCCTATGGATATGCTGGAAGGTTTTTGCCGTGAGAATAAAATACTGATGGGCATTATAACTGTGCCGGCAGCTTATGCTCAGCAGGTTTGCGATCAGCTGATCGCTTGTGGCATTAAGGCCATCTGGACTTTTGCGCCTGTCCATCTGGATGTGCCGGAAAATATTTTGGTTCAAAATGAGAATATGGCAACCTCTCTTGCGGTGCTGAGTATGCACTTGCAGGCGCAAATTAAAGAGAAAAATAAAGATGATCCCAGTGATATGCACCCCAGAAGTGTTTAACTTTTGGGGTGCATATCACATCGTAGCAAAATTCTACAATATGGCAAGTGTTTTTTGTAGATATCTCTTGACAAAATTTTTATATAGTGTATACTATTTTTAACAGCCAAATAACCGGTGAAACCTTCGGATATGATAATGCAGAACCGGAGGCGGAGGACTCTCTGGAGAACACATTTAGTTGTGTGCCGAAGGTGCAAGGCTAAGGCCGAATCTCTCAGGCAAATGGACGGAGATACCGCAAGTGTTTTGTCCTTGTGGTGCATGTTGCAGACAGTCTTCTTAGATTGTCTGTTTTTTGTTTGTATTTTTTTAGAAAGAAGGATATGATTATGCTCTCGAAAACCTTAGATTCTATTGGCTTTGTTGCCCAGTATGATGCGGAAGTTGCTGCGATGATGAATAAGGAATTTGTCCGTCAGCAGGATGGTTTGGAATTGATCGCATCGGAGAATTTTGCGTCTCCCGCGGTGATTGCCGCTATGGGCTCTGTGCTGACCAACAAATATGCGGAGGGCTTGCCCGGTAAGCGGTACTACGGCGGTTGTCAGCATGTGGACGAGCTGGAAAGTCTGTGTATTCAAAGAGCCAAGGACTTGTTTGGTGCGGAGTTTGCCAATGTGCAGCCCCACTCCGGCGCGCAGGCCAATATGGCAGTGGAGCTGGCTTTCCTGAACCCCGGTGATACCATGATGGGTATGAGCCTTGCAAACGGCGGTCACTTGTCTCACGGCAGTCCCGCTAATATTTCCGGTAAGTATTATAATGTGGTTTCCTATGATGTAAACCATGAAACCGGTCTTATCGATTATGACCAAATTCGGGATATGGCGAAATCTTGCCGTCCCAAGCTGTTGATCGCCGGCGCATCTGCTTACCCCAGAGCCATTGATTTTAAGATCTTTGCCGATATTGCCCACGAGGTTGGCGCAGTATTTATGGTGGATATGGCGCACATCGCAGGTCTTGTTGCCGGTGGTGCCCATATGAATCCTGTGCCCTATGCCGATGTGGTTACCACCACCACCCATAAGACCCTCCGTGGCCCCCGTGGCGGCTTGATTCTGGCAAAGGAAGAGTATGCTAAGAAGCTGAATTCTGCTGTGTTCCCCGGCACCCAGGGCGGTCCTCTGGAACATATCATTGCCGCTAAGGCTATCTGCTTCAAGGAAGCGATGGCTTCTGATTTCAAGACCTATGCTGCCAATATTGTAAGCAATGCAAAGGTAATGGCCGATGCATTGTTGGATGAGGGTTTTGATTTGGTTACCGGTGGCACCGATAACCACTTGATGCTGGCAGACCTGCGTCCTATGAATATTACCGGCGCAGAGTTGCAGATTCGCTGTGATGAGAACCACATCACTCTGAATAAGAATGCAATCCCCAACGACCCCCAGAAGCCCTCTGTTACAAGCGGTGTCCGTATCGGTACTGCTGCCGTTACCACCCGCGGCTTGGGTGCTCCGGAAATGGAGAAAATTGCCCACTGTATCGCTTTGACCGCTCGTGACTTTGAGGGTACGAAAAAAGAGGTCAAAGAGACGGTTGCATCCATCTGCGAAGAATTCCCCCTGTATAAATAATCGCAATTTAAGTGAAAGACCGCATTTGTCCAGATAGACAAATGCGGTCTTTTTGGTGGACCTGATCGGATTCGTTTAATCAATGTTCGCCTCCGTCAAGCCGTCGGCGGTAACGCTCGTCCGCATTACATTTGTACTTTCGAATCCGCTCGGCACAAATATCGTACCAATAAAAGACCACCCTAAAAGGGTGGTCTTTTATTGGTGGACCTGATCGGATTCGAACCGACGACCCCCACAATGCGAATGTGATGCGCTCCCAACTGCGCTACAGGCCCGTGACTCCAAGGAAATTATAGTCATAAAAGTACTGTTTGTCAAATGCTTTCTTAAAAAGTTTACCACGGGCAGAAAATCTGCCCGTGGTAAAGTGGTTATTATAGTTTCATTACGTGGACTTCTGCGATTCGATCACTGCTGCCGATGGCTAAATATTGCTCATCAGGGGACAGGGTAATGCTGGACAAAATGTTTGCAACAGTAGGACCGTCAAAGTAGCCATGGACATTGTAGTTGATAATACCCATCTGACGCAGACCGTTCTTATCATCATATTGGAAGAGATAGCCCAGATCTTCGTCATCACCGGCAACGCCCCACAGGTGGGTTTTGTCCTTGTTGGTGCACATGGAACGGATCGGCCCGTAGGCAGCGGCATTGCCCAGATTGAATACCTTGCCGTCGGGGGATACGATAGCAGCCAGAGCATCCAATGTTCCTACAAACTTTTTGCCGTCCTTCCAGTCCACAACACAGGATGCCTTTGCACGATATCGACGACCGGTGGCTTCGGGCAGTTTGATGTTGTCGTCGAAGTTAACGGGTTGGGGCAGAATGTTCTCCCTGAGCCAAGTCTTATAGCTTTCATCGATCTCATCAAAACGTTTGACAGAGGTAACAGTACCGTCTACAAGCTCCATAACAAAGGCAGCGCTGTCGAAACAACCGCTTTTGCCGGAGACCACATGGAGCTTCCAGCGGTAGTCCTTGGATACCTTGTCAAATGCCATGCCGATAACCTTGGAGTCTTCAACTTCCAAGCGAGGTATGCTTCTCCAAATGCGGATTGCCTCCACCTTGGAGGGCGGGAATGCTTGGAAGGGGTTGTCTTCCGAGTTTTCTTCCATGGTTTGCTTTTCCAACGCCTGCCGATATCTTTCAATCTCTTCCGGTGTTCTGCATTGGATCTGAACACGAGGATCTTCTGTAACAGGGCCGCGTTCCCGATAGACCTTACGGAATTGGGACAAATCCACACAGCCAGCAGAGGGACGGACAGTGGAAAGGGGTTCTTTTGTAACCTCGTCTACCCAGTAAAGACGGTCGTTTACATCATCATATTCCATCTCAGTGATGTAATGCTGTACACGTTCGGGTTTGCCAAATAAACCGCAACAGTAGGGCTCCTCGCCGTTGTCCGGATCCCAGCGGATCAAATAAGTACGGGTGGGGTGGGTGAACTCGGTGTCGTTGTGCATGGAGTTGCCGGACAGAGCAACCCACAAAACGCCCTCTTTGTCAATATCAAAGCCGTGGATCCACCAGCATCCGTCCTTGGCAGGCAGCTCATACAGACCGTCCATAGGACAGGCTTTGCCCAGAGGCGTAACCTTGCCTGTGGCAAATTCCAGTTTGTACATCTGATCAAGGGCGGCGAATGCCAGATACATATACTTGCCGGAGGGGTGGTTTCTGCCCATAACAAGATAGCGATACCAGGTATAGCTCTTGTAATTATCTTTGAAGTCGGGGACATGGAATTCCAGATTTTCAAGTTCAATGGTGTCAGTATTGACCTTAAACATCTGACCAGATTTTGTGCAGCCATAGAGGTGACCGTCAGCGCCCAGCACCAGTCGATAGCAGAAGATTTCTGCAACCTTACCAAGATCTTTGATTACACAGCGTTCGTTGAAGTCGTAACAATATACGTGACCCCGTATGAAGCCAATCATGTACAGACGGTTGTGCTTGGGATCATACTTGGCGCCGTAAATGGACTCATGAGGAACCGGTGTACCTAAGGACATGACATGGCCATTCTTCGGGTCCCAAACAATTATCTGAGAGCCGGGGAAACCTTCCCACACATGGTTATGGTGCCCAAAAAGCATGAACTCCGGGTGATGCTTTGCACGGTCGGTGCAGTGGGTAGTAGCAAGAATCAGAAAATCCTTCTCATCGTAGGGAACCTCAGGATACAGCGCGTGCCGGGGAATGGCGTTTAAAGAAGTGTGGAATTTGGAGTGGGGAAGTTGGCGGTCATGGTGCAGCAACACTTCTTTTGAGTTAAACAAAGTGACCACTCTGTCGTTGTCATATTCAAATCGCGCCAGTTTGCTGGAACCGCACATACCGCTTTCGGAGGAAAGTGGGAAGTAGAAGTAGCCGTCGGGGGCCACCATGCCATCCCAACAGCAGTTAGCGTCTTCGTTGCCGTCCTTGGGTGCCATCCGTGCCCGGACTCCGGTTTGGTTGATGACACGCAGCGCCTCGTCGGAGAAGCGGTCAAAAACATATTTCTTTCCGTCAATGTTTATCATAATTTTTCCCTTCCTTTACCAGTAGTCAGTGGTGGAAAATGTAGCGATACGTGGGAAAATACCCACAATTTGCTAGTATTTATCATAGCCCATACAGACAGAAAAGTCAAATACAATTTCCGCAGATAACACAGGTTCCATTTTGGATTTTAATGTGTTATAATAACAAATATGGGTTTAAAGGAGTGTTACTATGGATTTGCTGGAAGCCCGTGAAGAATATCAGAAGGCAAGACGTCTGGCGCAGAAAGAAGTCCGTGAACTGCGTTCTCAGGGAAAGGATACCGCCCCTGCGGTTCTGGAAGATATTCTGGGAGAAACCTATACATTGACCACGCAGGATATCGGTATTGTGAATATTCCTACTCACCGGATCGTGGGCACAAAAACCGCGGGACGGATCTCGGCATTTTCCGCAGGTTTTTTGCCCCTGCTGGATACAGAGACGGAGTTTGCCCAGAAGTGGATGCATCTGTGCGCTGACCACATGTCCGATGAGGGGATTCGTAACCCCATCGTCTGCTATGAGTATCTTGGCAATTTCTATGTACAGGAGGGAAATAAGCGGGTCAGTGTGCTGCGTTATTTTGGTTCTTCCCAAATCCCCGGAACAGTGTATCGGATCTTGCCGGAGCAGAGCGAAGATCCTCATATTCAGGCGTATTTTGAATTTCTCACCTTTTATAAAGCCACCGGCATGTATGATGTGCAGTTCCGTCAGCCGGGCGATTATGAAAAGCTTGCAGCGTATCTGGGGAAAGAACCGGAAGAAGTGTGGACAGAGCAGGAAAGACGGACCTTCCGGGCGTATTTCCGGTATTTTAAGGAAGCGTTTGATGCCCTTCACGGTGAAAAATTAGACTTACTGCCGGAGGAAGCGCTCCTTCTGTGGTTGAAGGTGTATTCTTTCCGGGATCTGGGGTCAAAATCCGCCGACGAGATTAAGCAGGCGCTGGCAGCACTGTGGGACGATGTGATCTCCCTGTCACAGGAGACACCGGTGCAGGTGGAAACCGAGGCGGATACGGAAGGTAAGGGCGGCATTCTCAATATGCTGCTGCCTACTGGTTTCAATTCTTTGCATGTGGCTTTTGTGTATCAGCTGCATCCGGATATCAGCACTTGGGCAAAGGGACATGAGGAAGGCGCGGAATATGTGTATAAAGTCTTGTCTGACCGGATTACCGTGAAGCATTATTATCATGCCGACTCGCCGGAGGAAGCGGAGGCACTGCTGGAACAGGCGGTGCAGGAGGGGGCCAACGTGGTATTCTCCACCACTCCCAAGCTCAGTCGTCCTACCCTGAAAATGGCGGTGAAATACCCTCGGGTGCGGTTTCTGAATTGTTCGGTGGACGCGCCCTATTCCAGTGTCCGTACCTATTACAGCCGGGTTTACGAGGGCAAGTTTATCACCGGTGCGATTGCCGGCGCCATGGCAAACAATGATCGCATCGGTTATGTGGGCTCGTATCCTATTTTGGGTGTTCCTGCATCTATCAACGCCTTTGCTCTGGGCGCGCAGTTGACCAATCCCCGGGCGAAGATCACCCTGCGCTGGTCCTGTATGGGTGGCAATCCCGTGGAGGATTTTATCCAAAGCGGTATTAACGTCATTTCCAACCGGGATGTGCCCACGCCGGACAGAAAGTATCTGGAACACGGCACCTATGGCACCTATCTGGTGGAGGACGGTATCTTGCAGCCGTTGGGTTCTCCTTGTTGGTTGTGGGGGCATTTCTATGAGAATGTCATTCGCTCCATACTTAACGGCAGTTGGGATAGGGACAAAGGCAACCGTCACGCGGTGAATTACTGGTGGGGCATGGACAGCGGCGTTATCGACGTGAAATTGGCCCACGGCATACCGGAGGGGATGTTGCAGCTGACCAACATGCTTCGGGACGGTCTGCGAAACGGCACACTGGATCCTTTCCGCAGACGGCTGGTAGCCCAGGACGGACGGGTTATGAACCCTGGTGAAAACGTTCTTTCTCCTGAGGAGCTGCTGCACATGGATTGGCTGTGCGAGAATGTAGAGGGGTGTATTCCGCCCTTTGAGGAGATCGCGCCCTTTGCCCGGGATATGGTCCGGGAACTGGGTGTTTATCGGGATTCCATTCCCATGGAAAAGGAGGGAACGCTGTGAAAATTTTGACCTTGTCCGACGAAGTCTCTCCCGGTCTGTATGACTATTACGTCCCCGGCAAACTGGATGGCTATGATCTGTTGATCTCCTGCGGCGATTTAAAACCCCAGTACTTATCGTTTTTAGTAACCATGACAAGGGTGCCTCTTTTGTATGTTCACGGCAACCACGACGGTATTTACGAAAAAAGACCGCCGGAGGGGTGCGACTGCATTGAGGACAAGCTGGTGGTCTATAAAGGTCTGCGGATATTGGGACTTGGGGGCAGTCCCCGTTACAGTCCCGGTCCGCACCAATATACCGAAAGGGAAATGCGCTGGCGTATTTTTAAATTAAAGTGGAAGATCCGTAAGCATAGGGGCGTGGATGTTGTGGTGTCCCACGCGCCCCTTGCCGGAGTAGGGGATGCGGATGACTATGCCCACCGGGGATTTTATGAATTTCTGCGGTTTGTAGATAAGTATCAGCCTAAGTATTGGCTTCATGGCCATGTCCATTTAAATTACGGCATTGATAGGACCCGCGTCCGGGAATATAACGGCACCAAGGTGATCAATTGCTGCGAGCGGTACGTGTTGGAGATCCCCGATTCGGAAATTTCCGCCACTAATAAAAAAGGTGACATTGATTACGGACATTATTAGGTTGCAACCGGGCATGCTGTATTTTGAAAGTTGTGTCAAATCGGCATATTAAGGAAAATAGAAAACCCAGAAACCATTGTGGTTTCTGGGTTTTTGAATGTTCGTAAGAGAAACAGATTATCTCTTGGAGAACTGGGGAGCACGACGAGCAGCCTTCAAGCCGTACTTCTTTCTTTCCTTCATTCTGGGGTCGCGGGTCATGAAACCGGCAGCCTTCAAAGTGGGGCGCAGCTCGGGGTTCAGAGTCACCAGAGCGCGGGAAAGACCGTGGCGAATAGCGCCAGCCTGACCGGAAACGCCGCCGCCGGCAACAGTGACAACAATGTCAACCTTGCCCAGCAGATCGGTGGTCATCAGGGGCTGACGGACAACCAGCTTCAAGGTTTCCAGACCGAAGTAATCGTCGATGTCACGACCGTTGATGATGATGGAACCGGTACCGTTCTCGTATACACGAACACGGGCAACGGAGGACTTACGACGACCGGTGCCGTAGTTATACTTCTTCTTGCTTTCGTACATAATCAGTTACCTCCATTAGTCCAGGGTCCATGCTTCCGGCTTCTGAGCAGCGTGGTTGTGCTCAGCGCCCTTGCACAGATGCAGACGGCCCATGCAGTTACGGCCCAGGGTGTTCTTGGGCAGCATGCCCTTGACGGCCAGCTCCATAGCGTAGTCGGAGCGGTTATCCATCATCACGCGAGCCTTGGTCTCCTTCAAACCGCCGATCCAGCCGGATACACGGTAGTAGGACTTCTGATCCAGCTTGTTACCGGTGAGAACAGCCTTGTCGGTGTTGATGATGATGACGTAGTCACCGCAATCAACGTTGGGGGTGAAATCAACCTTGTGCTTGCCGCGCAGCAGATTGGCAGCGGCAACAGCGGTACGGCCCAGGGGCTTACCGGCAGCG
>JBGVON010000053.1:0-21709 GCA_045126495.1 Faecousia sp.
GCCTGCCACGGAGCGATATGATCAGTGGAAACGTATTCGTTCCGGTGAAGCAAAACTGGTGGTGGGTACCCGTTCTGCGGTATTTGCGCCCTGTCCCCATTTGGGACTTGTGATTCTGGACGAGGAGCAGGAGCATTCCTATAAATCGGAAAATGCCCCCCGGTATCATGCCCGGGAGATAGCCCTGTGGCGTGGCATTAAGGAAAAGGCACTGGTGCTTTTGGGATCTGCTACTCCCAGTGTAGAGAGTATGTACTATGCCAAGAACGGTATTTATAAGCTTTACCGCCTCCATACCCGCTTCGGAGGACGGAAGTTACCCAATGTGCAGATCGTGGACATGCACCAAGAGGTCAAGCTGGGTAACGATTTGTCTTTGAGTTATCCTTTGCAAAACGCCATTCGCGCTACGCAGCAGGACGGAAAACAGGCAATTTTATTTCTCAACCGTCGGGGCAACAGCCGCGCGATGGTGTGTATCGACTGCCGGAAGTCCCCGGAGTGCCCCCGGTGTAACGCAAGGCTTACTTACCACAGTGCCAATGAGCGGCTGATGTGCCACTACTGTGGCCATTCTGTCCCTGCCCCCAAGCGCTGCCCGGATTGCGGCGGACCTATGAAACGCATGGGTACCGGCACGCAAAAGGTGCAGCAGGAGTTGCAGGAACGTTTTTCCGATATCCGCGTGGAACGTATGGACGCAGATACCGTATCCGCCGCCAATACCCACGAGATGATTCTGGATCGATTCCAAAAAGAAAATATCCCGGTGCTCATTGGCACCCAGATGGTGGCAAAGGGTTTGAACCTACCTAATGTGACTTTGGTGGGGGTGCTGGATGGGGATCTGGGTCTGTATACCGACAGCTACCGCGCTGCCGAGACCACCTTCAATATGCTCACCCAAGTGGTGGGTCGTGCAGGCAGGGGTGACACGGCAGGGCAGGCGATGATTCAGACCTATTTGCCGGAGCATGCGGTAATTACCTTGGCAGCGAAACAGGATTATGATGGCTTTTACGCCTTGGAGATCGGTTTGCGCAAGCAACTTGCCAGTCCTCCCTTTGGGGATCTGGCGGTGATCACCCTTACAGGACAGGAAGAAGCCCGGGTTCTCCATGGCGCAGCCAAGCTGAAAGCAAGCCTGCAAAACCTGATGCAGCAGCCGGATTATCGGCAGGAGCGCTGCAACGTGCTGGGTCCGGCACCCTGTCCGGTGCCCAAAATCAATTACAATTACCGCTACCGTCTGACCCTGCGATGCACCATGACCAGACCTTTGCGATATCTGCTGGCGCATCTGCTGCGGCAGTTTGCCCAGGATCGGGAAAATCGTGGCGTAGCAGCATTTATTGACGTGAACGGTTATGAATAGAGAGGAATAGAGATATGGCTCTTCGTAAAATTTTAAGTCACCTGAATCCGGCGCTGCATAAAAAATGCAAGCCGGTGGAAAGCTTTGACGATAAGCTTCATAAATTGCTGGACGATATGCGTGATACGTTGATCGAGTCCGGCGGTGTGGGTCTTGCCGCACCCCAGGTGGGCATCTTGCGCCGTGTGGTGCTGGTGGACAACGGCGAGGAGATTCTGGAACTGATAAATCCAACCATCATCGCCACCGACGGGGAACAGACAGGACCGGAAGGCTGTCTTAGCGTAGAAGGTAAATACGGCCTTGTGAAACGTCCTTTTTATGCAAAGGTCCGCGCCCAGGACCGGAACGGCAACTGGTTTGAAGCCGAGGGCGAGGAGCTTACCGCCCGTTGCTTCTGTCATGAACTGGACCATCTGGATGGTATTCTTTATACCAAGGTGATGGAACGCTGGATGACAGAGGAAGAACTGATGTCCATGGAGGACTGATTTTTAGGAGGAATCCTATGCGTGTTGTGTTTATGGGTACGCCGGATATTGCGGCAACGTGCCTGAAAAAAATACTCTCTGACGGTTTTTCCATGGTGGGTGTGTATACCCAGCCGGACAGGCCAAAGGGGCGGGGTATGAAGCTGGTGCCCTCTCCGGTGAAGGAGACAGCCTTGGCCCATAATATTCCGGTGTTTCAGCCGGAAAACTTCCGGGAGGAAGAGACCGTGCAGCAATTGCGGGATCTGCGTCCGGATGTGGTGGCAGTGGTGGCTTACGGACGAATTCTCCCTCAGAAGGTACTGGACATCGTTCCAAACGGCTTTATCAACATCCATGCAAGTCTGTTGCCCCAGTATCGGGGTTCCGCCCCTTATCAGTGGGCGGTGCTGGACGGATTGACGGAGACCGGTGTTTCCGCTCAGTTTATGGTTCGGCAGATGGATGCAGGCGATGTGGTTGGTGTATCCAAGACTCCCATTGGCCCCGATGAAACTGCCGGGGAATTGCTGGACAGACTGGCGGTTTTGGGGGCGGATTTGCTGTCCGAAACCCTGACGAAATTTGAAAACAACGCATTGGTGCCGGTCCGGCAGGACGAGAGCAAGGTCTCTCTGGCGCCCATGCTGGATAAGACCATGTGCCCTATTGATTTTGGCAAGACTGCCCGGCAGGTGCATAACCACGTCCGTGGTCTGAACCCTTGGCCTGTGGCGACTGCCAAGATCGGGGAGAAGTGTTTTAAGGTTTACACCACTTCCCTGGTGGACAATCCCACATCTGCCCCTGCGGGAACAGTTCTTGGATTGACCAAGACCGGTTTGCAGATCGCTTGTGGTGAAGGCGCGGTGGAGATCCGGGTCTTGCAGGCAGAGGGCGGTAAGCGCATGGCGGCGCCGGATTACTTCCGGGGTCACCCCTTGGAGATGTGATTATGGGTGCCAGAGAAACGGCACTCCACGTCCTGCTTGCCTGTCGAAAAGAGGGCGGTTGGTCCAATGGCGCGCTGAAAGCTTATGCCGCCCGAGACCGGTTGGACAGCAGAGACAGCGCCTTGGCGGCGCGATTGTGCTATGGCGTCATCCAAAACCGGAACTATCTGGATTTTTACTTGCAGCAGCTGCTGAAAGGGAAAATTAAGGATCTGCACCCCCAGGTGCGGGATATTCTCCATTTGGGCCTGTATCAGCTTTATTTTATGGACAAGATCCCGGAATCCGCTGCGGTTAATGCGTCAGTGGACCTTGCCAAGCAGTATTGCCGCAAGCAGAAAAATGCCCCGGGCCTTGTAAACGGCGTGCTTCGCAATGCCGTACGCACCAAGGGCGCTTTGCTGGAACCTACCTCCTGGGAGGATAAATACAGTCACCCCGGTGACTTGATCAATTTGCTGAAAAGCTATGTTGGCAAGGATCGGATCGAACCGATGCTGAAAGCCAACAATTCCATAGCGCCTATGACGGCGCAGGTCAATACCACAAAAATCAGTACAGACGCTTTATTGGAACGGCTGAACACAGAGGGTGTCACCGGAGAAAAACATCCGTGGCTTCCTGACTGCTTGGTGCTGTCCGGTACCGGAAATATAGAGCAACTGCCCAGTTTTCGGGAGGGCTTGTTCTACGTGCAGGACCCGGCGGCGAAGCTCAGCGTCCTGTGCGCCCAGCTTTCCCCCGGTCAGCAGGTGCTGGACTGCTGCGGTGCCCCCGGCGGTAAGAGCTTTGCCGCGGCGATTGCCATGGCAGGGCAGGGAAAGGTAACGTGCTGCGATGTCCATTCCCATAAAGTCGGGCTGATCGCAAAGGGCGCAATCCGACTTGGCTTGAATATTTGTGCCATTGAGCAGGACGCCACCGTTTTTTGTCCCCAATGGGAGGAAAAAATGGATACGGTAATTGCCGATGTACCTTGCTCCGGGCTGGGTATTATCCGCAAAAAACCGGACATCCGCTATAAGGATCTGTCCGAGATCGCCCAACTGCCCCTCTTGCAGAAAGCTATTCTTGATAATGCCGCCCGCTATGTAAAACCCGGCGGACTGCTGATGTATTCCACCTGCACCTTGGTGCAAGCCGAAAATGAATCCGTGGTGGAAGAATTTCTTCGCATCCATCCGGATTTTTCCACAGAACCCCTGCCCCTTGGCGCGCCCTTTCCTCAAAATGAAAGCGGTATGCTCACCTTGGTGCCGGGAGAATATGACACAGACGGCTTCTTTATCTGCCGTCTGCGGAGAAAGCTATGAACCATTTACGATCTATGACAGTTCCGGAGCTCGGCGTTCTGCTGAAAGCGTTAGGTCAGCCGACCTTTCGGGCGAAACAGGTGTTTTCCTGGCTGCATAAAGGTGTCAGAAGCTATGAGGAGATGACCAACCTGCCCAAATCTCTCCGGGACACCCTTGCAGAACGGTATCCTCTTTGCCCACCGGAGGTGGTGCGCAGGCAGGAATCCCAAAAGGACGGCACGCTTAAATATCTTTGGAAACTCTCCGACGGCAACTGCGTGGAAACGGTGTTGATGCGCTATCATTACGGCAACACCGTGTGCATTTCCACAGAAGTTGGCTGCGCCATGGGCTGCGCCTTTTGCGCTTCCACTTTGGGCGGTCTGGTCCGAAAATTGGAACCTTTTGAAATGCTGGATCAGGTGCTGTTTACCCAGTTGGATTCCGGTCTGCCGGTCTCCCACATCGTGCTCATGGGCATTGGTGAGCCGCTGGATAATCTTGATAATGTGCTGCGTTTTCTGGAATTGGTAAACAGTCCCCAGGGAATGAATATTTCTATGCGGCATATTAGCCTCTCTACTTGCGGTCTGGTGCCGAAAATCGACGAATTGGCAGAGAAAAAACTGCAAATCAGTCTGGCGATTTCTTTGCACGGACCTAATAATGCCATTCGCAACCGCATGATGCCGGTAAATAAGGCATATCCTATCGAGGTGTTGCTTCCTGCTTGCCGGCGATACTATGAAAAAACCTCCCGGCGTATCCATTTTGAGTACGCCATGGTGCAAGGCGTCAATGACGCGCCGGAACAGGCAAAGGAGCTCTTGGCTCTTTTGAAGGGTTTGCCTGCCCATGTAAACCTGATCCCATTGAACCGTGTAGAAGAAAGTCCTTTAAAACCCAGCAGTAAGTCTGCGGTAGCAGCCTTCCAGAAGATATTGGAGGATGGCGGCGTAACGGCTACCGTGCGGCGTACACTGGGAAGCGATATTGATGCCTCCTGCGGTCAGCTTCGCCGGAAGTATAATCAGAAAGCTGCCCAATCGGGCGAACAGTGAAGGAAGTGAAGTTTTATGCAATATTGGGCGTTGACCGACCCGGGCATTGCCCGCAGCCAGAATCAGGACACCTGTCAGATGGAGAGACTGGACAAAAATACACTCCTGTGCGTGGTGTGTGATGGTATGGGCGGCGCAAAATCCGGCAATGTGGCAAGTACGCTGGCAGCAGATGTTTTCACCCAGGAAGTGAAAAGAACCTGGACATCGGACATGGATCAGGACCGTTTGGAACAGATGCTCAGCGCTGCGGTAAAGCTGGCAAACTTTACAGTCTATGACCAGGCCATGCAGTTTGAAGACTTCAACGGTATGGGCACAACGCTGGTGGCGCTGCTGCTTCGGGGTAAGCAGGCAACCGTTGTGAATGTGGGAGACAGCCGCGCGTATTTGATTGACGACAACGGTATTAGTCAGATCACCACAGACCATTCTTTGGTGCAAATGATGATCTCCCGTGGCGAGCTGACACCGGAAAAGGCAAAGTATTATCCCGGTAAGAATCTCATAACTCGGGCAATTGGTACAGAACCACAAGTGTCCTGCGATATCTTCCACCGAAAGGTGGGAAAGGGCGCGTGCTTCCTTCTGTGCTCAGACGGACTTTCCAATGTGCTGGACGATCAGGAGATCCTCTTTGAGGTTGTCCACGGACAGGATAAGGCCCAGTGCTGCGAGCATCTTCTGGATATTGCCAAAAAACGGGGTGCGCCGGATAACGTCACCTGCGTGCTGGTTTCCCTTTGATGGGATACGGAAAAGGAGTGTTATTGAATGGATCATGATAAATACATAGGCCGTTTACTGGATAACCGATACGAGATTCTGGAAGTGATCGGTACCGGCGGTATGGCGGTTGTTTATAAGGCCCGGTGTCACCGATTGAATCGGCTGGTGGCGGTGAAAATTTTGAAGGACGATAATCTGGATGATGAGGATTTCCGCCGCCGTTTCCATGCGGAAAGTCAGGCAGTCGCTATGCTCAGCCATCCCAATATCGTATCCGTATACGACGTGTCCACCTCTGTGATGGCGGATTATATCGTCATGGAGCTGATCGAGGGCATCACCTTGAAACAGTACATGGAGAAGAAGGGGATTCTCAACTGGAAGGAGACCCTGCACTTTGCTATGCAGATTGCCAAGGCGTTGGAGCATGCCCACAGTAAGGGTATCGTTCACCGGGATATCAAGCCCCACAACGTGATGGTCTTGAAGAACGGCTCTGTAAAGGTCATGGACTTTGGTATTGCCCGGCTGATTTCCAGAGGCAATACCCTGACCAAAGAGGCATTGGGTTCTGTGCATTATATCTCCCCGGAGCAGGCAAGGGGTGGCCGTGTGGACGACCGTTCCGACATCTACTCTCTGGGTGTTGTGATGTATGAGATGATGGCAGGCCGTCCTCCTTATGATGGGGAATCGCCGGTGTCTGTCGCCATTCAGCACATCAACGGCGGCGCTGCGCTACCCTCTGTGCTCAATCCCAACATTCCCGGTGGTTTGGAGCAGATCATTATGAAGGCCATGGCCCATAATGTTTCCGATCGGTATCCCTCCGCTACCCGTATGCTTTCTGATATGGATGAGTTCCGCAAGGATCCCAGTATTCTGTTTGACTATACGGGACTGCCGCTGGATGCTGCCATGCGCGTGCAGAATCCTACGTTGGTTTTGCAGCCGCCTGCGGATATTGCCGAAAAGGTGGTGCAGGAGCAGAATGCCCGCAGAAAACCGCCGGTTACATCCGCCGATCCCAAACTGTCGGAGGAACAGCCCCGACGGAATCCCCAGCGCCGTCCCAGTCCCGAAGTGGAGAAACGCGCCCGTATGACCACCATTGCCATTATCGTTTGCTCTTTGGTGGCGGTGATCGCCATTGGTATCTTTATGGCGTTGTTGTTCGGCGGCGGAATTTCAACGAAGAATAAAACGGTGGAAGTCCCATATTTGGTGGGTGAAACCTATGCCAATCTGCCGGTATATGAAGGCTTATCTGTGATGAAAGAGGAACGTTACGATGACTCTGTTGCCGCTGGTCAAATCATCAGTCAGAAGCCGGATGCGGGTGTAAAAGTTACCCAACCCTCTATTGTTGTGGTAAATGTGAGCCTTGGTCCTGCTCCGAATCTTGTTACTATGGGCAACCTTACAGAACGGTCCAAGGATTGGGCGGTGTCCAATTTGGAGGGGCAGAAGCTGGGTCTGAATATTGAAATCAAAGAAGAGTTCAGTGAGACTATTGCTGAGGGCTATGTGATCCGTACCGACCCTAAGGAGGGCGCGGAGCTTTCCCAAGGGCAGACCGTCATTTTGTGGGTCAGCAAGGGCAAAAAAGTCCAATTCTCCTCTATGCCTAATGTGGTGGGTGAGGAAAAGGAGTTTGCCATTAATATTCTGGAATTGCAGAAATTGAATCTGAAAATCGTACTGGACGAAGTCTATGATATGAACGTGAAGGCGGGCGTTGTCATAGATACCACCCCCGGTAAGGGCGAAAAGCTGAAAACCGGTCAGACGGTTACGTTGAAAGTGAGTAAGGGTGTTGAGAAAAAGGTTTTGCCTGATCTGATCGGCATGGAACTGGATGAAGCCAAGAAAATGCTGACAGACCTTGGTTTCAAGGAACCTGCGGTTGTTTATATGGACAGTGATAAGTTTAGGGATGTGGTTTTAGGTCAGTCTCTTGAAAAAGAGAAGGAGCATGAGATCACCTCTGAAATTACCTTGCAGGTGTCCAATGGCTCCAAAGCGCCTGTGACCAAGGATGTGACCATTGATCTGCGGGGAAGTGCTCTTGGTAATTCCTGTCGGATTTCCATAAGCCGTGATGGGGAGCAGATTTACTCCGGAACAGTGCCTAAGGGCACGGTATCAGTGACCCTGCCGGACCAGACTGCCGTTGGCTCTGCGAAATATTCAGTGGTTATCAATGAAATGGACGGCTGGGAAGTGACGGAGGTATTTTCTGCCAATGACTAACAGAAAGTCCGGGCGGATCATTCGTTCTGTCAGCGGCTTTTACGATGTGCAGACCGATAGCGGTGTGATCACTTGCCGTGGCAGGGGTCACCTGCGGAAAGGTAACCAGATCCCTCTGACGGGGGATTTGGTGGAAATTTCTGTGGAGCAGGGTAAGGGTATGGTGGAGAAGATCCTGCCTCGCCGTAATCGGTTTATTCGCCCCGCGGTGGCAAATGTTGATGCTTTGGTGGTATTTGCCTCCCAGGTCAACCCGGTGACAGACCCTTTTTTGATTGATCGGGTGGCGGCAATTGCCGGCAATCAAGAGGTGGAAGTCCATATTTGTGTCAATAAATGTGATCTGAACCCTGCTGATGATCTGGCGCGGATTTACCGCCATGCAGGCTTCCCTGTAATACAGGCAAGCGCTGTCACCGGTGAAGGCGTGGAGCAGCTCCGGCAGCTGATCGCAGGAAAGCTCACGGCTTTCACAGGAAATACCGGTGTGGGAAAGAGCAGTATGCTTAATGCCCTGTGCCCTGGACTGGAACTTGCTACCGGTGCGGTGTCGGAAAAACTGGGCAGAGGGCGGCATACCACCCGCCATGTAGAATTGTTTCGAATCGGTGAGGATACCTATGTGGCGGATACGCCGGGATTTTCCTCCTTTGATACGGAGCAGATGGACGTGATTTTGAAAGAGAATCTGCAATACGCCTTTGCGGATTTTGCCCCCTATCTGGGGAAATGTCAGTTCCATAACTGTTCCCACAGGGCAGAACCGGGTTGCGGTATCCGACGTGCGGTGGAGAGCGGGGATGTGGAAAAGACCCGCTATGAAAGTTATTTGCAACTGTACGAAAAATCCAACCAGATCAAGCCCTGGGAATTGAAATGATTATAGAGTCTGCTGTGTTTGAACGGAATCAGTAGAAATGGATAATAGACACCCCCTGATGTAGAATAATTACATCAGGGGGTATTGTTGTACAAAGAAATCCGGAGTAGCACAGTTGACGCTGCACCACTCCGGATAAACTGAATCCTTCCTATTAGGGGTTTTTTATGCTGTACATGCGAACCGGGGAAGTTCAATGAACGGGGTTTTTTGATTACTTGATGCTTTCCAAATAGTTAGCTTTGCCGGTTTCGTAGAGATTGTTGCCCTCGCTGTCGATGACCACAACTACCGGGAAATCCTTAACTACCAGTCGGCGGATTGCCTCGGCACCCAGATCCTCGTAAGCGACGATCTCCGCTTCCTTGATGCACTGGCTGAGCAGCGCGCCGCAGCCGCCAATGGCGCCAAAGTACACAGCGCCGTGCTGCTTCATGGCATCAATAACCTCGGGACCGCGCTTGCCCTTGCCGATCATGCCGGTCAGACCCTGCTCAATGAGAATGGGGCTGTACGCATCCATGCGGTAGGAGGTGGTAGGACCGGCAGAGCCGATTGCCTGACCGGGTTTTGCGGGGGTAGGACCAACGAAGTATATGATGCTGTCCTTGATGTCCATGGGCAGGGGCTTGCCCTGCGCCACCAGCTCGCAGAGGCGCTTATGTGCGGCGTCCCGGGCGGTGTAGATCACACCGGAGATCAGGCAGCTGTCACCGGCTTTGAGGTTTCTGACAGCCTCTCTTGTGAGCGGTGTGGTAATTTTTACATTTGCCATATTAAAGCACCTCCGTCTTATGTCTAGTTACATGGCAGTTGATGTTCACTGCCACCGGCAGACCGGCAATGTGGGTGGGGAAGGTTTCAATGTTCACTGCCAATGCAGTGGTCTTGCCGCCGAAGCCCTGGGGACCGATGCCCAAAGCGTTGATCTCATCCAACAGGGTCTTTTCCAGCTCGGCATAGAAGGGATTATTGTTGGGGGTGTCAGCGTTGCGAATCAGCGCTTTCTTGGCAAGGAGCGCCGCCTTGTCAAAGGTGCCACCGATGCCCACACCCACCACGATAGGAGGACAGGGGTTAGGACCGGCATCAGCAACTGCTTTCACAACGAAGTCCTTTACGCCTTGCAGACCGTCGGAAGGACGGAGCATTTTGATCTGGCTCATGTTTTCGCTGCCGAAGCCCTTGGGCGCTACTGTGATTTCTACCTTATCGCCGGGGACCAGATCGTAATAGATCATGGCAGGGGTGTTGTCTTTTGTGTTGACCCGATCCAGAGGGTCCCGAACCACACTCTTACGCAGATAACCTTCGGTGTATCCCTGCCGTACACCTTCGTTGACAGCATCTTCCAGATTACCGCGGATATGTACGTCTTGACCGATTGTTAAGAACACACAGGCAACACCGGTATCTTGGCAGATGGGATGGTTTTCGTTGCCGGCGATCTGGTAGTTCTCAATGATTCTGTCCAGAATTTCCTGTGCCTGAGACCATGGCTCCTGCGCCCGGGCATTTTCAATGCAGGCCTTGACATCACCGGGCAGCTGGCAGTTGGCTTCAATACACAAACGTTTGACTGTTTGGGTGATTTGCTGCGCGTCTAATTCTCTCATAGTGATTCCTCCGTTTGTCATATTGGAATGATGTTATATTATTACATAAGCAAAATGGAATTGCAAGGTTTGTTAATATACCAATGCAGAAAATGTAAAAATAGGTGATTGCAAGCAGAGCAGCACAACCGGCGCAGTTGAAGCTTAACCCAATCATATAGGGGTATATCTGCCCTTTTTTGCGCTCATTTTCCTGATAGATCTACCTGCCTGCGCAGAATACTGAATGGCGGCACAGGGCAGGGGAGTTGGATGTAAAATTGCATTTGCGGAGTCCTTGGCTCGTCCAGCGGTTCGCCATCTAAGGTCTGCATGGCAGAAACGGTAAAGGGAAACGGACGCATGTCCGGACCAACCGCCTCCAAAGAATCGCCTTTGGAGAATTTATTCCGCAGACTGCAAAGGGCAAGACCGGTGTCATCGCAGCTTTCCACAATGGCGCAGATCTGCCACTGCCGGATGTAACGGGAGTGATCGGTGTACTGACCCGGGTAGCCGTAGTAAAAGCCGGTGGAATAGTACCGATGGCTGACGTGCTCCACTTCATCCCGCCAAACAGGGTCAATTTCCCGTCCTGCGGCAATATCATCAATGGCATGGCGGTAAGCGCCGGTGACGATAGCGGCATAGTAGGCAGATTTTGCCCGACCTTCGATCTTGATGCAGTCGATGCCCGCATCTGCCAAATCTTTCAAGTGGTCTATGGTGCACATATCCCGGGAATTCATGATATACGTGCCCTTTTTATCCTCAAACACCGGGAAATATTCCCCGGGGCGCTTTTCCTCCATCAGCGCATACTGATAGCGGCAGGGCTGGGCGCAGGCGCCCCGGTTGGAGTCGCGCCCGGTCATATAGTTGCTGAGCAGGCAACGACCGGAATAGCTGACACACATGGCGCCGTGACCGAAGGTCTCGATTTCTAAGTCCGGATCGGTCTTTTTTCGGATGGTGTGGATCTCATCGAGACTTAATTCCCTTGCCAGAACCACCCGTTTTGCGCCCAGATCATACCACGCCTGGGCGCATTCGGAGGTGGCGATGGATTGCTGGGTGGAGATATGCCGCTGGCAGCGGGGCGCATACTTTCCCGCAAGGGTGAAAGCGCCCATATCTGCCACAATGAGGGCATCAACCCCGGCATCTTGCAGTTGTTCCAGATAGGGAGGCAGGGCAGCAATCTCATCGTTACGGGGCATCGTGTTGACAGTAACGTGTACCTTTACCCCGTGGGAATGGGCAAATTTTACTGCTTTCGGAAGTTCTTCCGGTGTGAAATTGCCGGCAAAAGACCGCATGCCGAAGTCAGTGCCTGCCAGATAGACGGCGTCCGCGCCGTAAAGCACGGACATATTCAGTCGTTCCATATCTCCGGCAGGGCTGAGTAATTCCAGTTTTTTCATCAATCATTCATCAATTCTGCCACATTCTGATTGTGTTCGCTTTCTGTAACGGCAAACCGGTGGGCAGATTTACTCCTATCAAAAACAAAGTAGTGGTAGTTGGTGTCGTTGGGTTCTAGCGCAGCGTACAGCGCTTGTACACCCATATTGCAGATGGGTCCCGGAGGGATACCCTGGTTCTTTCTGGTGTTGTAAGGACTGTCTACATTCAGATGATCTGCGGTCAGTTCCTCGATTTCACCGAAGTAATCACCGATGGCGTAGTATACAGTGGCGTCAGCGCCCAAGGAGAGAATGCTGGGATTTGCCAGTCGGTTATAAAAAACCGATGCGATCTCGTAGCATTCACTGTCAGAAGCGGCTTCCTTTTGCACCACAGATGCCAGAGTAACTACCTGATGAAGCGTCAGGGTATGCTCTTGGATATAGGCAGAGCTGAACCCACGGGCTCTCAGTTTGGCAGCGTAGTTGTTTTGCATGGTTTGGAAATTGTCCTTCATTTTGTCGGTGAAGCGGTCTTCAAATTCGTTGAGGAACTTTTCCAGCACCCGGCGGGGACTGTCACCCTTGTAGAACTTATAGGTATCCGGCGCCAGATAACCTTCCAGGCAGTACTTATCGCCCCGGGCAACACCCTCCAAAAACCAGTAATCCTTCAACTCACCCTCTGCGGCATAGTTTTCCAGCTCTTCCAGTGTGCAAACGCCCTCGTCGGACAGCATCTTGAAGATTTGAGCGCAGTTCACACCCTCCGGGAACATAATATCCACAACGCCCCGGTTGGCATCGTAACTGTACATGGCATTGATCATAGCATTGTAGTCCAGCTGCGGGGAGAGGGTGAAGGTTCCGATGCCAATGTTGTCTGCTTTGCCGGTGACATTGGCAAAGAGTTTAAAAAGGTTGGGATACCGCACCAGATTTGCCTGTCCCAGCTTTTGGGAGATGGTGTCAATGGTGTCATCAGCAGTGATGGTGATGGTTACCTTCTGTTCGTCCTTACCAAAAGCCATCAGATCCGCGCAGCAAACCCAGAGCATACGTCCCAGAGAAAGACCGATGGCCAAGATCAGCGCCAACCAAATAAAGGTTGCCAGAATGTGGGGGATGCCCAATAGGCCGTAACCACCTTCCTTGGCGGGACGCCCCTTTTGCTCAATGGTTTTCCGGGCGCGGCGAACCGGTGTTTCCTGGGGTTCTTCCTTTGCTGCTGTATCAGCAATTTCCGGTTCCTTGGTTACTTCCTCCCGAACCGGTTCTTCGGGAAGGGTGATGTTGTCCCAGTTCTCTGCCAGAATCCGTTCCACCTCTGCATCCAGCGATTCTGCCGGTGCAGGTGTGGGTTCTTCTGCTATTTCTGCCGGGATGGTTTCCCTGGAATCCATCATTTCTTCCAGCCATTTTTGGTTCTCCGGAGACAGTCCGAAATCGGATGTCTGTCGGTTATCCTTTCCATTATCCATGGAATATTCCTCCTGTCAGCGAATGACGATCTGCTCTGCGATCGCCTTTGCAGCTTCTGCGCCCCGCAGGGCCTCAATGAGCATCAGCGCGAAGGGAATCGCACAGCCGGCAGATGCGCCGGTGATAAGATTGCCGTCACGGACGCAGGGTGCGTTGGACAATATTCTTGCATTCCCCATGCCGTCTTCGCAACTGGGGTAGCAGGTTGCCTGTCTGCCGTCGGTGATGCCTAGATCTGCAAGTACCGTAGGTCCGGCGCAGATGGCGGCGACAAATTTGCCGTTCTCCCATGCAAAGCGCAGTGCATCCAAGGCCTTTTGGCTTGCCCGCGCGGCGGCAACTCCACCAAGACCGCCCGGCAGTACGATCATTTCCAGATCCGTCAGATCCATTTCATCCAAGGTGATATCTGCTTCAACCCCAATGTTATGTCCGCCGTAGACTATCTTTCCCGTGATACCCACGGTCAGTACGGAAATACCTGCCCGCCGCATTAGATCCACAGGGGCGAGGGCCTCTATTTCTTCAAAGCCTGTGCCCAGCAATACATATATCATATTCATTCCTCCATGCACTTGCAAACGTGCTGATAGATCTCTTGGTGAATATCCTCCATCGACCGCATGACTCCGTCTTTGACGCAGGTGATCACCGTCCAGCCGTAATATTCGGCGGCGGCGCGTCCGGTCTGCCGGCAGGTGGCAAGATACTGCATATCCTGCTCGTGGATATCTGCCTTGGTGTTGGTGTCCGCCTCCCGGTGGCGCAAAAGCTTCTCTGTAAAGTCCGTGGGAACATCCAGATAAATCACCAGATCCGGTTTGGGAAGTCCCAGCTTGGCATATTCAAAATCGTAAAGCCAATGCAGATAATCTTCCCGTTCCTGCGCAGGTACTTTGGATGCCTGATGAACGGCGTTGGAGGTGGTATAGCGGTCAGACAGCACCAATCCGCCATCCTCATACCACTTACCCCAGTCCATTTTATAGGAGGCGTACCGATCGACTGCATAGAAAGAGGATGCGGCATAGGCGTTCACATCGGCAGGTTTCTTACCGAACTGCCCTCCAAGATACATGCGGATCAGCGCAGAGCTTTCCTCGGCATACCGGGGAAATACTAAGTGCTTGAATGTAATATTATCCTTAGCAAGATGCTCAGACATCAGCCGAAATTGGGTGGATTTGCCGGAGCCGTCAGTTCCTTCAATTACGATTAGCTTGCCCATTTTTTGCAAACTCCTTTACCGAATATTGCGGATACAAAATACCACCTTAAAATATAGCATATTTTATGCTGTTTGTCCACAGTTGCAACGGGTGGTTGCAAAAAAATAAATAATCTGTTAGAATGATGAGGATATTAAAAATAAAGGATTTTATTACATGGAAGAAAACAATCTTACATTTCGGGAGCTTGGGCTGTCTGAGGCAATGCTGAAAGCCTTGGAAAAGAAGGGTTACGGATATCCCACTACCATTCAGGCGCAGGCGATACCCGAGTTTATGCAGTGGAAAGACGTGATTGCCAAGGCGCCCACCGGTACCGGCAAGACCTTTGCCTTTGGTATTCCTATGATCGAGCATGTGGATACAGAATGTCAGGATGTGCAGGGGCTTATCTTGGCACCTACCCGTGAATTGGCGATCCAGATCGGTGATGAACTGCGGGGTCTGCTTACTTATTACCAAGGAATCCGGGTGGCGGTGTTGTACGGCGGTGCCGGCATCGTAGGACAGGCTAAGCAATTGGAGAAAAAACCTCAGATCGTGGTGGCGACCCCCGGTCGACTGATGGATCATTATAACCGTAAGAATATCCGTCTGGACAAAATCCAGACGGTGGTGCTGGATGAAGCGGACCGTATGCTGGATATGGGCTTTTTCAAAGATGTTACAAAGATCATTGAAAAGATAAAGAACCGCAAAAACCTTGGTCTGTTTTCCGCCACCATTTCCCAGGAGGTAATGACCGTCTCCTGGATGTACCAGCGGGACGAGGTGGAGATCACCGTGGAGCCCAAGCAGGAAGACCGCCCGGACATTGACCAGTATTCCATTACGGTATCTCCCTTGGAAAAGGCGGAGACCGCTCTGCGGTTGATCCGCACACAGGGCTATGAGCGGGTGATGATCTTCTGCAACACCAAGTATATGTGCCAGCGGCTCAGCGATGATTTTCGCCGTGCCGGCGCGGACTGCGACTGCATCCATGGGGATATCCGCCAGAGCCAGCGGGAGAAAATTATGCAGCGGTATCGGGAGGGCAAGCTTGCTATTCTGGTTGCCACCGATGTGGCATCCCGGGGCATTGATGTGGATGATGTGGACTGCGTTATCAATTTCGACGTGCCGGAGGAGAATGAATATTACGTCCACCGGATCGGCAGAACTGGCAGGGCAAAGCGAAAGGGTGTTGCATGGTCTGTCATCGGAAATTTCCCCGAAAAGGCAAAGCTGGACGAGATTGCAAAATATTCGGCATATACCATTACCCCTATGCTTCTGGGCGCTGACGGCACTTTGACCAAAGAGGAGGTCAAAGCGCCGGTGATTAAGAAGCGTTACCGTTGAACCCCAAGGAGCGGGGCTTCCTGCTGCTGACAAGCGCCTTGGGAGACCCTGGGCGAAAGCCACTGACTGTCTCCCAGTTACGCACCCTCGCCGCGCGTGTGCGGCAAATGGAAAGACCTGCTGCTTCCCGTGATTTGACAGGGGAGGACCTTGTGCGGCTTGGCTACGATCGGCAAACGTCACAGAGAATCGTAGATTTACTTGCAGGGCAGACGGCACTGCAAAAATATTTGCAGCGGGGCAGCGGATTTGATTGCATACCCGTCAGCCGGGTCAGCGATGCCTATCCGGGGCAGGTACGGCAGCGACTGGGTCTGGATGCGCCGGGAAGTCTTTGGGCAAAAGGCGATATATCGTTGCTGTCTACGCCGATGATTGCATTGGTGGGCAGCCGTGAACTGGCTGAACCAAACCGGGCGTTTGCCCGGCAGGTGGGTTTTGAAGCAGCGCGGCAGGGGATCACCTTGGTGTCCGGCAATGCCAGAGGCGCGGACCGGGTGGCGCAGGATGCCTGTCTGTCTGCCGGCGGTAGGGTGATCTGTGTGGTGGCGGATGAACTGTATAAGCAACCGTTGCGACGGAATGTGCTGTATCTGTCGGAGGATAGCTTTGATCTGCCTTTTTCTGCCCAAAGGGCGCTGAGTCGCAACCGGGTGATCCACACCTTGGGTTATTTGACCTTTGTGGCGCAATGCGATGCAGGTATCGGCGGCACATGGGACGGCACTGTCCGCAATCTTCATAATGGATGGAGTCCTGTGTTTTGTTTTTCTGACGGAAGTCCCGGGATACAGGAATTGATACAGTTGGGCGCGACCCCCATTACAGGCAGACAATTAACAGACCTTTCAGCTTTGACACCGGAATTTCAATCTCTCATATAAAAATGGCGTGTTCACAATGAACACGCCGTTTTCTTATCTTCTTGCCCGGGGAAGAAGTTCTTTTTCAATCACATTAGCCAGTTTGTCCAATTCTTCACAGGTGGTATCCCGACAGATGGAGACACGAAATGCCCCGTCAATGATCTCGGGTTTCAGACCCATAGCCGTCATGACATGGCTGCGATGCCCCTTGGCGCAGGCAGAGCCTGCGGATACACAAATGCCAGCGTCCTGCAAGATGTTGATGGAGTTTTGTGTGGGTAGACCGGGAATGGAAAGGGAGAGAATGTGGGGCGCGTCGTGCGCGCCGTTGATGATCAATCCATCAAGCTTCAATAACCTGTCAATTAACTGTTCCAGCAGCGCTCGTTCCTGTGCAATATCCGTTTGCAGGGTGGCTTTGCAGGCTTCACAGGCAGCAGCAAAAGCAAAGATTGCCGGTGTACCCTCTGTGCCGCTGCGGAATCCGCTCTCCTGTCCGCCACCAAAGAGCATGGGCGGAAATGCTTTGAGCCGCGGACTGATATAAAGTGCGCCCGCGCCCTTAGGTCCGTGGACCTTGTGGGAGGAAACCGAGATCAAATCCGCGCCCAAGGTTTTTGCGGTAAAGGGGATCTTCAAAAAGCCTTGTACCGCATCGGTGTGAAAAATAGCATCGGGGGAGAGCTTGTGGGTAAGCTTTGCCATCTGGGAAATAGGCATCACCGCGCCGGTTTCGTTGTTGACCATCATAATGGACACCAGTGCGGTATCCTTCCGCAGTGCAGCCTTTAAATTATCCAGAGAAATATTACCCATACTGTCTGGTTGCAGGTAAGTCACTTCGTACCCTTGGTGCTCCAATTCATTCATGCACCGCAGGATGGCGTGATGCTCTATGGCTGTGGTGATAATGTGCTTGTTCCTTCTGCCGTATCGCTTAATGGTGCTGAAAATTGCCCAGTTATCCGCCTCTGTGCCACCGGATGTAAAAAATACCCGGTCCGGTTCGGCGCCCATGGCGGCAGCTACCTTTTGCCGGGCAGCGCGCAATTTAGCGGCGGTATCAATGCCGAAGCCGTATAAGGCGCTGGGATTGCCCCAATGTTCTGTCATGGCGTCAGCCATCGCTTCCACCGCTTCTTTGCAGGGCTTGGTGGTAGCAGAGTTATCTAAATAAATCATCATCATTGTCGTTGCGCACCAATGCGATCATTGGCGTGGCAATCTCCTGTATTATTTTCCTACGCAGAATCTCTCGAAAATTCTTGCGGTAATGTCCTCGCGGACAGTGTTGCCGGTGACTTCGCCCATGGCTTCCATGGCAGTCTCCACATCAATCAGCACCGCATCCGGTGTCTGTTTGGCGTTCAGCCCCTGTAAGGCGGCAAGGATTGCTTTGTAAGCGCGGGATATGGCATCATATTGCCGTGGATTGGTGAGAATGGATCCATCGCAGGGCGCTTCGTTTGCAAACATCATATCCACCGTGTCTGCAAGCAGATCAAGACCCTTGCCTATTTTGGTGGAAATGCGGATCACCTGCATAAAGGGCAGATCGGACGGCGTAACCACCGCGCCGAGATCGGCTTTGTTGATCAGTGCGATGGCGTTTTTTGCATCCATGCACCCATGAATCACAGCCTGATCTTCTTCTGTCAGGGGCTTGGATCCGTCGCACACGAACAGTATCAGATCGGCGGTTTTCGCTGCCTGTCGGGAACGTTCCACACCCATGGCTTCAATGCGATCCTCGGTCTGCCGGATACCGGCGGTGTCAATGAGCCGCAGGCGGGTAGCGCCCAGCATAACGGATTCTTCCACCGTATCCCGTGTGGTGCCGGCGATCTCTGTGACGATCACCCGCTCATAACCTGCCAATGCGTTTAAAAGGCTTGACTTGCCCACATTTGGTTTTCCTACAATGGCAGCGGCAACGCCCTGCCGCAGGATACGCCCCTGCCCATAGGTTTTCAGCAGCGCATCCAGCGCTTTTGCGCTGTCTTTCAAAGTGGTGGCATAACTGTCCAGACCAAAATCTTCAATATCTTCGTCTGGATAGTCCAGAACCGCATGGAAATGGCTGCACAGATCTGTCAAAGCGCTGTAAATCGGCGCAAGCTTCTTTTGCAAAAAACCGCCTACTTGCCCTGCGGCGTTGGCAGCGGCATCGGCAGTTTCAGCTTCAATCAGATCAATCACCGCTTCTGCCTGTGTCAGATCCAGCTGCCCATTTAGAAATGCCCGTTTGGTAAATTCTCCCCGCTTGGCAGGGACTGCGCCGGCGGCATACAGGGCAGACAGTCCGGCTGACAGTACGGCCGGAGAGCCATGACAGTGAAATTCCACTGTGTCCTCGCCGGTGTAGGTGTGGGGGGCGCGGGTGTAAACCGCCATGCATTGGTCAATGATCCGTCCTTGGGTATCCCGCAGGGTGCCAAGTACCAGTTTGCGGTTGGGTGCTTCCCAAAGGGGAACACCACTATTTAATGTAAAGACCTTCCCCGCGATTCTTGCGCAATCTTCACCGGTGAGTCGCAATATACCGATGGCGGAAATCTGATTGCCGGTGGAAACGGCAGCAATCACAGAAGACATAACAGATCCTCCAAAATTCATACATTATTATCACTATACCACCTTCTGATGCAAAATGCAATTATAATCCGTATCCTTTCGGGGCAAACTACCCGGGAGGTGAGATTATGCAGGAAAAAACTTACATGGGGGAATTGACCGATCCCAACATCAGTCAAATCTTTCGAGATGCGGCGGATTTTATCCGCAGAGAGCTTCGCTGCGGCAGCTTTACAGTCTACGCTTACGCCATCGACGGACTGATCGCTGCTGCCTATGCTTCTGATTACATTTTTAAGCCTATTACCCAGCACCTGCGGGCAGAATCCATGGAGGATCTGTACAGTCGCGCCATGGACGGTATGATCTATAACTGTGTGGCAGTGCCATGCCAGAATTTGGACAGGGTTGCATTCTTGCTGGTGAATGGATTCTGCGTAGTGCTGTTTCCCGGAGTGGGGGCTATCGGCTTTGAAGTCAAGACCCCCGATAAGCGAGGCCCCTCCGCCCCGGAGGTGGAGAATACCGTTAAGGGCGCTAAGGATGCCTTTGTGGAAACTGTGCGTTCCAATACCAGCTATATCCGGCGGCATTTGCGTTCACCGGATCTGCGGATCTACGAAACCCAGGTAGGCAGACGGTCTTTGACCAATGTCAGTGTGGTGTGGCTGGAAGGCATCACAGATCCTTCCTTGGTGGAGCGTATGAAAGAACGTCTTTCTGCTATTGATATTGATGGCTTGCTAAGCCCGGCTGCGGTGGAGGAGTATGTTACCGGTTCTCGCGCCACGGCATTTCCTTTGATGCAGTATACCGAGCGGTCCGACCGGTTCTGTCAGGGGATCTTAGACGGAAGAGTGGGCCTTTTGGTAGATGGGTTGCCCTTAGGCTATCTGGCGCCAGCGGACCTGATGTATTTAATGGAAAGTCCGGAGGACCGGGGAAGGGATTATGTCGGCGCTTCTGCCGTGCGGGTATTGCGATATCTGGCGTTGCTTGCGGGCTTGTTGCTGCCGGGAATCTATATTGCCCTTGCCACCTTCCATCAGGCGATTATTCCACTGCCCCTTTTGCTGTCTATTATTGAAAGTAAACAGTCAGTACCCTTTACCACAGCGGCAGAGGTGCTGGGTCTTCTGATCGCCTTTGAATTGTTGCAGGAATCTGGCATACACCTACCCCAGGCCATTGGTCAGTCGGTATCTGTAATTGGCGGTATCGTAGTAGGCACGGCGGCGGTGGAGGCGGGATTGATCTCTCCGGTGGCGCTGATTATGGTATCTGTTGCCGGCGTTTGCGGATTTGTGCTGCCCAACCGGGATTTGGCAAATGCGCTGCGGGTGTGGCGGTTCGGCATTGCAATACTATCTGCTTTTGCCGGTTTGTATGGAACGGCGGCAGGCCTGTTGATCCTTGTTATCCACTTATCCGGTCTGCAATGTCTTGGCGTCAATTACCTTTCTTATACCGGTCGATTTTTTCGCCGCCGTTTGGAGAAAACTAAATTCCGCAGCAAAAAACTCAACCCCCAGGATAGGAGAAATCAACAATGAGATGGATTTTATATGTCGCGATCTTGGCATCCTTGTTTACAGCACCCTTGGAGCGGGCAGATGTGGCAAAATTACTCCCCATCCGCGCGGTCTGTGTATATATAGAGGATGGGAATGTGGTTCTGGAAACAGATACGGAAAACCTGGGCAGAGGAGCGAGTGTTGCAGAAGCACTGGATGATCTGAAAAGGACGACACCTGCAATCGTATATTTAGATACTGCCGAATATCTGCTGGTTTCTCCGAATGCAGAGGAATGTATCGGGCAATTGCAAAATGTATTAAAACCGTCAGTAAAGGTGTGTGTTTGCGATGCATCCGGCAGGGTGTTGTATACCGTAAAATACCTGGATGCCCATGGGAATTTACCCAAACTTAGGGACTGGAAAATGTGAAAAATGTCTTTGTAGAAATTTTTTGAAAAAAATCAAAAATAGTTGTTGACAAAAGGGAAGTGGCGTGCTAGAATGAACAGGCTTCACCGCTGGATGTGCGGTGGACGGATGTACCTTGTAAATTGAATAACGCAAAGACGAACAAGTAACACCTTGGACAATTGATAAAAATGGAATTGTTTAAGCGTTTTAGAACGAAAAACAGCCAACGAAAATTCTTGAGTAAAATTTGCTAGAACAAATTTATTC
>JBGVON010000054.1:0-3034 GCA_045126495.1 Faecousia sp.
TAACACCCCCACACCGCATTTTATGCGGCGTGGGGGTGTTTAATTCATATTGTACGGTTGTCTGTCAAGCCAAAACTGACCGCAATTGCATTATCCACCATAGACATCTGTTTTTCGTCAAGATGCCCCATATGCTCACGCAAACGACGCTTATCGATCGTACGGATTTGCTCCAGCAAAATTACCGAATCTTTACTAAGCCCAACACTTCCGCCAGCAATATTGATGTGTGTCGGAAGGCGGGCTTTCCCGGTTTGGCTCGTAATGGCTGCTGCTATTACTGTTGGTGAATGACGATTGCCAGTATCGTTTTGGACAATCAAAACGGGTCTGGTACCACCCTGTTCACTACCGACAACCGGCGACAGGTCGGCATAGAATATATCACCGCGCTTAACTGTACTGTCCATGTGTTTCACGCTCCGTGAAGAATCATTGCCTACGCTACCGGAATTCTCCATATGTAACGAGGTTATTCATATTGTCCCACGTACAGACAGAAAATATACCGATTCCCAGGCAAAATATCCTATGCCAAAACCGACAGTATGTTACGCAAATAAAAAATTCCTGACATCCAGCGACAGGATCCGCTTTCCTGAGTAAAGGATATCGCAATGTGTCGGGACGCTTTCCGCATCCATCCAAATGTCAAGGCGAATCGGATTCTCCTGGTAACTGTCATCAATAATCAAGCGGATATCTTCGCCGTCTTTTTCGCAGGAAACAATGTATCCACTACGCAGCGTCTGATAAAATAACCAAGGTGCGGTTACAGGGGTTACCTGTCCATCCGCTAAGGGCGGGAATGATAAAACGTGATCGTCAAATGTCAGAAAGGCTTCTGTACCCGAGATCTTACCGCTGATTCCGGAGATCGATGTGGGATCAGTGACAGAAAAGATCAATTCATCAGCGCATTCGCTCCTGCACTGCATCTGAAAAGTATAGATCGCGTCGCCATAATCTGCAGAAACAACAGCGTCAAAAGTGCAGAGCTTCGCTTTTTCCATTTCCGTACGAAAATCCAAAGCGCGCTGCATCTCAGAATCACCGCTGCATCCACAAAGAAACAGCAACAGCAGGACCGACATTATAACACGTTTCATCCAGGACCACCCTATTTCAGTAGTCGCGGAAGGGCATTGAGCATATCAGTTGGGAGCATGCCATACGTACCGATTTCTGAAGCGCAAAGATCTCCTGCTGCACCGTGCAGCCATGCGCCGCAGGCAGCAGCTTCCAGCGGAGAAATCCCCTGCCCCAGCAAGCCGGTAATTACACCGGCGAGTACATCCCCACTGCCGCCAGTTGCCATGCCGGGATTTCCTGTCGGATTTATGTACACATCCTTGCCGTCGGTAATCACGGATCGGTTACCCTTAAGCAATACGATCACACCTAGATCCAGTGACAGCTTAACTGCGGCTCCAACAGGGTCTCCGTCAACGGAAAAGGCAAAACGTTGAAATTCCCCAAGATGCGGTGTCAGTATGGTTGGGCTCGTCCTTCCACGCAGAATATTCTTATGCGCTTTCATAACGTTTATGCCATCCGCATCCAGAACAACAGGACAAGAGGCATGTTCCAGAACTGCTGCGGTGATCTCACGTGTTCCCGTTGACTGACCAATTCCGGGGCCGATTAAAATGGCATCTTTTCCATCAGTTAGTTTCAAAACTTCTTTGATAGCGCGGCAAGACAGTTTGCCGTCTTCATCGGGCAATGCGTATATGACAGGCTCCGTCAGTTTTACGGCTTCAATGTTGTATATGCACTCAGGAACACCAAGATATACCAAACCTGCACCAATCCGCAAAGCACCCATCGCTGCCAGCGCAGCAGCTCCGGTATAACCTTTACTGCCGCACAGCATCAGGATTTTACCGTAATCCCCTTTATGCGTATCCGGCGATCTTTCCGGGAGGATCCGGTCGATGTCCTTAGGTGTAATGGTTAAATAATTCATTTTGCTTTACCTTTCAAGGCCATACAATTTTGTGTACTTCTCAGTCAAATACTGAGCATAATACCTGGCATCAAAGCTGCCACAAGCGTCTTCGAATAATTCGTTCGGCTTCACAAATGATGCGTGGCGGTGAATGTGGGATTGAAGCCACTCTTTCACAACAAACAGCTTGCCTTCCTCTACAAGGCGAAAAACGTCACCGATATCCCGGGACATTACAGCAAGCATTTGTGCGCCGTAGGCGCTGCCTAAAGCGTACGAAGGGAAATAACCGATCATACCGCCCGACCAGTGGGAATCCTGAAGGCAGCCCAGGCTGTCGTTGGGAACATCGATCCCTAAATATTCTTTATATAGGGAGTTCCACACCTCAGGGATCATTTCCACAGAGATACTCCCGTCGATCATCCTCTTTTCAATTTCGTATCTGACCATAATGTGCAGGCAATAGGTCAGATCATCAGCTTCAGTTCTGATTAAAGACGGCTGGGCCTTATTTACAGCACGGAAGAACTGTTCTGCTGTCACCCTTTCCAGTTGTTCAGGAAACAGCTCCTTCAGTTTAGGGAATATTCTGAAAATAAATGATTGGGAACGACCGATTATGTTTTCAAAAAATCGGCTTTGACTCTCATGGATGCCCATGGATACACCGCTAGAAAGCAAAGTGTGGTTATAACAATCATCACAGCCCAGTTCATAAATCGCATGGCCACCTTCATGGATCACAGAATACATGGAAGATGCAAGATTGTCTTCACGGTAATGTGTGGTAATGCGAACATCCTTATTATTGAAGTTTGTTGTGAACGGATGTTCTGTTTCAGCAATACCACAATAGTTACGGTCAATAGCAAGTTCATCCATGAGATAATCAGAAAACAGCCGTTGGATCTCAATTGGATAGCGCTTGTAAAGAAAACGATCATCTATCTGCTGCACGGCGGAAATTTTTTCCAGCAAGGGAACGATTGTCGAACGAAGTTCCTCGAAAAAGGCGTCGAGAACCTTTGTGTTCATACCCTCTTCGTACTCATTCAGCAGAGCGTCATAGGGAGCCATTTC
>JBGVON010000055.1:0-14817 GCA_045126495.1 Faecousia sp.
AGTTGTTGACTATATGCCCAGCCCCCTGGATAAGAAGGGCATCAAGGGTGTCAATCCCGACACCGAGGAAGAGGATTTCCGCGAAGCTTCCGATGAGGCTCCTTTCTCCGCTCTGGCATTCAAGATCGCTACCGACCCCTATGTTGGTAAGCTGTGCTACTTCCGTGTGTACTCCGGTACTCTGGAGAAGGGCACTACCGTCCTGAACTGCACCAAGGGCACCCGTGAGCGTCTGGGCCGCATCCTGCAGATGCACTCCAATCACCGTGAGGACATTGATATTGTCTACGCCGGTGATATCGCCGCCGCTGTCGGTGTGAAGAACACCACCACCGGCGACACCTTCTGCGATGAGGATCACCCCATCATCCTGGAGTCCATGGTCTTCCCTGAGCCCGTTATCGAAGTTGCTATCGAGCCCAAGACCAAGGCGGGTCAGGAAAAGATGGGCATCGCCCTGGCCAAGCTGGCTGAAGAAGACCCCACCTTCCGCACCTACACCAACAACGAAACCGGTCAGACCATCATCGCCGGCATGGGCGAGCTGCACCTGGAAATCATTGTTGACCGTCTGCTGCGTGAGTTCAAGGTGGAGGCCAACGTCGGCGCACCCCAGGTTTCCTACAAGGAGACCATCCGCAAGGAAGTCGAGCAGGATACCAAGTATGCTCGTCAGTCCGGTGGTAAGGGTCAGTACGGTCACGTTAAGATCCGTGTTGAGCCCAATGAGCCCGGTAAGGGTTATGAGTTTGTCAATGCTGTTGTCGGCGGCGCTATTCCCAAGGAATATATCCCCGCTGTCGATGCCGGTATTCAGGGCGCAATGGAGGCCGGTGTTCTGGCTGGCTACCCCGTTGTTGACGTAAAGGTCACCCTGTTCGACGGCTCTTACCACGAGGTCGACTCCTCCGAAATGGCATTTAAGATTGCCGGTTCTATGGCATTCAAGGAAGCCTGCCGGAAGGCCAACCCCGCTATCCTGGAGCCCATTATGAAGGTTTCCGTCACTGTGCCTGATGAGTATATGGGTACCGTTATTGGTGACATCACTGCTCGCCGTGGTAACATTCTGGGTCAGATCACCCGTACCGGTGCTGTCCAGATCGATGCCAATGTGCCTCTGGCTGAAATGTTCGGCTATGCTACCGACCTGCGTTCCAAGACCCAGGGCCGTGGTAACTACGCTATGGAGCCCAGCCACAACACCGAGCTGCCCAAGTCCAAGACCGAAGAGCTAATCAAGGCTCGCGGCAAGGCTTAATTTCAGGGAAATTTCAAAAATTTCTCTTGTGTTTCTGCGCATAATGTAGTACAATGTGTGCAGAACCGCGTTTTATACGTGCTTTATTAAAATTTATATTATAACAACCACAAACAGGAGGATTTTTCAAATGGCAAAGCAGAAATTTGAAAGAAGCAAGCCCCACGTCAACATTGGTACTATCGGCCACGTTGACCACGGCAAGACCACTCTGACCGCTGCTATCACCAAGTACCTGTCCCTGCAGGGCTACGCCGACTTCGAGGACTACGCTTCCATCGATAAGGCTCCCGAGGAGAAGGCTCGTGGTATCACGATCAACACCGCTCACGTTGAGTATCAGACTGACGCTCGTCACTATGCTCACGTTGACTGCCCCGGCCACGCCGACTATATCAAGAACATGATCACCGGTGCTGCTCAGATGGACGGCGCTATCCTGGTTATCGCTTCCACCGATGGCCCCATGGCTCAGACCAAGGAGCACCTGCTGCTGGCCCGTCAGGTTGGCGTGCCCTCCATCGTTGTCTTCATGAACAAGGCTGACCTGGTTGACGACGAAGAGCTGCTGGAGCTGGTTGAGATGGAGATCCGCGAGACTCTGTCCTTCTACGAGTTCCCCGGCGACGACACCCCCATTGTTAAGGGTTCCGCTCTGAACGCTCTGATTTCCGAGTCCAACGACAAGAACGCTCCCGAGTATGCTTGCATCAAGGAGCTGATGGACGCTGTTGACTCCTATATCCCCACTCCCGACCGTAAGGCTGACCAGCCCTTCCTGATGCCCGTTGAGGACGTCTTCACCATCTCCGGCCGTGGTACTGTTGCTACCGGTCGTGTTGAGCGTGGCGTTATCAACAAGAACGACAAGGTTGAGATCGTTGGCCTGCGTGACGAGAAGAAGGAAACTGTCGTTACCGACATCGAGATGTTCCACAAGCTGCTGGACTACGCTGAAGCTGGCGACAACATCGGCGCTCTGCTGCGTGGCGTTGACAAGAAGGAGATCGAGAGAGGCCAGGTTCTGTGCAAGCCCGGCTCCATCAAGCCTCTGACCAAGTTCGCTGGCCAGGTTTACGTCCTGTCCAAGGAAGAAGGCGGCCGTCATACTCCTTTCTTCAACAACTACCGTCCTCAGTTCTACTTCCGTACCACCGACGTTACCGGCATCATCAACCTGCCCGAGGGCGTTGAGATGTGCATGCCTGGCGATAACGTTGTTATGAACGTTGAGCTGATCACCCCCATCGCTATCGAGAAGGGCCTGCGTTTCGCTATCCGTGAAGGCGGCCGTACCGTTGGTTCCGGCGTTGTTACCGAGATCTACGAGTAATTCTTGATCACTGAATAAGTATTTGATCCCCCGGTCTTTGGACCGGGGGATTTTTTGCTGGACGCAACAGGAATTTTATGATATACTCCTAATAATGTTGTTTATAAGGAGTGTGATATCTTTGAGAGAACTCCGTTTAAAAATAATGGAGGCGCTGATTTCAGCTTTGCCTATCACACTGATTGTATATTTGATCTCCTTGCTTCCCTGGTTTGGTTTTTCCTCTGCGGAGCTGATTACCTTTACAATTGGTGCCGTGCTGCTGATATTGGGAATCGGTCTTTTTAATATGGGCGCAGACCTTGCTATGACCCCTATGGGTACGCATGTGGGCGCAGGTCTTTCCCGGCAGCGAAATTTAAAACTGCTTTTGATCGTGTGTTTTGTGATGGGATTGCTGATCACCATTGCAGAGCCGGATTTGCAGGTTCTTGCCAAGCAGGTAAGTTCTGTGCTGAACGGCACCATGCTGATCGTTACTGTGGGTGTGGGCGTTGGCTTGTTTTTGATGGTGGCGATTCTTCGGATTGTGTTTAAGCGCCGTCTTGCTATGATCCTGATGCTGTTCTATATGCTTCTGTTCGCTTTGGCATTGCTGCTGGCAGTTAATCACAATCTTGCGCTGATGCCTATGGCATTCGATTCCGGCGGTGTCACCACCGGACCGATCACAGTTCCCTTTATTATGGCACTTTGTGTGGGTATTTCCAGTGTTCTGGGTGATCGCCGTTCCCAGGAGAACAGTTTTGGTATGGTAGCCCTTTGCTCAGTAGGCCCGATTTTGGCGGTGCTGCTGTTGGGCGTATTTTCCACCTCTGAGCTTTCCTATGCGGTGCCGGACTTTGGCGTGAGCAATGATATTGCCAATTCTTTTTTACATACCGCAGTCCATACCTGCAAGGAAGTGGGTCTGGCATTGGGAATGATCGTTGCGTTTTTCCTTGTTTGTCAGTTCTTGTTTTTAAAATTGCCTAAACGTCAATTAGTCCGTATCGGCACGGGCGTGGTGTTGACCTATGTGGGACTGGTGACTTTTCTTACCGGCGTGAATGTGGGCTTTATGCCCATCGGTTATAAGCTGGGCGTTGCTCTTGCAGATACCCATCCCTACATTGTCATTGGCTTGGGTCTTGTGATGGGCGTGTTGGTGGTTCTTGCTGAGCCTGCGATCCACGTGCTCAACAGCCAGGTAGAAGAGGTCACCGGCGGTTATATTACCAAAAGATCTATGCTCGTCGGTCTGTGTATCGGCGTAGGCGGCGCTATCGCTCTTTCTATGGTGCGGATCGTGTTTGATTTCTCCTTGGCGTACTACATCGTTCCCGGCTACTTCATTTCCCTTGGTCTGTCGTTGTTTGTGCCGCCTGTGTATACCGCCATTGCTTTTGACTCCGGCGGAGTGGCAAGCGGTCCTATGACCTCCGGTTTTATTCTGCCTTTTGCCATTGGTGTGTGTATGGGTATACAAGGGGAGAGCGCGGTGCTGCGGGATGCCTTTGGTGTGGTGGCGCTGGTCGCCATGGCGCCGCTGATCACCATTCAGCTTCTGGGCTTCCGGGCTGTGGTCCATAACCATATTCAGGAGAAGCGCGCCATGAAGCGGATTCTGGATGCAGACGATCAGCAGATCATCAACTTTATGTAGGGAGGTTACCGTATGGCAAATACTGTCAATGAATCGGCTATCAAAAAGCTGAAACTGTTATTTACTGTGGTAGACCGCCCTAAGGCAGAATTTTACTTGGATGCGCTCAGCCAGTTTGAGATAAATTGCCAACTGGTCACCGGCGGTAAGGGAACTGCCGCATCAGAGCTTGTAGATATGCTTGGCCTGAATATCCAGAAAGCGGTGATCCTCAGTGTGGTCCGTGAGGATATGGTAGATCCGGTGATGAAGTGCTTGGAGGAAAAATTTTCTACTATTCGCAACGGAAAGGGCATTTCTTTTGCGGTGCCACTTTCCAGCGTGGTCGGCGTGAATATATATCGGTTTTTGAGCAATAACCGGTAAAAGGAGGAACTTGCATGAAAACAGAAAATCATGAAGTGATATTTGTTATTGTCAATTCCGGTTTTGCGGAGGAGGCAATGGATGTTGCCCGGGAGCAGGGTGTCCGGGGTGGTACGATCATCAATGCCCGGGGTGTTGCCCGGGAGGAGGAAGCAACCTTTTTTGGGATTACCATGCATGCTGAGAAGGAGATTCTTATGATGGTGGTGGATAAGGCCATTCGGGACAATGTGCTCAATGCCATGTACAGCCGGATGGGCATGGGCCAAAAGGCCCAGGGAATCGCCTTTGCCTTGCCGGTTTCCGATGTGGCGGGACTTGTAAAGCTTCCGGAGGAGACAACGGAATAAAAACATGCGGCACTTCCTTGGGAAGTGCCGCATGTTTCGTTTGCGACCGGGTCTGTAAGCCGGGTTCTGTCTTGACAGCCATCTATCTAGTTCCGCAATTGCTCACGGAATCAAGCCGCCTCCTTGGAACGGTCGGGCAAACCGTATGTTCCTCCACGGCGTTGCTCCGGATAGAGTTTACATCGTTAAACCCATGTCTCCATGGGCCGGGTGGGCTCTTACCCCACCTTTTCACCCTTGCTCGTCGATTCTCGCACACAAACGCTCACTTTACCGCAAGCGGCAAAGCTCACACTGTGTGCGGAATCTCCTCTCCCTATTGCGGGAGATGAGCGGTATATCTCTGTTGCACTTGTCCTGGGGTCACCCCCGGCGGGCGTTACCCGTTATCCTTGCCCTGTGGAGCCCGGACTTTCCTCACCTGCACCCTTTCGGGTTGCAGCCGCGGCTGTCCGACCCGGTCGCGGAAATATTGTAACCCAAAGTAAGCGGATTGTCAAATATCTTGCAAATTTACGGAAGAACAGCTATACTATATACAAGAAACGATGGGAAAAGGGGGATCATTATGGCAGGTATACTGGAATCCTATTTTACATCCTTGCAAGGTCAGCGCATTGCGGTGCTGGGACTGGGTGTCAGTAACCGTCCGCTGGTAAGGCTGCTTTTGCAATATGGCTGTACGGTGATCGGATGCGACCGGACACCCCGGGAGCAATTGGATCAGGAGATTCTGGAATTGGAAGCCCTTGGTTGTCGCTTGCAGACAGGGGAAGGCTATCTTGCAGACCTTTCTGCGGATCTGGTATTCCGCACCCCCGGTATGCACCCGGCAAATCCTGCGCTGGAAGGACTTCGCCGGACAGGCGCTAGGATCACCAGTGAAATGGAGCTGTTTTTTCGCCTGTGCCCCTGCACCATTTTGGCAGTCACCGGTTCGGACGGTAAGACCACGACCACAACCCTCATCGCCCAAATGTTGAAAGCTGCCGGTAAGACCGTATGGCTGGGTGGTAATATCGGCAAGCCCTTACTGCCGGAGCTGGACAAAATACAGTTCACGGACTTTGCGGTGGTGGAATTGAGCTCTTTTCAATTGATGGACATGGATCAAAGTCCCCATGTGGCGGTGGTGACCAATTTAGCGCCCAACCATCTGGATGTGCATAAGGATATGGAAGAGTACGTGGAAGCAAAGAAAAATCTGTTCCGCTTCCAGCGGGCGGATGATGTGCTGGTGCTGAACCGGGACAATGCAATCACTTCCGGCTTCTGCGGCAACGGTACCACCCGTTTTTTCTCCCGACAGGAAAAGCTTGGGGAGGGTGTATATCTGGACGGCACTGTGATCTGCCGGGACGGTACGCCGGTGCTGGATACCCGAGAGATCGCCATTCCCGGCGTGCATAACATAGAAAATTACATGGCTGCGATTCTGGCGGTGGAGGGACTTGTGGAGGATACCACCATCCGCAAAGTGGCAAAGGAGTTTGGCGGCGTAGAGCACCGCATCGAATTGGTGCGGGTGAAAGACGGTGTGAAATTTTATAACGATTCTATCGCATCTTCTCCCAGCCGCACCATTGCGGGACTCAATAGCTTCTCCCAGAAAGTGTTGCTCATTGCCGGTGGTTATGATAAGCATATCCCTTATGATGCTTTGGGCCCTGTGATTTGCAGACAGGTGAAGAAACTATATGTAAATGGCGCCACGGCCCATCAGATTCGCGCTGCTGTGGAGCAATCGCCGGAATTTACCCCCGGCAATCCGGAGATCGTAGACTGCGGAGATTTCACCACCGCCGTAAACCGGGCAGCTGCCGATGCAGAGGCGGGGGATGTGGTGCTGATGAGCCCTGCCTCGGCGGCCTTTGACCAGTTCAAGAACTTTATGGTGCGGGGCGATTACTTTAAGAAGCTGATTAAGGAGCTGTAAAATGGATATATCCAAGCTGACAAATACCGTCCGTAAGATTTTGCCGTTGGGGTATTGCGGCGCGGTGATCGTGGCGGCAGGCTCTGCCTCCCGTATGAAGGGGATCGATAAGGTAATGGCAGAACTTGGCGGTGAGCCTATTCTCAGACGCACTGTTCGTGCGTTTGAGGAATGTGATGCCATCCGTGAGATCGTCATTGTCACCCGTGAGGATTTGATTGGAAACGTCATGGAACTGTGCAGCCAATTTTCTAAGGTGACAGCGGTGGTGGCAGGAGGCGCAGATCGCCCGGAATCTGTCCGCAACGGACTGGAAATGCTCTCGCCCAAGGTCCGTCTGGCTGCAATCCACGATGGAGCAAGACCCCTTGTGACGGCGTCGGTAATCGACAGGACTGTCCGCACTGCCCATTGTTACGGCGCTGCCGCCCCCGGTGTTCCTGTGAAGGATACGGTAAAGCTGGTTGATGGCGGTCTGGTGAAAGAGACCCCGGAAAGAAGCCGTTTGCAGGCAATTCAAACTCCCCAGGTGTTTGATATTGACCTTTTGAAAGGCGCATTGGAAAAAGCCAAAAAGGATAGCGCTCCCATCACTGACGATTGTTCCGCGGTGGAACGGTTGGGAATGTCCGTGCGGATCGTGGAGGGGGATGAGCGAAATATCAAGGTCACCACTCCTATGGATTTGAAAATCGCAGGTGCGCTATTGGAGGAAATGCAATGAGAATTGGACACGGATACGATGTTCACCGACTGGTAGAAGATCGGGCGCTGATCCTTGGTGGGGTGAAGATTCCCTATGAAAAGGGACTCTTGGGTCATTCCGATGCAGATGTTCTGCTGCATGCGGTGTCTGATGCTCTGTTGGGTGCAGCGGGACTGGGGGATATCGGCAGACATTTTCCTGATACAGACCCTGCCTATAAGGGCGCTGATTCTTTGAAACTGCTGGCGTGCGTAGCAGAAATAATCCGCGCAGCAGGTTACCGGACCGGAAATGTGGATGTAACGATGATCGCCCAAAGGCCTAAGTTGAAGGATTACATTCCCCAAATGCAGGAAAATATTGCCGAAGTTCTCGGTGTGGATGCTTCCCGGGTCAATGTCAAAGCTACCACCGAGGAACACCTTGGTTTTACCGGTGACGGTAGCGGCATGGCCTGCCATGCGGTCTGCCTGCTGGAAGATCTGTAATTTCCTTTATAAAACAACACAAAACAGCCCTCCTGAACATAAATTGGTTCGGGAGGGTTTGTTATGAGAAAATGTATTATAACCTTCCGCTCTGTGACACCTGCTCAGCGGGCAGAGGAGGTCTTGCACCGGGCGGGAGTGGAATGCGTTGTACAAAGAACGCCCAAATGGATGGAGGAAAAAGGCTGCGGATACAGCGTGCGGCTGGACCGGCAGGATGTGATGGCAGCGGCGATGCTGCTGCGGCAGGCGGGTATCAGCTTTAAGAAGACCTATGCCCTTTCTGACAGTGGTGCGCCGGAGGAACTGCGGTTATGACGTATTTGGATAACGGCGCAACATCCTTTCACAAACCTGAGTCGGTGATGCGGGCCATGCGGTGCGCATTGGAGAACTGCGCCAATCCCGGACGCGGCGGTTATACCGCCGCTATGTCTGCGGCAAAAACCGTACTTCGTTGCCGGGAGCGTGCAGGGGAACTGTTTGGTTGCGCACCGGAGCAAGTGGTTTTTACCGCCAACTGTACCCATGGCTTGAATATCGCCATTGCAACCCTTGTGAAACCCGGCAGTCGGGTGGTAATTTCCGGTTTCGAGCATAATGCGGTGACCCGCCCGCTCCATGCAAGAAAAGCAAAGGTTAAGGTGGCAGGCAGAAAACTGTTCGATTGGGAGGATACCCTTAGGGAGTTTGAACAGGCCCTGCACAGCGGTGCGGACGCAGCGATATTTACCCATGTTTCCAATGTGTTTGGTTATATTTTGCCGGTAGAGCAAATGGCAGCGCTTTGCAAACATTATGGTGTACCCTTTGTCATAGATGCTGCCCAGTCGGCGGGTATGCTGCCGGTGAATCTGATCGAGCTGGGCGCGGATTTTATTGCCATGCCCGGGCATAAGGGCTTGTTGGGCCCCCAGGGAACGGGATTGCTTTTGTGCGGCAGGGAACCGGTTTCCTTGATTCAGGGAGGTACCGGCAGCTTGTCTGCGGAGCAGGATATGCCGGATTTTCTGCCGGACATGGCAGAGGCAGGAACACTGAATGTGCCGGGGATTGCAGGACTGTCTGCCGGTATCGGGTATATTTTGCAGACGGGGATTGATGGGATTTTCCGCCGCCAGCAACAGCAGGCGCAGCAATGCGGCGAGGCTTTGGAGAAAATGGGTTTTCGTACTTTCTTGGGAGAGCATCAGGGCGGTACGGTGTCGTTTGTACCTGATATGGACTGCGAGGAGGCAGCGCAGTTTCTTGGGGAAAAGGGCATCGCGGTTCGCGCCGGACTGCATTGCGCGCCACTTGCCCATGAAAGCGCCGGCACATTGGATACCGGTACGGTGCGGGTCAGCTTCGGACACGATGCCGCCCCCTGCCAGACCGGAAATTTTTTACTGCAAGCAGAAAAAATGATTGCCCGTTCACAAAAAAATTCTCAATAACTATTGCTATCGGCGGTTCAATCCGCTATAATAGGATAGATAATAGGCTAGTTATGCCATAGGCACGATTGCCGTGGCTGCGGGAAATAGAGAAATACGGAGAAAGAGGGGCATTTATGGGAACGTTGGAATCAATTTGGATGCAAATTCAAGGAATGCGTTGGTCTGATTATCTGGATATCATTCTGGTGGCATTCTTGTTTTATAAGCTTTTGCCCCTGTTTCGCTCCACAGGCACGGTCCGGATTGCCTGGGTGGTAGGCTTTATCATTGTTGTGGCATGGCTGACCGATGCATTGAAGCTGCATACGTTGAGCTATCTGCTTTCTCAGGTGCTGTCGATCGGTCTTCTGGCGCTGGTGGTGCTGTTCCAGCCGGAGCTGCGCCGTATGATCGACCATTTGAGCAATGTGAAGCTGCGTCAGCTTTTGGGCACGGCAAAACCCCAAGAGGAAATGGTCACGGTCATCACGCAGATTGTCCGTGCCTGTGACATCATGAGCCGGGAACGCGTGGGTGCTCTCATCGTATTTGCCCGGGATAACCGCCTTGATGAGTATTTTAAGACCGGTACTATGATCGAGGGCCGTGTTTCTGAGCAGTTGGTCCGGAACGTGTTCTTTCCCAAGGCTGCTCTTCACGATGGCGCTATGATCGTGCGGGACGGTTTGGTAACGGCTGCGGGCTGTGTCCTTCCTCTGTCGGAGAGCAATCGCCTGAGTTTGGATCTGGGCACCCGTCACAGAGCTGCTGTGGGTATGAGTGAGGTATCCGATGCGGTGGTGGTTGTTGTTTCTGAGGAGACCGGCGCCATTTCCGTGGCGGTGGGCGGCGTGCTGAAACGCCACCTGGCGCCCCAGACTTTGGAACGCCTTCTTCGCAATGAACTGTGCCCGGAAGAAGAGCCCCAGCAGGAGAATCTGGTGTTAAAGCTCTATCAGAAGCTGCAAAGGAAGGACAAGGGAGGAAACCAAAATGAAAAGTAAAATGTTGGCCATCCTGATGTCCGCTGCGGTAGCTTTTGGCCTGTGGTTTTATGTGATCACTGTGGTCAATCCTGAATCGGAGAAGGTTTATTATGATATTCCCGTGGTCATGCAGAATAAGAATATTCTGTCGGAACGGGGATTGATGGTGGTCAGCGACGAACCGAAGGTCACTTTGGCGCTGAAAAGTGACCGCACCATTTTGAATGATCTCAATGAGTCCAATATCAATGTGATTATCAATGTTGCTAATATTGAAAAGCCTGGTACCCATAATCTGACGTACAGTATCGCTTATCCGGGCAATATTCCGGAAAATGAGGTTTCTGTTCAAAGCAGCAGTACGGATCTGATTACTCTGAAAGTGGAAAATAAGATCCGAAAGAATGTCCCTGTTGTGTTGGATTACGGCGACACCAAAGTACCGGACGGCTATATTGCGGATCTTAAAAATGCCCAGCTGGACTATGCTGTTTTGGACGTTTCCGGTCCGGAATCGGTGATGACCCAGATCGAACAGGCGGTTATCAAGATCGATTTAGACCGGCAGACCAATACGCTGGTAGGGGAGTATCAATATGCTCTGTGCGATAAGAATGGTACACCCGTAAATGCGGAGAAGGTCACGGTGAATGCGGAAAAGATCAATATGATGCTCACCGTTCAACGCGTGAAGGAAATTGATCTAAAACTGGATCTGGTGTACGGCGGTGGCGCAACGGAAAAGACCGCAACGGTGAAAGTCGATCCTGTAAAGATTCAGGTCTGCGGCAGCGATACCCTCCTTGCCAATTTGGATTCGGTGACTATTGATTCCATTCATCTGGCAGAGGTGCTGGAAGATCAGCTTTTAACCTACCGGTTGGATGAGATTCTGCCGGAGGGTGTCACCAATCTGACCGGTGTGGAAGAAGTGACTGTGGATATTAAGTTCTCGGGACTGACCACAAAGAGCTTCAATATCACTTCTATTTCTGCCGTAAATGTGCCGGAAGGTCTCCGGGAGGAGATCATTACCAAAGCATTGACGGTAACAGTCCGTGGTCCTGCCAATGTGATAAAGTCTTTGCAGAACAAGGATCTTGCGGTAGAGGTAGACCTTTCTGAGGCTCAGGTGGGTACTGCCAACATGACTGCCAATGTGGTGGTCTCCGATAAATTCTCCGGCGTGGGCGCTGTGGGCACATATCAGGTGTCGGTAAAACTGCGTGAGAATTAAGTGATTCCATAAGATAACACCCGGCGGCGCACCGCCGGGGATAGGAAAAGAGGGAAACAGTTTGATTAAAAGTATGACCGGTTACGGCCGCGCTGTGGAGACTGTGAATGGACGTGAGTTTACAGTGGAACTCCGGTCGGTCAATAACCGATACCTGGACTGCTCTGTGCGGCTTCCCAGAATCCTTTCCTTTGGTGAGGAAGCGGTGAAGCAGGCAGTGAAAAACGCCATTTCCCGGGGCAAGGTGGATGTGTTTATCTCCCTTCGCAGCGAAGGCGGCGATGAGGTGCAGGTAACCCTGAACAAAGCGGTTTTGGAAAGCTACTTGACTGCTATGCGTCAGATGGTCACAGAGTACGGCGTTGCCGATGATGTCAGCGCAGCGGCGCTGTCTCGCATGCCGGAGGTGTTCACCTTAGAAAAACCCCAGGTGGATGAGGAGCAGCTTTTAGCTGACATGATGCAGGTACTGCAAAAAGCCCTTTGTGAGTATGACGCCATGCGCAAAACCGAGGGCGAAGCGTTGGATCGGGATCTGCGCAGCCGGGGCAATACCATTTTGGAATTGGTATCCCGGGTGGAGCAGGGCAATTCCCAGACGGTGATCGACTACCGCACCCGCTTGGAAAACAAGCTGAAAGAGGTTCTGTCCAATACTTCTATTGATGAAGCCCGTATCCTTACGGAAGCGGCAATCTTTGCGGATAAAGTGGCTGTGGATGAGGAGACGGTTCGTCTGCGCAGTCACTTGCAGCAGATGAACGATATGCTCTCTGCCGGCGGCGCAGTGGGTCGCAAGCTGGACTTTCTGTTGCAGGAGATGAACCGGGAGGCCAATACGATTGGTTCTAAATGTACAGACGTAAATCTGGCGCGGATCGTTGTGGATATCAAGGCGGAACTGGAAAAGATCCGGGAACAGACACAGAACATTGAGTGAGGACGCCATGAAACTGATTGGAATCGGATTTGGCAGCATGGTTGCTGCCCGGCGTGTATTGGCGATCGTGGAGCCAGACTCTGCGCCTATCAAGCGTGTGGTGCAGGAGGCTCGGGATCGGGGTATGCTCATTGACGCATCCTACGGCAGAAAGACCAAGTCAGTACTTTTGATGGATACGGATCATGTGATCCTGTCAGCGCTGACTACGGATGTGCTGGCTGCCCGTTGGGAGGACAAGCAGGAGGAAGGAAGCCATGGCTAAGGGAAAATTGTTTGTGATCTCCGGCGCGTCCGGTGTGGGAAAAAGTACGGTTTTGGCACAGGTCATGGCAAACCGGTCTGATCTTAGTTTTTCCGTTTCTGCCACTACGCGCAGCCCCCGGGCTGGGGAAGTGGACGGTAAGGATTATTACTTTGTCACCCGGGACAAGTTTCTGGATATGATCGAAAAGCGGGAATTTCTGGAATATGATGCCCACATGGATAATTACTATGGCACGCCCAAGTCCCAACTGGAAGAAAAACTGCAATCCGGTAGTGTGATCTTGGATATTGAGCCTAATGGCGCATTTAATGTGCGGCGGGAAAAGCCGGATGCAGTGCTGATCTTTATTGCGCCGCCTTCTTTGGAGGAACTGGAACACCGTCTGCGCAGTCGGGGTGATACCTCGGAGGAGCAGATCCGCGTGCGGCAGGCAAGAGTTGCCTGGGAGATGGAGCAGAGTAAAGCCTATGACCATGTGGTGGTCAATGACCGGGTGGACGTTTGCGCCAAGGAAATTTTGGATATTATCGCCCATGAGGCGGATTGAATTTTGGAGGAATGAAGTATGTTGTACCCCCCTGTTACAGATTTGTTGAAGAATGTTGACAGCCGTTATTTGCTGGTGAACGTGGTTGCCCAGCGGGCAAGAAAGATCGCTTCCGATGCCGAGCAGGCCCAGGAAGAACTGCCCAAGAAGCCTGTCACCATGGCAATTGAAGAAGTTGCCGAGGGCGCACTGACTGCCACCTTGAAAGAAGAGTATATGCGCTAAGCATCCAAAGAAGTGGGAAGGAGGGGTTTTATGATCGCGAAAATTGCCGTTTCTGCGGCAACCTTTGCCATTGATAAACCCTACTCCTACACCTTTTTGGAGGATCAGGGGATCACACCCGGTGTCCGGGTAATGGTTCCCTTTGGCCGCAGCAATCGCCATACCGAGGGCGTGGTCTTGTCGGTAGAAGATGGAAAACCCGACGGATTGAAGCCCATTATCCGTAGTTTGGACGATGGACCGGTTCTGTCCGATACCATGCTCCGTCTTGCCGCATTTATGCGGGAACGGTACTTTTGCACCTTCTACGATGCCATTCGCGCCATGCTCCCGGCGGGCCTGTGGTTTCAAAGTAAGGATACCTATGCCCTGACGGAGGACCGCAGTTGGCAGGAAAAGGCCTTTCGGCAGGCGGATGCCAAGGTTATTCTGGCGCATCTGTCTGATAACGGCGGCAGTGCCGACGGTGCGGCTCTGCGGGAACTGATTGTAGATGAAGCGCGTTTTGAGCGGGCAGTATCCTATCTTTTGGGCAAAAAGTGGATCACCGCCCAGCGGGACTTTTTGCGGCGAACCGGTGATAAGCAGCAGCAGATCGCTGCCCTTGCCGTTTCGGCGGAGGAAGCCCAGGCCTATGCAGATACCCGCTTGCGATCTGCCGCTATGCAGCGGAATGTATTGCAGCTTTTATGCGGTATCGGTTCTGCCCCTGTGAAGGAGATCTGCTATTTTACCGGCGCCAAACCCGCTACGGTGCGTCGTTTGGCAGAACTGGGATATGTGACGCTGACGGAGGAAGAAGTCTTTCGCTGCCGTCAGATTCGCCCGGCGCAGCTGGACGGGCCGTTGGTCTTAAATGACGAGCAGCAGGCTGCATTTTCCGGTCTGTCTGCCCAAATGGAATCGGATACCCCCGGTACAGCGCTGCTTTACGGCGTGACCGGTTCCGGTAAGACCTCTGTGTATATACATTTGATTCGCAAGTGTATAGAAAACGGCAGACAGGCTATGCTCTTAGTGCCGGAGATCGCTTTGACACCCCAGCTTTTGGGGTTGATGGCGGCGTATTTTGGTGATGCCGTGGCGGTGCTCCACAGCAGTCTGCCTGCCA
>JBGVON010000056.1:0-8641 GCA_045126495.1 Faecousia sp.
TGAAATTGATCTCTTTACGGCCTGTAACATAAAGCTCGTCTTCGGGCACCAGGCGGAATGTATACATTTTGCCCACGCTCAGATCAGTAAGTGTTACCATGTGGGATGCAAAAGTAGCGGTGCGTTCTTCTTCGCCGGCAGCAGAGTACAGTACCGTCCATTTATCGCAGGTGGGTCCTTCTACTGTGAAGCTGAGGATTGCGCTGTCACCGGTGGTTCCGGTTACTGCATCAAATTGCACCACGTTGGTTTGCACCGGTGTGGAATAGGCAGTCTTTGCGTTGCCAGTTAGCCGATGAAAGCCATTTGCTACTACTTTTATGCTGTATGCGGTGTTAGGAACGAGTCCACTGAATTCTGCTTTGCCATCTATGACCGATGCGTTGATCTTGTTGCCGTAGATGTCAGAACAGACCACTTTCAATAAGGACTCGTCAATATCAGTGGTAACAAACACTGTTAACGTATCCATGTTGCCGTCCACCGCGATAAAATCGATGGGTAGTAAGTAATAAAGTTTATAGTAGAAGAATCCGCCAATCAGAAGACCAAGAATTGCTAGGATCAAAATGATGTTCCGGACCCAATGGGTCTTTTTAATTGGCACATCAGAGGATTCTTCTTCGTCAATTTCCTCTGCTGGCAGGTTTTCCGGATCTTCCTCGATGGTTGCTTTTGTTTCTTCCACAGAAGAAGACTCTGTTGTTTCTTCGTCTGTGGGAATGGGTTCCGGTTCAGGCAGATCAACATGATCCGGAACAATTACCGGCTCCGGCACGTCCAATGCTGCCAATTCATCTGCTTGGTTCAGCATTTCTGTAACTTCTTCGGTTACTGCATCATAGTCCGGCAGTTCTTCGTCTGTGTCAATGTCCTCTTCGAAGGCGCTTTCTTCATCTTGGGAGGGGATATCGTCATCAGTTGTTTCCTGCTGATCAGCTTCTTCGGAAGTTATGATTCCCTCTTGGACGGTTTCTTCCAAAGCTTGGTCCTCGGATGCATCCATAGGGATTTCTTCTTCGGTTGAATTGGTTTCTTCCTGCTTGCTATCCGTGGTTACCTCGGCAACAGGTTCCGGTGACGGCAAGGGGACAATGGGCGTATCTGTGGCGCCGTTTCGCTGCATATAGCTGATGATTGCCTGTCCCATTTGCATGGGATCCTGCCATCTGTCTTCGGGATTGGGGGCGCATGCCTTTAAAATGATCTCACTCATTTCATAGTCTGCATACAGTGGCGCAGGGAGAGTATCACCGGGCTTGACAGTATCATTGAAGGGCAGTTCGCCGTTGTTGTAAGTCTGATACAGAATTAAACCTGCCGCATAGATATCCATGGTGGAATTCAGATCAGAGAAAGCATCCCGGATTTCCGGCGGCGTATATACGCTTATGTACTTCTCTGGAACGGACGCATATTTCAGCGAATCCAGGGGAATAAAACCTAGGTCACCGATTCGGAAAAGACGCTGATCAGTGACAAACACATTGCTGGGTTTCAAATCAATATATAGATATCCCAGACGTCTGCATACGGATAAGGCAGCACATAGGTCAAGACCAAGATTTAACGCATCCAGATGGGTAAAACTATGCCTCGTGAAATGCTTTTGCAGGGTGCGTTTATAGCTGCCCAAAAGGTAGATATCATAGCCTTCACCGGATTCCATCGGCTCAATCTGACAGGCTTTATAGGCAATATAACCTTCCAGCTCAGCTAATTTTTCTAAAATATCAACTTCACGGACAACACCGTCGGTAAGTTCTTTAAAATACGCCAGGGCGGCATCTTTGTCGGGACATGCGCCGGTAAGGAGCAGGGCGTCCATCTGGGACGGATTGGAGGGAACAGATATCACTTTGACGATATATCTGTCACCGGTTTCGTTTTCAATAGCGGGATAACAGCGAACACCGTGGTGCTCACTCATAGAACCGCCCATAATAAAATTGTCCAACATTGGCGAAATCATCTTTGCTTCTGACAAGTTTCTCGCCTCCTTTTTCTTCTAGTCTATATCATAAAATAAAATTCTAAAAAAAGCAACAGATTTATAGTTGTTTTATTCAGCAAAAAATGCTATAATTATTTTATACCATTTAACAGGGTGTCCTGTTATTGAGGAGGAAACAGAATGAGTAAGATTATTTGTGATATTTGCGGCACATCTTATCCTGAAACCGCAAAGCAATGTCCGATTTGCGGTTTTGTTCGTCCCGGAGATGTACAGCGTGTTACCAGTGAAGTGACCAGTAATGGCAGTGGTTCTACGGGCTATACCCATGTAAAGGGCGGTCATTTTTCGAAGAGCAATGTAAAAAAACGTGTTAAGGATAATGCGCACACTACCGCAAAATCCAAGGCAGATGCCCCTAAAAACAATAAAAATACCGAAGAAAAGGACAATCGCGGTCTTGTGATTACCGCAGTTGTGCTTTTGCTTGCGGTGATCGGTGTTGTGATCTATATTGCAATCCGGTTTTTTGGCCCGATCTCCGACCCCAACGATGGCAGCGTTCCTTCCACCGGCAGTTATGATCAGTCTCAGCTTGCCTGTACGGATATTAAGCTGGACACAGATACACTGCTCTTTGAGATGGAGGGCGAAGCAAGACTGCTGAATGTCACGGTTGAGCCTAAGAATACATCCGATGCCATCAAGTTCTCTTCTGAGAATGAATCTGTGGTTACCGTGAACAAGGTTGGTAAAATCACAGTTGTTGGCGAAGGAACCACCAACATTGTGATTACTTGTGGTAAGGTCACCAAGAAGTGTGCCGTTACTGTTCAGTATCCTGAGGAATCCACCGGTGTTGAAAATACCGATAATACCGAGAATACATCGAATACGGAGGGCGCTGATCAACCCCAGGAAACCCTTCGTTTGGTCTACAAGGACATTACGTTAAGCTATGCTGGCGAAATCCAGGATATGTACAGTGGCAAGATTGCCAGAAATCTGATTACCTGGTCCAGCGACAATGAGACGGTTGCTACCTTTGTTGATGGTAAGGTCAAGGCTGTTGGCAGCGGTATGACTACCATCCACGCTGAGTATGCCGGTCAGAAAGCAAGCTGTATTATTCGTTGCAGCTTCACAACTGGCTCCGGTGTTGCCGGCAGCGGTGGCGTTTCTGAGGACGGCGGCGGATCTTCCACGTCTGCTATCACAGGTACTATTACTGTCAATGGCGTGAATGTTCGTAGCGGTCCGGATGTTAGTTCGGATGATGTCGGAGATTTGAACGCCAATGAAAAGGTAACAATTACTGAAACAAAACAGGGTGTTGACGGAAGAACCTGGGGTAAAATTGGCGAGAATCGATGGGTATCTATGGAATTTGTAAAAACGAATTGATATTAAAAATTGCCGAAATGCTGTTGCATTTCGGCAATTTTCCTTTATTCTGCGTTGAAGCGCGCACGGTTTCTGCGAAACAGGAATGTGATGCACCACAATCCCGCAAGACCGACGACCGCATAAATAACACGGCTGAGGATTGCAGTCTGACCGCCGAAGATCCATGCCACAAGATCGAACTTAAACAGGCCGATAAGTCCCCAGTTGACAGAACCGATGATAGATAAGATCAATGCCAGTGTATCCATACATTTCCCTCCGTTCGTTTTGTTGGATAGTGGTATTTTGTCCCCGGGAAAATAAAATATACAAAACGTTGCAAATATTCTTTGGATTCGTTATAATAATAAAAAACAAACGGGAAGGGAATTTGATATGACTACGCTATATGAAGGCGCATTTGCAAAAATCAACCTGACGCTGGATGTCCTTGGGAAGCGTCCGGACGGATACCATGATTTAAAAAGTGTTATGCAGACCATATCCATTCGAGACGATGTTGAAATTGATGTGGATACCGGAGCGCCCTGGTCTTTACAATGCGATAAAGAGGGCGTACCCGCTGATGAGCGGAACCTTGCGTGGAAGGCGGCGAAGGTCTTTTTCGAGAACACTAAGCTGAAAACAACCGGGCTTGCTATTCGGATCACAAAACGGATTCCAATGCAAGCAGGTCTCGGCGGTGGCAGCGCCGATGCTGCTGCGGTGCTGAGAGCATTGAACAGGCATTACGGTAATCCGCTTTCCATTCTGGCATTGGCAGAATTGGGAAGTCTAGTTGGCAGCGATGTGCCCTTTTGCACCTTGTGCGGAACGGCGATGGTGGAAGGCAGGGGTGAGCGTTTGCGGAAGCTGCCGGACTTCCCGGATTGCTGTTTCGTTATTTGCAAACCGGATTTTTCCTGTTCTACAAAAGAATTGTATGAACAGATAGACGAAACTGAGATTCCTAAAAGACCGGATCATCAAGCTATGGAAAGCGCCATTTTAGCAGGCGATCTTGGTAAAATTGCAGAGAATATTTACAATGTTTTTGATCCTGTGGTAACCAAAGATCATCTTGAATTAAACTACATTAAATCTATTTTTAACAGTTACGGGTCTGTTGCCCAGCAGATGACCGGTTCCGGCTCAGCGGTATTTGCCATCGTGCCGGATTTTGAATTTGCCGCAGTGGTCTGTAATATGCTGAAAGACAATTATCCCCAAGTATTTATCGCCAAACCTGTATAATTTTAATTGTGCCGTCCATACTGATAACATTTCAGTGTGGACGGTGTTTTTTATGAAGAAAATCATTAAATTCATGTTGTGCATTGTTTTAGTTGGTGCCATCTTCGGAACAATTGGTGTTTGGAAGGATAAGCAATTTCTGCAAGACACCTTGTTTCGCCTGAATGTTGCAGACAATTTGGATTTTGATGGAGTTCAACAGCTCAAAAATGCTATTGCAGAATATCTTAAACCCATTACAGAAAAATTCCCCACCAAGGAACAAGCTATGGACTATATTCACAATACGCTTCCTGCGTTGGAGACGTTTTCCAATGGTATTCTTGACGCACTGGGTGTAAAAGATAGAGAAAAGGTAACCGTACAGCCCCAAGCTTTTGGCACAAGAGATTTTAAAACCTTTTTGTTCTGAGATTTTTCTTCTTAGATTGCAGGAAAATTAGAAAAATTGTATTTTTGAGTATTATACCCTGTTATTTGGACGGATTTTATGTTATGATAACAAACAAAGGAGGGATGGGTATGCTGACGTTGCTGTTGGGTACGGATTGGACAGCGAACCGAGATGCGGTATTTTCCATGCTTGCCCAAGACGTTTCTGAACAAAAAGGCGGTCGGATTCTTATGGTTCCGGAGCTGATCAGCCATGAAACTGAGCGCAGACTTTGTATTTCTGTCGGTGATACAGCAAGCCGTTTTGCAGAGGTCCTTACCTTTACACGTCTTGCCAAAAGGGTCAGCGATGCCGCAGGTTTTGGGGCACTGGAATGTCTGGATAACGGTGGACGGCTCGTGGCGATGGCATCTGCGGTCCGTCAACTTCATAGCAGATTGAAAGCCTACGCTTCGGTAGAAACCAGACCTGAATTTCTGGTAAGTCTTTTGGATGCGGTAGATGAATTCAAACGATGCTGTATCTCTCCTGCGGATCTGTATGCAGCTTCAAAGCAATCTGAGGGTAGTTTTGCCCAAAAACTGGAAGAGCTTTCCTTGATTTTGGAAAGCTATGACAGTCTTTGCGCCAGAGGAAAGCGGGATCCCCGGGATCAGATGACTTGGCTCTTAGAACAGCTAGAAGATAGTGATTTTGCAGAAAATCATGTATTTTACATAGATGGATTTCCGGATTTTACACGTCAGCATACTGCTGTTTTACAGCATCTTATGTATCATTCCCCCCATGTGGTTATTAGTCTAAATGCCGATAGATTTGACAGCGATGAACCGGCTTTTGAAAAAGCTTCCGCTACCGCCGCAGAGCTTTTGCGCCTTGCAAAACAGGGAAATGTTAAAACGAAAATTGTAACAGTTGAATCCAGCAAACGTGCCGTTACATCTGTTCTTTCAATGCTATTTCAGGGGAAGATAAAAGCAGTTCCGGATGTAGTTCAGGCTTTCTGCGCAGAATCTGTGTCACAGGAATGCCACAATGCAGCGCAGAGGATTCTGGAATTGGTCCATTCCGGCTGTCGTTATCGGGATTTCAGTGTGGTTTGCACGGATATGGCGACATACAGTAATACATTAGAGATGATTTTCTCCCGTTATCACATTCCGGTGTATATCTCCGGCACAGAAGATATTTTGAACCGCACAGTAATTGCGACGGTTTTGTCTGCTGTTGATGCGGCGGTAGGTGGTTTTGAGCAGTCGGATGTTCTGCGCTATATAAAATCCCCGTTGTCCCCTTTGAATATTACAGAGTGTGACAGGCTTGAAAATTATGCGATTTTATGGAACATCAGCGGCAGTCGCTGGGAGAACACTTGGGAGAATCATCCCTCCGGCTTGGGTGCAGACTGGACAGGACGGGATGAAACTTATTTAGCGGAATTGAATCAAGCAAGGCAAAAGGCACTTTTACCCCTGTTCCGCTTGGGCAGATCCATGAAGGATGCCAAAAGTTTAGGACAGATGGTGGATGCTCTGTACGCTTTCTTGGAGGATGTCCAGTTGGACCGCCGTTTACAGGCGTTGGCGTTGCAAATGGAGCAAGACGGCAGCCTTCGGGACAGTCAAATTCTCGGTCAGTTGTGGGAGATTTTACTGACAGCTTTCCAGCAATTGTATGATACCCTAGGGGATACTTATTGGGATGAACAGACCTTTACTAAACTGCTAAAATTACTGCTGAGTCAGTACGATGTTGGTACGATTCCTTCTGTCTTGGATGCGGTTACGGTCGGACCGGTCAGCGCAATGCGTTGTCAGCAACCGAAGCATTTGCTGCTGCTGGGCGCTTCTGAGGGCAGTTTTCCTGCGTACAGCGGCGCAGTCGGTATCTTATCGGATCAGGAGCGAAATGCCTTGCGTCAGTTGGGCGTTCCGTTAACAGGCGGCGCTATGGAGGGTATTCAAGCAGAGCTGGCAGAGATTTATGGTGTGTTCTGTGGTGCAGAGGTGTCAGTTTGTGTTTCTTGTTCCGGGGATCAGCCCAGCTATTTATACCGACGACTTTGTCAGATTGCCGGTGGTGAAAAAACTGCCGAGACCTTGGGTGTAGCCTTTTCGGATATCAATGAAGTGAGTGCTTTTTTGGCGCAAAAAGATGCCAGAATGGATGCTGAAATACTTGGCTTAGATGAATTATATCGGAAATTACAAGCACTGAATGGGCATTCTTTGGGGCAGATGCGATTGGAAACGGTACAAAAGCTTTACGGAACAACCCTCAAACTTTCGGCATCACAGGTGGATAAGCTGGCTGACTGTCGACTGGCGTATTTTTTAAAATATGGCATAAAACTTAAAGAGAGAAAGCCTGCTGCTGTGGATCCGGCTGAATTCGGCACGTATGTCCATGCGGTCTTGGAATATACCGGCAGGAGGGTTATGGAACTTGGTGGATTTCATAACATATCCGTATCTGATACCTTGAAGATCGCAGAGGAATACTCCAAACAATACATTACTGAGCGGTTCAGTCAGATTGATTCCGGCCGTGTGGCGTACCTGTTTCAACGAAATGCGCAGGAATTGGAAATGATTGTAACGGAATTATGGGAGGAATTAAAGGATTCTGCTTTTGAACCCTTTGATTTTGAACTTGCATTCGGTATTGAGGGCGGTCTGGATGCGATCAATGTGGAAGGGCATTCTATGTCCGCTGCTCTCAGGGGCTTTGTGGACCGGGTGGATACTTGGGAACAAAACAATCATGTATATTATCGGGTTGTGGATTACAAGACCGGTAAAAAGGATTTTGATTACTGCGATGTGTTTAACGGTCTTGGCTTACAAATGCTTCTATATTTGTTTGCGTTGGAAGATAATGGCAGCAAGCGATTAGGCAAGGACCCGATTGCTGCGGGTGTGCAATATTTTCCTGCCAGGGCGCCGGTGGTTCCTACCGACGGAAGGCCGGAGGATACTGAGGCATTACAGGCACGGGAGAAGCTTTGGAAGCGCAAAGGATTGCTTCTGTCTGACGAGTCTGTTTTAGAGGCTATGGAGCCCACAGATAAGCCTGTTCGCTTGCCGTATTCCCGGAAGAAAGATGGTAGTCTATCCGGTGATTTGGCAGATCGACGACAGATGCAGCTTTTAAAGGGTTATATTTTTGCGTTGCTGGGAAAAATGATCGATGATATTTCTTCCGGCTGTGTAGACCCCAACCCCTATACACGGGGCGGTCGTCATGATGCCTGCGCGTTCTGTCCTTATGGCAGTATTTGCCGTGAGTCTGCGGAGGCGCAACGGCGGAATTATGCCGCTATGAGTCCCCAGAGATTCTGGGAGGAGGTTGAAAAGGAGATGAGCAGCCATGGGTGAAACACTGACATATCAACAACGTCAGGCGGTGGAAGACCGTGGAGGAAAATTGCTTGTCTCCGCGGCAGCCGGTTCCGGCAAGACAAAGGTTCTGGTTGACCGTTTGATGGGTTATATTCTGGACGAAAAAGATCCAGCCAATATTGATGATTTTTTGATCATTACTTATACCAAAGCAGCAGCAGCTGAACTACGGAGTAAAATTGCCGCCAAACTCTCGGAATTGATTGCCCAAAGATCACCGAATAAGCATTTACAGCAGCAGATGCAGCGGTT
>JBGVON010000057.1:0-2869 GCA_045126495.1 Faecousia sp.
GAAGATGATGATCGCATCAAGAAGCATTTGGCAGACCGGGAGGGTATGGGTTTTGAGACGGTTGAGTGCTTCCGGAACATCCTGGACTGCTTGAAAATTGCCGATAAGAATGGCGTATTTCTGGTGGACAGTGTTACATCCTTAATTCAAAATTCTCTGTTTCCGGTGGAAAAGAATTATGAGATGGATCTGGCTGGGGCGAACCGCTGTGTCGATGCGTTGGTAGCGTTTGCAAAAACTGTCCGCCATGCGGTGTTTGTCAGCGACTATATCTATTCTGATGCAGAGAGGTACTCAGAAAGCACCGAAATGTACCGCAAGTGTTTGGCGGATATTGACCGCCGCTTGGCGAAGGTTTGCGATACTGTCATTGAAGTGTCCGCAGACCAACTGATCATTCACAAGGGGGATCTGTGCATATGAAAACCTATTTACACGCCTTTGCCATGTGCCAGAGTATGTTCTGTGCCATCCCCGCGCCCCAGGTGTGGGACGAAAAGGCGAGGGAAAAGATGCTCCTGTTTCTGCCCATCGTAGGATTGGAAATCGGTGCTATTTGGGCAGGCCTTGCATGGATGTGCCGCTTACTGAACCTGCCCACAATGATCACAGCATTCATTCTCGCGGCATATCCCTATGTCGTCACCGGATTTCTACATTTGGATGGCTACATGGATGTGACCGATGCGGTGAAATCCTGGCGGGAACTGGAGCGCCGCCGGGAGATTCTGAAGGATTCCCATGTAGGTAGCTTTGCTGTCATTGGCATCGTTCTGCTTATGCTCGCCCAGTTTGCGGTTTTTGCGTCTGCTCCGGTGGATGCAAATTGCCTTATTTTCATCTTTATCCCCGCAGTAAGCCGTTGCTGCTCCGCTTTGGCAGTGACGGGTCTGAAACCTATGTCCACCAGCCAGTACGCAGATCAGGGAAAACCTAAGTCCCACATTGTGGTGCTCACCATTATGCTTTGTGTGTTCTTGGTTGTAGGCTTTTTGCTCTGCGGTAAGTATGGTTTTGCTTTGATCGGCGGTTTGGTTGGCTACGGACTTGCCTTGCGCCGAGCTTATAAATCCCTGGAAGGTATGAACGGCGATATTTCCGGCTACGCACTGACCATCGGTGAACTTTGCGCTGTGGCTGTATACGCACTGCTTTGAGGAGGGGAGAAGATGATTCTAATTATCGGCGGAGCCTATCAAGGCAAGCTGGATTTTGCAAAGGAGACCTTCGGTATTACGGATGCCGATGTATATGTTTGCGGCGAGGACGAGATCGACTTTTCCAAGCATTGCATCTATAAAATCGAAGCATTCACCGCCTGCAACGAAGATCCCATCGGCTATTTTGAAAACCGTCGTGAGGAATGGCAGGATAGCATTCTGATTCTCCAGGATATCTTCTGTGGTGTAGTTCCCATGGGCGCAGAGAATCGGGCCTGGCGGCAGCGCACCGGCAGACTGGCGCAGTATTTAAGCAAGGAAGCCAAGCAGGTCAGCCGAATCTTCTGCGGATTGGAGCAGCGACTAAAATGACCATCTACTTAATTCGCCACGGCAAGACCGAGGCTAACGAAAAGCATCTTTACTGTGGCAGCACCGACCTATCCTTGTCTGTCGCAGGCCGAGAAGAACTCCAAAATATCCGTTATGACATTAAAAATGTCCGATTCATTACCAGCGGTATGAAACGGACAAACGAAACCCTCCAAATGCTCTTTGGAGATGTTCCGTATGAGGTTGAACCCCGATTCCGTGAAGTGGATTTTGGCATTTTTGAGATGCACAGCTACGATCAGTTGAAAGATACTCCAGGATATCAAGCGTGGCTCGCAGGAGATAACGAAATAAATGTTCCTCCGAAAGGGGAAAGCGGTGAGCAGATGAAAGCGCGGGTATTGGAGGCTTTGTCTGAAATCAAGGATGATACCTGCATCATCACTCACGGTGGCGTGATCGCATCTATCATGGAATACCTGTTCCCCAATGAAGGAAAAAACCGCTATCAGTGGCAGCCTAAACCGGGGTGTGGTTATGCGATTGCAGACAGGCAGTGCTACATGAAACTATGAATTGTAAAAGAGGTTTCGCGCCCCATTGGTGCGAAACCTCTTTTTGATGGCCGGCAAAGAAGAATCCTTACTTGTATATTAGAATATAAAATGCTAAAATATAGGGGACTTGCGATGATCAAAGCAAACCCTTGTTTTTGGGAGGCTGAGCAAATGCCCAAATTGAAAAACAGAGTTTACATATTCAAATATTTACAAGTAATTGGTACCGTGTTGATACTTCTGTTAGCCCTTGTGCTGCTGTGGCGCGGCAATGCAACCAGCAATCAAGCTTTGCCGGCCTTGGTTGCGCAGGTGTATTTTGATGGCGAGTATCGTATTACTGACGGCCCGTGGCAGCAGATCGTAAAGGGGGAGCATATCCCGGCGACAAAAGGCGATGTCACCTTGCGCGGTAATTTTCATATGCTGACCCCGGACGGCGAATATATTGGCATTTATAGCGGCGATATGCCCATCGCGCTTTATACAGACCATATCAGCCTGACCTTTTACGAGGGTGAAAATGAACCTTATGTAATGGATGTGGAAAATCCGTTATATGGCCGTTCTGTTTGCGGCGCGTGCTGGTCTGCCCATTCTCTTACAAGTGGGAGCGAAGAGCCGATCGAGATCCTGATCCATAATCCCCACCGCTTCGGAAACGAAACCGCAATTGATGAACTACTGTCCAATATGGCTTTTTGGTATGGTCTTGATTTCGAAAAAGGCGTTCTGGAAAGCGGGGAATTCCAAAGAAACACGGGACTTTTCTTGATAATCGTATCTCTTGTGCTGATTGGTATTGCGTTGTTTTCCACA
>JBGVON010000058.1:0-8448 GCA_045126495.1 Faecousia sp.
GAGATAGAAAAAATCCCTGTCTTTCGACAGGGATTTTCTGCATCTGTATTTCCTTATTCGTCCATAATGACCATGCAGTGGAACACACCGTCAGCAGCAGAAAAACGGCAAGAGCCGTTATGCTTTTCAACTGCGGAGATCACGCTATGGACACCGATACCTTGTAAGTATTCCGGCATTTCTTCAAAATTGAGGGACGGAAGGCAGGTGTTCTCACAAGAGACCACCAAGCGACCCGCTTTGTGCTTGATAGAAACGGTAATTGATGGCTTTTCCGCTTTGCTTTCTATGGCACCGTGAAGGGCGTTTTCCAAAATGTTCGCAACAATGGTTACAAGTGTCGGGGACGGCACAGAAATATCCGGCTTTGCCGCCGCACGAATTTCCATCGTGATATTCTGCGCTGTGGCCTTTTGATAAAAGACCTTCAAAATGTTATTAATGGTTTCATTTTCGCAGAAGCGTCCGGTGGTCGTTGCTTCAAGGATTTCGCTTCTTGTTTTCAAATAGTCGATGATTTTATCGGTTTCTCCGGTCTTTGCCAAAGCCATAAGCGCTTGATAATGAAAACGCATATCGTGGCGGTTTTGGCGCACTTGCTCGGCTTCCATCGCTTGCGCATCCACCTGTGCCTGCAACAGCTCGGTATGTAAAGACTTTTGCTTTTCACGGGATAACTCCACGATATTCTTCATGCTGTTGAATATGGCAATATAGGTAATGCAGAAAGCAAGCATCGTAAATAAAAAGACAATGCTTTCTTCACCGCTCATTGGCTGCATCATAGTAAACAAGGACTGCCCAACGATCAGCGCCCAAAAGCTGAGCACCACGCCATAGAACTTGCCCCAACCTTTGAGAATATACATTGCGACCTTTCTAAAAGATGGTAACAACAGCCGATACAAAATATACTGCATAATTGCCATGAGAATAACGGCGATTACGAGCTTTGCTACCATACTATCCACTGTATAATCCAACATATTAAACAGGGTACTGAAACAGGTGTAGGTTGTGGCGTAGCTAAAAAACAGAAATCCTTTTTCCACCGTGCGGCCTGTGGTGGTGACAAAGAACAGCACCAAATGCAGCGCAAAGGAAATGAAGTAGTTGATATAGAACTTATCCGGCGGCAGTACCAAAAAGACAACGCCGTAGATCAGCCAAATTACCGCTGTGATAATCTTATTAAAACGCGGCTTGGCAAAAAATAAAGAGGCTCCGATGTGGGACAGCACAGTAAGCGTCAAAAACAGAATATGTTGCATTCGTCCCACCTCCTAATTGAAATAATCAAAGAACGCTTTTTTAAGGCCTGCCAGCACCGTATGGGGAAGGCTCAGCTGTATACCGTTTTTGAACACTGCGTCGTCGGGTGTGACACGGCTGATATGGTTCAGATTGATAATATGCGCTCTACCGCAGCGGTAAAAACACTCAAACTCCGAAAGCTGTTTATAAAGCTCCGTGCCGGTAATGCGGATAAGCAATTTTTCTCCGCTTGCCAAATATAAGCGCTGATATTTGTCCTCCGCCTCGCAGTATATTATTTGCGATACAGGGATACTACGGTATTCATTATCCACCTTGAGCACAATGCTGTCGCTGCTGTGGGAGGTAATGCTTTGCATCGCTTTATCCATTGCCAGATAGAAATGATCCTTTGAATAAGGTTTCAGCAGATAATGGGTGGCATCCACACCAAAGGCTTCCAAAGCGTGGTCGGTGGACGAGGTTAAGAAAATAATAGGGCTTTTCACACCGCGGCTACGAAGCTCGGTGGCAATACTCATTCCGGTGATACCCGGCATGTAAATATCTAAAAGATATATGTCATATATCGTGCCTTTCTCGGTTGCATCCATTAGCTCCGACGGAACACCAAATGTGTCCACCCCAAACTGCACACCTTTGTCTGCCATATAAAGTTTCAGCATTTGCTCTGCAGCAGAGCGAAACTCTTTTTCATCGTCGCATATTGCAATTTTGACCATCTGGCCACCTTCTTTCCGACCCATTTATGCGTAAGTATAATTTCGTAAATTACATTATATCATAAATTCTTTCAAATTTCTACGTGTTTTGATGATTTCACAAAACCACGCTCGGTAAATTCGATTTTACAAATACAAAAACCGGATGAACCTACAGCGCTCATCCGGCTTTATTTGTGACAGTTTGAATATTTAATTTTGACTGCTCAGAGTATGTATTTCTGACGCATATCTAGAATGATATTCTGCTCCTTTCTAAAACCACCAAAAACCCGATTTTGACACCAATGCGTTCAATGGGGCAAACCAGTGAAAACCCTAGTGTTTATGTGGGTTTGGGGCGGTTTGCCCTATTATAACGCATTCCTCAACACGGCGTACAATACCTGTTGCTTTCATATATATCTATCTCCTTTTTACAAACATTTTGTAGGGGCGAGCATTGCTCGTCCGCTTGTGTGGAAATGACCTGCGGTAACGGACGGCCAATGGCCGCCCCTACAATAATTTTACAAATTACGCTGTTAGTATCTGTAAAAGGCAGTAGATTATACCGCAAGATTTACTTTTTCAAATTGCTGTGTTATGATAATAAAAAGGCGGTGATTTTGTGAGAAAAATTATTAGTATATGGTTATGTTTAGCGCTTGTTTTTTCTTTATCAGCATGTACTGACCAAACTTCTTCAAACGAAAATACTTTTAATGATAATAGTGATGCTATCATATCTGATCAAACACCGAACAGTTTTCTTTTACTTCCAATCGAATATGATGTGATAATTAACAACATTATAGACGCATACCCTTGGAACGATGATGATATCACTATGGTTCCCGAAAACCCCGAGCTCAGCTATATGTATAGTCATAATTCATCGCTTTCCGAAATTGGTTTTGCTTTGATTGATTTGGATGGTAACGGTCAAGAAGAACTGATAATATCTGATATAACCAAACCCTTTGTGTATGACCTATATACAATTTTAGACGGACAAGCAATTCACCTTTTCGGAAGTCACGAACGAAACGCCTACTATGTATATGAAAAAGGATACATAGAAAATCAATGGTCTGGCTCTGCGGCAACAAGCGGACACGATTTTTATAAACTAAATGATGACACACTTGACTTTATTGAAAGAATCGCGATGGATGCCTATCATGCGTTAGATATCGGTTTAATAAAAGACCTTTCAGAAGCTACTAATGATAATACTTTCTTTCGGTCAAAAAGCGATAATGAAGATGACTACGAAGCTACAACTTTTGACGAGGCACTGAAAGCCATTGAAGCTTACCAAAGTGCAAGCAATCCACTTAAAATAGAATACATTTTACTTTCGGAATATAAAAAGTGAAATTAGCAACAAAGCGAGGTGTGAATCACCTCGCTTTGTTCATTCTCACAGACCTTTATTTCTGCACCATATGTAGATGTTCATAATCGCCCTAACGAATCGCTCCTCGGATGTAAATGTTGTACATGAGGGGTCGCCCTCGCGGATTTTTAAAGTGCGTCTAATCTCCTTGGGGATCACAATACGCCCGAGGTCATCAACACGACGAACAATTCCTGTTGCCTTCATAGTATATCTTTCTCCTTTACAGACATCTCGTAGGGGTCGATGCCTACATCGACCCGCGGGCGGATGTGGGCATCCGCCCCTACAATAATTTTACAAATTACGCTGTTAGTATCTGTAAACAAAGTGGAATTATACTGTTCTGTTTACTTTTTGTGAATGCCAAAAGGGCAATGACGGAATTCGTCATTGCCCTTTGCTTTTACATTTCGATTTGATTACACAAGGACCTTTTTCTTTTTGGTTACGATCCAGACAACAATCGCAAGATTGCTCAGCAGCGCCACGCTTGCCACAACGATAGAAACCACCGTTATGGTTTCTGTACCCTTCTGGGCTGTCTGCTTGGCAACGGCCTTTACACCGGTGTCGGTATCATCAATCCACCAGTTGCCATTCTCGCCGATAAACGGAGTCAGACCGTCTTTACCATTTTCTCCATCCTTACCGTCGGTTCCGTCCTTGCCGTCCTTGCCGTTGGCACCGTCCTTACCATTAGCACCATCCTTGCCGTTTGCCACGGTGAAGGTAAAGGTCTTACCGTTGGTCAAGGTGATGGTATATGTATCCACGTTGCCGTTGGTAGCGGTTTTTTCAACCTTGGCAACGCCTACGCCGTCAGCACCGGTTTCACCATCGGAAATGGTGAATACAACAGGCTCTTTTTCGGGATCGGTAAAGGTGATAGTCACGGTGGTTACACCGTTTTCCTTTTTGGTGGTGATGCTTGCGATGCCGTTGCCGGTGTCACCCTTGATGCCGTTAGCATCTACACCGGTGTCGGTGTCACCGATCCACCAGTTGCCGTTTGTGCCGATGTAGGGGATATGACCCTTGGCTGCATCAATGGCTTCCTGCTTTGCCTTTGCAATTTTCTCTTCCAGCTCGGCCTTCAACGCAGCATCTGCAGCAATATAATTGTCTTTGGCGTTCTGAAGCGCAGTGATGGCATTTTGCAAGTTTGCAATTGCGGCATTTACAGCAGCTGTATCTGCCTTGTTATCAATAGCTGCTTGCAGTTCTGCCTTTGCCGCATCCACAAGATCCTTTGCAGCGTCCACCGCCTCATCCTTGGCGGTAATAATGGCCGCATTCAAGGTCGTTACCGCGCTGTCGGTATATGCCTTGGCGGTAGCTTCTGCTGTTGCAATGGCGGCATTCAGCTCAGCGACCTTTGCGTTAAGGGTGGCGATATCTGCTTTGTTATTAATCGCAGTTTGAAGCTCTGCTTTTGCCGTGTTCACTAAATTTTCCGCTGCGGTAATTGCTTCGCCCTTAGCGGTAGCAATCGCTGCGGTAAGCTGGGTCTGCAGCGCTGTATCCTTTCCGTCTGCATAGGTCTTTGCAGCGTCCTCTGCGGCGGCAATGGCGGCAATCAGATCGGTAACCTTCTGATTTAAGGTTGCTGTGTCTGCCTTATTGTTGATTGCCGCATTGAGCGCTGCAACGGCAGCATCAAGATTTTGTTTTGCAATTTCCAATGCAGAAACTTTACCCTCGAGCGCAGCGATCCGATTCTCCGCGTCATCAATTCTTGCCTCTGCAGCAGCAAGCGCTGCCTCCAAATCCTGTACGGCTGTTTTCAGACGGGCAATATCCGCACTCTGTGTTGCAGTAAGGGTCTCCAACGCGGCGATTGTACTCTGTGACTGGGCTTTCCAGGTGTTAAGAGTAGCCACATCGCTCTTGAGTACACCAACATCGCTTGTGTTGGTATCAATCTTGCTATTTGCCGCAGCAAGGTCTGCCTCCAGATCCTGCACACGGACTGTAAGCGCATCAATAGCGCTGTTAATCGTATCCTTTGCGGAGTTGATCGCGCTTGTCAGCTCTGCCTTGGTTGCGTAATCATTTGTGAGCTTGTTGCTCAAATCGGTAAGGGAAGCGTTAAGCGCCGCAAGTTCGGCAGTAAGCTGGGCTACCTTGCTTGTATTGGTGGAAATATTATTCTTTGCTGCGGCAAGGTCTGCCTCAAGATTCTGCACACGGGTAGTGAGTGCAGAGATTGCGTTGTTGATGGTTGCCTTTGCGGAATCGATGGCAATTGTCAGTTCTGCCTTGGTTGCGTAATCATTTGTGAGCTTGTTGCTCAAATCGGTAAGGGAAGCGTTGAGCGCCGCAAGTTCGGCAGTAAGCTGGGCTACCTTGCTTGTATTGGTGGAAATATCACTCTTGGCTGCCGCAAGGTCTGCCTCCAGATCCTGTACACGGACTGTAAGCGCATCAATAGCAGCATTGATGGCTGCGTCTGCTTCCTGAAGTTCCCGCTGAAGCTCTTGCTTCAAAGCAGCATCAGCTTCGGCATATTTGTTCTTCAGCGCATCCAGCGCCAAGACCTTGATTTCAATAGCGCTGATCTTTGCGTTGATCTGATCGATGGCACCGCCGTTTTCGGTCAGCTTGTTCAGCTCGGTAACATCTGCTTCCAGCGTATCAATGGCATCCTGCAATGTCTTTTTGTCGCCCTCGTAGTCGGCAAACTTGGCATAGAGGGTCACATCTCCCTCAACGCCGATGGTGAAGTCGTGAGGCGTGGTGAATTCCGCATCGTCGTACCAGCCCATAAAGATGTAGTCGTCGAAAACAGGGATATCCAAATCGAGTTTTCCGGAAGCTTGTGCATATGTTACTTCACTGCCCAGTGCACCGTAATTCAGTGTAACCTTGTAGGCGTCCGTATACACCAAGAGGGAGCAAATTTGAGAAGCCGGGTATTCACTTGTGGCAGCAACGCGGCTGTACACCGTATATCCGGTTCCGTCCTCCAAGCCAGTAAAACTAACCTTTCCGTCGGTGGGACTGATCCAGATTTTTCCGTCAAGAGAATACTCCTGGATCGCCACAGCAGGATCTATAGTAATACCATCGAGCGTTGTTGTAATATTCTCAATCACGGGAGCAGGCACATCCGGAAGGATTTCTCCGGGTTGAACCTCTCCCGGTCTAGAAGCAATCGTAAGTTCCTGCTCTTCAGAAACAGTCTCACCTAACTCATTTACCTCCACAACTGTAATCGTTTTGCCCAAAAAATCATATGCAACTGCAGAGGTCGGATCGGCTGTAGTGGGTGCTGTTCCCACCAAAGGAACCATAGACTCAGGAATATTTTTAAATATATAAGTTACGCCATCATATGTAATTTGGTAGCTCGCACCGGCGTAGAGTCCCGTCAGTACTTCTTCTGTATAATCCACATTGCCCGCAAGAACATTCTTCAAGCTGCTCATAACATCAGGGTCAAGGCTGGAATAGTACTGCAACTCGGTGGAATCAGCTGCAGACAGTGTGCTGATATTGAATGTAAGGGCAATGGCGCTATCTTCGTATGTGTATCCGTTACGATTCTCGCTGGTTATTTCAATATCCGCTTCTGTTGCATAGGTCTTTTCGGTTACAGGTGCCGTGTCCCACAAGCCCACCAAGTATGCCGAGCTAGGCGCAAACGCCACTCCTCGCGATGCTCTTGCACGGTTATCGAAGGTCAGGAAGAAATAACTAGCCAGTGATTCTACACCTCTGGCAACCACCAAGGCATAGTTGTTATCACCACCCGGTTTGGTGGCGTCAGGGTTGCAGATAACCTTGTTGTAGGTACTGTATGTGGAATAGTTATCTTGATCCTGATCCGGGTCAAAGCTACGGACGAAACGAACATCCTCTATATCAGCGTCTCCAAGATTCGTCACCTTCACATCTGTGGTATAGAACAGGTCATTGACGCCAAAAGAATATGTGATTTCAATTTTGACATTTTTCGCGGTTGTGCCGGTTACAACAGCCTTCAATATTCCACGCCCCAGGTCAGAAGCATTTACCGTCTTCGGTTCTTCCATCCAAGAGCCAATATTTCCTTGATATCGATCCGCAATCAGCTGCTCGTATTTTTCGCCATCAGCTTTGTACGAAAGAATCCAGCGTTCCTCTGCAGAGCCCGGCAGGAAGAAATCACCGGTTAGCGGCTCTTCTCCCACATCCCATCCATCCTCGTCAGACCGAAAACCAATACCGGACAGGTCACTTTGCTTATGCCATCCCGAGGTTTGCGGGGATGTGGATGTGCCAAAGCTGCCATGCTTGCTGATACCCATCTCAATGTAATTGCCGCCCAGGAAAACATCACCATAATCATTTGTTTCCACTCTTGCACCAGGCAGTACGGAACTCGGCTCTTCTGCATTTGCCAGCAGTATATTAACAGGCAGGATCGCAACGATCATAGCCAACGCAAGACAGAGCGCCAGTGCTCTTTTGGGCAGAGTGCGAAGCTTCCTGCAGCCGGCTACAGCTGACTCCGCAAAGAACAGCAGCATGGCGCCCAGCCACAATTTCAATGTTTCTTTCCAATTCTTCTTCATAACACTTACCTCTCAATTGTTTGTACTTAAGGGATACCGACAGATTCCGGTCTCGGGGAGTTTATCACTGTTAAGGTCGTACTTCGCATACTGACAGAACCAACAAATCGGTTCAATGGCTAAAATGCTTTTCCTTCCCGAAAAGCAAGGACAAGTATCGCTGCGTGTAATCTTCTGTCCGCTTTTACTTAAATTTTTCTCCATAGTTTCACCTCAGTTCACAATTAAAACCGCTTTTGTTCATCACCAAATGATCTGTCAGCTTTGGTCATTCCGGTTGCCGGCAATCTCGCCGGTTTCCTGTATTTCATTTTGCGATGTTGTGGGAGCTTCCTCGCCGAACCAATTTTTCCAGTTCGGCGTTACCAAAATGATGGATATCATCAACAGGATGACAACAAGCAGTGTTGTCACAAGAAATTTTTGTTCAGCAGCGATTTGTGCGTCTGTTTTTCCCATATCTTTGCCTCCGGGGAAAAGTTTTACAGCCTAATCATACCGCAAGAAAAGC
>JBGVON010000059.1:0-10251 GCA_045126495.1 Faecousia sp.
CTGATGTCAAAGAAAATATTGACTTTGTATAGGGAATATGGTATAAAAACAAAGGAAATTTTGTTATGAGTTTTGGCTTATAGGACCAAATAACCGGGTAAAATATAAAAACGCGGAAACGCCGGGTTTAGAAATCACGGCGTTTTTGCTTGTATATCTTCTATCGGGAAAGAGGAGTTTTATGTATCGTATTGTTGACATGTACGACTTGTCCCATACCTTGGCGAAAGATTATTTGTGTCAGTTTGAATATCCCTGGGAGGCATTGAAGGGCATTAAGGATATGATTGCGGCGCTGGGAGAGACCCTTGGCGAGGATTATGAACAGGTGTCCGACGGTGTGTGGGTCCATAAGACCGCAAAGATTGCCCCCACCGCGTATCTTGGCGCGCCTTGTATCATCGGCGCCGGCACCGAAGTGCGGCACTGCGCGTTTGTCCGGGGCTCTGCGCTGGTGGGTGATAACTGCGTTGTGGGCAATTCCGTGGAGCTTAAAAATGTGATCCTGTTCGACAATGTGCAGACGCCCCATTATAATTATGTGGGTGACAGCATTTTGGGTTATAAATCCCATATGGGCGCCGGTTCCATTACTTCCAATGTGAAGTCTGATAAGACCCTTGTGGTGATCCATGGGGAGCAGAACATTGAGACGAAGCAGAAAAAAGTGGGTGCGATGCTGGGTGATTACGTGGAAGTGGGGTGCAACAGTGTGATGAATCCCGGTACGGTGATCGGAAGAAATTCCGGTGTGTACCCCTTATCTTGCGTCCGGGGTGTAGTGCCTGCTAACAGTATTTATAAGACCGGCGGCGTGATTGCCGCGAAAATGGAGGGTTAATCCATGGGTAAATATTTTGGAACTGACGGCTTCCGGGGGGAAGCCAATGTGAATTTGACCGTAGACCATGCCTTCCGGGTAGGTCGTTTTCTGGGCTGGTATTATGGGGAGCTGAAACGTCGCGCAGGTGATGAAGAATCCCCTCGCGTGGTGATCGGCAAGGATACCCGCCGCAGCAGCTATATGTTTGAGTACGCTCTGGTGGCGGGTCTGACTGCCTCCGGCGCGGATGCCTATATGCTCCACGTGACCACCACACCTTCTGTGGCATACGTGACCCGGGTGGATGCCTTTGACTGCGGCATTATGATCTCCGCCAGTCACAATGCATTCTACGATAACGGCATCAAACTGCTGAACAGTCACGGCGAAAAGATGGATGAGGAAACCATCGCTTTGGTGGAAGCCTATCTGGACGGCGAGTTGGAGTTGTTCGGTCAGCGGTGGAAGGAATTGCCTTATGCCAAGCGGGAGAAAGTTGGCTGTACAGTGGACTATGTGGCAGGCCGTAACCGTTATATCGGTTATCTGATCTCCTTGGGTTTGTTCTCCTTTAAGGGCATCAAGGTGGGTCTGGACTGCGCTAACGGCGCGGCATGGAATATTGCCAAGTCTGTTTTTGATGCTTTGGGCGCCAAGACCTATGTGATCAATGCAGACCCGGACGGCACCAACATCAACCGGGATGCAGGTTCTACCCATATTGAGGGCTTGCAGAAGTTTGTGGTAGAGAATGGTTTGGATGTGGGTTTTGCTTATGATGGCGATGCTGACCGCTGCCTGTGTGTTGACGAAAAGGGCGAGGTGGTCAACGGTGACCATATCCTCTATATCTTGGGTCAATATATGCATGAGCGTGGCCAGCTGGACAATAATACAGTGGTGACCACGGTGATGTCCAATTTCGGACTTTACAAGGCGCTGGACGAAAAGGGCATTGGCTATGCCAAGACTGCCGTGGGTGATAAGTATGTGTATGAATATATGGTAGGCAATGGCTGCCGTCTGGGCGGTGAGCAGTCCGGCCATATTATCATTTCCAAGTATGCCACCACCGGCGACGGCATCTTGACCAGTATCAAAATGATGGAAGTCATGCTGGCAAAGAAGAAGAAAATGAGTCAGCTGTATGAAGGTCTGACCATTTACCCGCAGGTGCTGAAAAATGTGCGGGTAAAATCCAAACCCGAAGCGCAGAATGATCCTGCGGTGCAGGCGGCTGTGCAGGCGGTGGCGGATCAGCTGGGCCAGACCGGTCGTATTTTGGTGCGGGAATCCGGCACAGAGCCGGTGATCCGGGTTATGGTGGAAGCGCCCAGCAAGGAGACTTGTCAAGCGTGTGTGGATCGGGTAGTGGATGTGATCTGCGCCCAAGGACACGCAAGAGTATAAATAGAGCAATAAACGGCGTGCAGTGAACGAACTGCACGCCGTTTTTCTGTGCTATGCGCTATGCGCAGGGGAATATACTTGTCTATATTTTGATAAGGGGGTTATCTTGTGAAAAAAACCATCGGACAATGGCAACTTGCCGGATTTCTCTTCACGGCGGTTACGGGAACGTTTCTGCATTTTTTGTTTGATTTGACCGGGGGAAACGGAATTGCGGCGCTGTTTTCTGCGGTGAATGAATCCATTTGGGAGCACATGAAGCTTTTATATTACCCTATGCTTGCCTTTTCTTTTGTGGAATATTTTAATTGGGGTAAGGATTACAAGCATTTCTGGTGTATTAAACTGACGGGGATACTGCTGGGACTTTTGTTAATTCCGGTACTTTACTATACCTATACCGGTATCTTGGGTGTGTCCGCGGACTGGTTTAATGTTACTATATTTTTTATTGCCGCAGCGGTGGCGTTTTGGACAGAAACCAAATTGTTTCAGAAAGATGCTTGCTGCCCCATTTCTCCGGAAACGGCATTTATGCTGCTTTGCCTGATTGGGGTTTTGTTTACGGTGCTGACTTTTGCAACACCCCGGATTCCCCTTTTTGAGGATCCTGTGACAGGCACTTACGGCTTCCAAAAATAATCAGGAAAAAGGACGGGCAGAGGAGAATACCTTTAATCATGGAGGTGAGGCGATGTACGCCGCCGCATGGTTATTACTGAGCAGTTTGCTGTATTCCTTGCAGCTTTCTGCCGGCAGCTTTCCGAAACCCTTGTCAGCGCAGGAAGAACAGTATTATTTGGAACAGGCAGCAAAGGGGGATTTGCAGGCCCGCAACATTCTGATAGAACGCAATCTCCGTTTGGTCGCCCATATTATGAAGAAATATTACGCCCAGACCGCAGATCAGGAGGATTTAATTTCTATTGGGACAATTGGGCTTATCAAGGGTATTACCACGTTTGACCCTTCCAAGGGGGCGAGGCTGGCTACTTATGCCGCTCGCTGCGTGGAAAATGAGATCCTTATGTATTTTCGTTCTCAGCGAAAATCCAGCCATGATGTGTCACTGTCCGATTATATTGAGACCGGTACCGATGGCGCGGCGCTTTCCCTTATGGACGTGGTCAGTGATGACGATGATCTGACCGAACAGATCAGCAACAAAGAGCATATCTGTTTGGTGCGGCAATTGGTGGATACTTGCTTGACAGAGCAGGAGCGGCAGGTGGTACGTTTGCGATACGGTCTTGGGGGAGGGCAGCCCCAACGTCAGCGGGAAGTGGGTAAGATCCTTGGGATCAGCAGAAGTTATGTATCTCGTATCGAGAAACGGGCATTGGAAAAGTTGCGGAAGGAGTTGGAGTAAAGGAGAAAGAAATTGCTTGACATAATGGGGTCAGGGTGATATAATAACCCGGCAATGGTGCTCAGGCACTGATGATTTACGGGCCCTTAGCTCAGTTGGTTAGAGCCTCCGGCTCATAACCGGATAGTCCCGGGTTCGAATCCCTGAGGGCCCACCAGCAAAGAGGACTTCGGTCTTTTATATAAATAGGGGTATAGCTCAATTGGTAGAGCGGCGGTCTCCAAAACCGTAGGCTCAGGGTTCAAGTCCTTGTGCCCCTGCCATAATTGGAAACCAGTATTGATACAATGTGTATTTGTTCTGGTTTCCAATTATTTTTTGTGTATTTCTATTTGATTTTATGGTGAATAGTTAGAATTAAGGCTCTGTGGTCGCTGACAACCAGCTTCCACAGAGCCTTTTAGTTTATACATTTTAACGATAGGTCGTTGCTGTGTGCATTTTGACTGGTAAGGGTGTGCAAAATCACATTGGGGGTGTGCATTTCCGGCTAAAGGGGTGTGCAATGTGCATTTACTATTGTATAGATTTATGTTATAATTAAATAAAACACACAAGGAGAGGGGCCAAGGTTATGGCGGAAAAGAAATATGTGATCGACAATGCCGAACTGATGGCAGAATGGAATTGGGAAAAGAATAATTCAATGGGATTGAATCCGCAGCTTTTGACAATAGGCTGTCATACGAAAGCTTGGTGGATTTGTGAAAAGGGACATTCCTATGAAGCCCAAATTAGAAATAGAGTTAACGGAAATGGCTGTTCCTATTGCGCAGGTAAAAAAGTAATGAGGGGTTATAATGATTTGGAAACGTTTTATCCCCAAGTTGCAGCTGAATGGAATTATGAAAGAAATGGTGATTTATCTCCGCAAACTGTTGCGTTCGCAAGTAATAAGAAGGTATGGTGGCGGTGCAAAAAATGTGGTGGGGAATATGACGCATACATAGCAAACCGCACATTAAGAGGATCTTCCTGCCCTTATTGTGCGGGGCAAAAAGTGCTTATTGGATATAATGACTTGCTATCGCAATCTCCTGGTTTGGCAGGCGAATGGAGCGAGCGAAATACCATAAAACCGGTTGATGTCACTGTGTTTTCAAAGAAGAAAGTCTACTGGATTTGCCCTCTAGGACATAATGATTACTTGATGTCAATCCAATCACGAAGCAATAGGCAAGGATGCCCCATTTGTGCGCAACAAAGCCAAACGTCCTTCCCGGAACAAGCTATTTTTTATTATTTAAAGCAAGCCTTTCCTGATGCAATAAACAGGTATATTTTTGAAAAAAAGGAGATTGATACATTTCTTCCATCGAAAAATATCGGCATTGAATATAATGGATATTTTTCACATAGAGATAAGGCCAAAAAAGATGAGCTTAAAAAGATTTTTTTCAAATCTTTGGGAATCAAATTAATCGCAATAAAAGAATACAAGTATTCTCAAGAACAAACCAATGCGGACTTTTATATTAATGAACGTTTCTCTTATAGTGACTTAAATACTTTAATTACAGAATTGCTGCGCTTTTTATGTATAGAAACCGTTGTTGACGTAAACTGTGAACGGGATACCATTGCAATAAAAGAACAGTATGTTGTCAGACGCAAAGAAAACAGCATAGCAAAATTGCTCCCAGACTTGGCAAAAGAATGGGATTATGAACGCAATGGTAGAATTACTCCCATAATGGTGGCTGCTAGTTCAAAACTTAAGTTTTATTGGAAATGCCCTCTTTGTGGTAATTCGTATCAAGCAACTCCACAGAGCAGACGAAATGGAATAGCCTGTCGTTTTTGCAGCAAGTCAACTTATACCAAAAGGCCGCCAAGAGATTTGTTCAAAAAGGGAGTAAATGATGTTGAAACGAAACACCCCGAGTTGCTGGTATACTGGGATTATAAAAGAAACCAAGAAGTACCCTCTGAAACATACTGTGTGGGAGAGAAAAAGATATTTTGGTTATGCGAAAGAGGACATAGTTTTAGCAGAACAATAAGAGACTTTATTCATAATCAAGGCTGTCCTATTTGTAATGGCAAAAAAGTGTTAGCAGGTTTCAATGATCTTTTGTCGCAAAAACCAGAGCTGGCTGCGGAGTGGGATTACGAATTAAATGATTGCTTACCAAACGAAATATACTATGCAAATCAATCTAAAGACGTACATTGGATTTGCAAAATATGCGGACACAAATGGATGTCTAAGGTTAAACAAAGGAAGAATTGCCCGGAATGCGAAAGAAAGAGATTGCAAATTAATGTGTATGATGCAACAACAGGCGCATTTCTCTATTCTTTTGCAAATGCTAGAATACTATGCGATTATTTTGGCTTGGATATTAATAAACAAAGGGGCAATATTTCTATGATTTGTTCAAGGCAGCAAAAAACATTAATGGGTAAATACATTTTAAGACACGCAAACGATGACGAGTATGATAAATAATACCATTTGTATTAGTACTGCTTTCAAGAAGCCTTTAGAGGCAAAACTCCGTAAGAGATACATTGAGCAACTATCATTTTCTATGTTAAAACATATTTTGCCGGAGTTCTCCTCTAAGTTCATTTGGTTAGACTCACCGGATTTGCAGACCGAGGACAAGTCCATAGGTATTGAGATAACAGAGGCAATAGCGCCTGAAACTGCACAGATTGATGGTGAACACGCAAAATGGCGTTTTGGTAAACAGACGGAGCACGACAAACAGGAGTGCAAGCGTTTAATTGAGAAAAATGGCGGTGCTGTTGATGCTATTGGCATATCATACCCGGTCGTAAATAGCGATATGGAGTGGGAAATATTCGAAAAAGCATTGCGCAAAAAGCTTAGAATACTACCAACGTATAAGGCAAAAGGTTTTGCTAAAATGGGATTGTTTGTCTTCTTTAATGAACCACCAATTCCATTCAATTTAGAAACCAGTATGACACGATTTGCAGAAATCCAAAAGGATAGTGTGGATCAATATGACTTTTTGTTTTTCGGATATCGTACCGGCGTAATAGGGTATAATTTCCGTGATATGAGTTACCAACATTATCCTGTTGACCAAGATGCGTTCGACGATATGAGTATGCACGCAAGAAAGATAGTCGAAGAAAAAAACAATCAGAGCAACGGTGTTAATTATACCTTTTAACGATTCTTTGCACCTTTTAACGAAAGGGTATACCATTTAACGATTCCTCGCACTTTTTAACGAAAGGTCGGCGGGGGTGTGCAGGTTGTATTAAAATAGGTCACTACTTTCAGAAAACAGTCAGTAATTGTTACAATTACTGACTGTTTTTTATTTGTAAACAATTGTTGTGCTTGCAGGCGTTTTATAAATTCGAATTTTCTAGATCAAGTAGCATAGGCATAAACTTTACTCAGGAAAGCAATACAAAGAATGACATCGATGCTTACTGCGTGCAGCAGAAAAAACATTTTTATATAGGGGTTGACAAACAGAATAACGGTTGTATAATTGTATACAATTATACAACAACAAAAGGAGGAGAAACCACTATGCTTGAAATTTCCGGAAAGACCAACCTCTTAGAACAAAAGTCCTATAAGTATTCCTTGCAGGATGTGGCAGAACCCAATTTGCATCGAGATATTTATTCCTACGGAACGACCCCTAAGGTTCCTTTTAACCATCGCCGTGTGCCGATGAATATGCCTGAAGAAATATGGATTACCGATACCTCTCTGCGGGATGGTCAGCAGTCTGTGGAACCCTATAGCGTAGACCAGATTGTGAATATCTACAAACTGCTTTCCAAGCTTGGTGGTCCCTATGGCATCATTCGTCAGACGGAATTCTTTATTTATAGTAAGAAGGATCGGTTGGCACTGGAAAAGTGTATGGAACAGGATCTGAAATTCCCTGAGATTACCAGTTGGATCCGCGCCAGCAAGGAAGACTTTCGCTTAGTGCGTGACCTGGGCATTAAGGAGACCGGCATTTTGGTCAGTTGTAGCGACTACCACATTTTTAAGAAAATGAAAATGACCCGCCAGCAGGTATTGGATCACTATTTGGGCACTATTAAGGATGCGTTTGAAGCCGGCGTTGTGCCCCGTTGTCATTTGGAAGATATTACCCGGGCAGACTTCTATGGTTTTGTAGTTCCTTTTGTCAATGAATTACAAAATCTTTCCAAACAAGCCGGCATTCCTGTAAAAATTAGGGCCTGTGATACTATGGGTTATGGTGTTCCCTACACCGAAGCCGCTATGCCCCGAAGTGTGGCAGGTATCATATACGGCTTACAGCACTATTCCGATGTTCCCAGCGAGCATCTGGAATGGCATGGTCATAACGATTTCTACAAAGCTGTTCCCAATGCATCTACCGCTTGGATCTATGGTGCTTGTGCAGTTAACTGTTCCTTGTTAGGCATCGGCGAGCGCACCGGCAACATTCCTTTGGAAGCTATGGTTTTTGAGTATGCTTCTCTTCGGGGATCTATGGATGGTATGGATCCTACGGTAATTACAGAAATTGCCGAATACTTCAAAAAAGATATCGGATACCATATTCCTGTAATGACCCCCTTCGTAGGTCAGAATTTTAATTCTACCCGGGCAGGTATACATGCGGATGGCCTTTTAAAAGATGCTGAAATCTACACGATTTTTGACACAGAAAAGCTCTTAAACCGCAAGGCGATCGTGGAAATCAGTAAAACCTCCGGGCTTGCGGGCATCGCCTACTGGATCAATGGTCATTATCGCCTAAGCGGTGATGCGGAACTAAAAAAGACCGATCCGTTGGTAATTGCCCTAAAGACTTGGATTGATGAACAATATGAGCAGGAACGGCAGACAATAATGTCCGCAAAGGAACTGGAAGAAAAGATTACACAGTTGGCTCCTGGCCGATTCTCTGTTTGATTGGAGGATGAAATGAAAGAATTCAAAACGATTTCTTTAGCAACCCAGGTGTTTGAAAAGCTGGAAGAGGATATTATCACTGGTGTGTATCCTCGGGGTGAGATACTTACAGAGCTGAAACTGGTGGAGCAGTTGGGTGTCAGCCGTACGCCCATCCGGGAGGCACTGCGCCGATTGGAGCAAGAACGGCTTATTGCAGAAAGTGGCAAGGGTTCTGTAGTACTGGGTATCACTATGGAAGATTTGGTGGATATTATGGATATTCGCCAGCGTATCGAGGGATTGGCGGCCTACTATGCTGCACAAAATTTGACAGAACAAGGCAAACAGGAATTGCAGCATATCAGTGACCTGCAGGATTTCTACTACTCCAAACACGATGTTGAAAACTTGCGGAAAATGGACGACAGATTCCACAATGCAATCTATCAGTTGTGTGACCGCCCGGTATTACGTGATACACTCATCCCTCTTCATCGAAAAGCGCAAAGATACCGAAGAATCTCTATTGAAGATAAGAACCGTTTGAGTAAGTCCATACAGGAGCATAAAGCAATCTGCAATGCGATTGTTTCCGGTGATGCAGATTTGGCATCCCGATTGATAAGTGAACACATTGCAAGTGCAAAACAAAATATGATTGAGAGGTGTTATCAAATTGGGTAAGACGATTGCACAAAAAATCATAGCGGAGCATTTGCTGTCCGGTGATATGATTCCTGGATGCGAGGTGGCATTACGAATTGATCAGACCTTGACCCAGGATGCCACCGGAACCATGGCTTATTTAGCCTTGGAGGGTATGGGCATCTCCCGGGTAAAAACAGAACTGAGTGTTGCTTATGTGGATCATAATACGCTGCAATGCGGTTTTGAAAATGCCGACGATCATCAGTACTTACAGACTGTTGCAGCTAAGTACGGTGTGCGGTTCTCTCGACCGGGCAACGGTATTTGTCACCAAGTACATTTGGAGCGCTTCGGCAAGCCTGGCAAGACCTTGATCGGCTCGGACAGTCATACCCCTACCGCCGGTGGCTTAGGAATGCTGGCATTTGGTGCAGGCGGTATGGATGTGGCGGCAGCCATGGGCGGCGGCGCTTACTATATCACAATACCCAAGATGTTTCGGGTAAATCTGACAGGAGAACTGCGTCCCGGCGTAACAGCCAAGGACATCAGTCTGGAGATTTTGCGAATTCTGAGTGTTAAGGGTGGCGTGGGCGCTATCATCGAATGGGGTGGCCCGGGTGTGAAAAAATTGAGCGTACCCGAGCGTGCAACCATTACCAATATGGGCGCGGAATTGGGCGCTACTACCTCTGTTTTTCCGGCAGATGATGTGACTAAGGCATTTTTGACCGCTCAAGGTAGAGAAGAAGATTTTATGCCTATTTTTGCGGATGAAGATGCTGTCTATGACCGAACTATTGAGATCGACCTTTCTATGTTAACTCCGCGCATTGCGTGCCCCCATAGTCCGGATAATGTAAAAGCTGTGGCAGAATTGCAAGAAATTAAGGTCGACCAAGTTTGCATAGGCTCTTGCACCAATTCTTCCCTGGCTGACCTTTTGAAGGTAGCGGCCATTTTGAAAGGCAAGCAAATTGCTCCGCATGTGAGTTTGTCCATTTCTCCTGGTTCCCGGCAGGTTCTGTCTATGTTGGCAAAGCGCGGTGCATTGGAGGACATTCTGGCAAGCGGTGCCCGGTTGTTGGAGTGCGCCTGCGGACCCTGCATCGGTATGGGTTTCTC
>JBGVON010000060.1:0-17087 GCA_045126495.1 Faecousia sp.
TAGCAGCGATCACAGCGGTGCGGCCCAGGGGCTTGCCGGCTGCATCAATCACGTACCACTTGCGCTCAACGGTTTCCAGTTTTGCCAGTGTAGTGGACATTATGCGTTCCTCCATTTAGGTTAATTTATTTTGACAAATTCATGTATAAGCAGTACAATGACTGCAAAATGCTTGATTATTAAACCATATTTGTTTCTTGTTGTCAACTAATTTTTGAAAAAATTTTATGAAATGTCATATAATCTCTTAAATGCTCTTAATTTCTCTCAAATACTCTTAAATACTCACACTCTATTTTACTTTTTGGAGGGGTCAATATGCAAAAAATGGTGGGTCTTGTGCGCCGCTGCGTGGAGGATTATCATATGATACAGCCTGGTGATCGGATCGGCGTGGGCGTGTCCGGTGGAAAGGACTCGTTGGTACTATTGGTGCTGCTTGCCCAGCTGCGGAAGTATAATCATAACCCTTTTACCATCGAGGCGATCACTATTGATATGGGTTTGGGAATGGATTATGCGCATATTGAGAAACTGTGTGAGGAACTGGATGTTCCGTTTCATTTAATCAAAACAGAAATCGGACCCATTATTTTCGACCACCGCAAGGAGAAGAATCCTTGCTCCATGTGCTCTAAAATGCGCCGGGGCGCTTTGAATCAGGCACTGTTGGACCTTGGCTTAAATAAGCTTGCCTTAGGTCATCATTATGATGATGCGGTGGAAACCTTTGTGATGAGCCTGATTTATGAGGGACGGATCAGTTGTTTCCAGCCGGTAACCGATCTGGACAGAACCGGTATTATCCAGATCCGTCCCATGCTCTACATTCATGAGCGTACCGTGGACACTTTTGCCACCCGGCATAATCTGCCGGTGCTGACCAACCGCTGTCCTGTGGATAAAAACACAAAGCGGGAGGAGATCAAGGAGCTTGTGTATACGTTGTCTGCTACCTATCCTGATTTGAAGGAACGGATCTTCGGTGCCATGCAGCGCCTGCCTTTGCCGGCATGGGAGCCTCAGGGCCGGTACAAACGCCCCAAAGAACAGGACTGATGAATATTGCCACACCGTTATTGCCGGTGTGGCAATATTTGTATGAAAATTTTACCAATGGGCATACTAAGCTTCCAAGGAGGCGGTCTTTATGGTAAAAGGTATTTCGAGACAGGTGATCGTGGTCCATTCTCCGGACCAAAAACTTTTTGAACAGGCAATTTTTATTCTTAATGACGAGGCGGTGGCAAAGGGCGTGACCGATGAAATGCTTTTGAAGTCTGCCGACAAACTGCTCCGCAACTCCCAAAAAGAAAAGAAAATAGGCCTTCTGCGTTACGGTTCTGTGTGGGCAGCGATCGGTGCTTTGGCTACCGCCTTGGCATGGCTGATAACTTCATTGGTGTAACTTGCAAAAACTTTCATATTGTGCTATAATCTCTCGGTATCTAAATGTCATTGCGAGGAGCATAGCGAAGCGATTGCAAATCGCTATGATTGCCTGTGGCAATCATTCAATCGCTTATGCGACGTGGCAATCTCCAATACAAGTTGGGGATTCTCCCGCAACCTGGCGATGATAATATGCGGGAGGTGACACGGTTGATTTTTGGTGGCATAGAAATAAGTAACCCCATAGCACTTGGCCCCATGGCGGGTGTGACCGATTGGGCATTTCGCACCATTTGCGCGGAGCTTGGCGCCAATATCACCGTTACGGAAATGGTCTCTTCCCGGGCGCTGGTTTATAAGGATAAAAAGAGCGCGGCCCTTTTGCGGAAGAATGCAGGAAGCCTTTGCGGCGCGCAGATCTTCGGCAACAATCCGGAGGTCATGGCAGAGGGCGCGAGACTGGCGTTGGAAATCTCCGGCTGCGATTTTGTTGATATCAATATGGGTTGCCCCATGCCCAAAATCGCCAACAGCGGTGACGGCTGCGGTCTGATGCGCACCCCCGAACTTGCCGGTCAAATCGTGGAAGCGGTGGTGAAGGCGGTGGACGTGCCGGTGACGGTGAAGTGCCGTCTTGGCTGGGATAAGGGAAGTATCAATGTGCTGGATTTTACCAAGCGCATGGAGGACTGCGGCGCTGCTATGGTAGCGGTTCACGGCAGAACCCGCAGTATGCTTTATTCCGGCGTAGCGGATTGGGATATGATCGCAAAGGTCAAGCAGCAGCTATCCATTCCCGTGATCGCCAATGGCGATATCACAGACGGTCAGACAGCGGTAAAATGCCGCAATTGGACCAAGGCGGACGGCGTGATGATCGGCAGAGCCACCTTTGGAAATCCCTGGGTATTTGTCGATGCGGCAAAGGCGCTGGCAGGGGATTGTTCTTATGAACGTCCCGTCCTTTCCAAGCGGGTGGACGTAGCAGTGCGACAGTTTGAATTGGCGTTGGAGGACAAGGGCGAACATATTGCCTGTTTGGAGGCAAGAAAGCATTTTGCATGGTATCTCCGGGGCGTTGCCTATGCCAATTATTACAAAGAGCAGATCTCGTCCATTGGAAAGATGGAGGATATTTACCGCATTGCCGATGGGATACGCAAGGATTTGAAATAATTGTAAGGTATTTTATTTCCGCCGTTTCACAGACTACCACAAGAGGTGGTTTTGTGAAGCGGTGGATTATTTTTGTGTTGATACTGTCTATGTTACCATGCATTCCGGCGCAGGCAGAGCCCATTAAGTGGGTTGATTTTGCAGTGCCCTATGAATCCCTGCGTTACGCAATGGAAGTGGACATTGAAACGGCTGAGCAGGAAAAGCATATCAGCTGGATTGATACCTTGGCGCTGGCGGCATGCCGCACCGGGGGAAAATGCGGTGTGACATCGGTGAAAAAAGCGGTTAAAGATTTAAAGGGCAACGCATCGACTCAGGAACTGCTGGGGGATCTGTATAAGTACTACGAATATTATCATACTGCTTATACTGCGGTGTTGGGTGGTCTGCTGGGGAACTACGCCATCGAGGCGGACGGTCAGTGGAAGCCTGCTTATGGTTTAAAGGCGTTTAGTCCTATTGCCGCGGGGTACGGATACAGCCACTGTTCGGATTTCGGCAACAGCCGTTCCTTTGGTTTTGCCAGAAAGCATCTGGGTAACGATTTAATGGGCGGTCTGGGCACGCCTATTGTGGCGGTGGAAGGCGGCGTGGTAGAGGCCATGGGCTGGAACCGTTATGGAGGATGGCGGATCGGAATCCGTTCCTTTGATTCCAAACGTTACTATTATTATGCCCACCTGCAAAAGGACACGCCCTTTGCCAAGGATATGTATGAGGGGAAGATTGTCCAGCCGGGGGACGTGATCGGCTTTATGGGCCGCACCGGCTATTCCGACCGGGAGAATACCAATAATATCGAAACCGTTCACTTGCATTTTGGTATGCAGCTGGTGTTTGACGAGAGTCAGAAAGAGTGTAATTCCGAGATCTGGATCGACGTATATCCCATTGTCCGATTGCTGAGTCAGCACCGCAGCAGTGTGCAAAAAAATCAGGGTGTCTGGCAGAGGGTATATCCCTTTGTGGATTTAGACACTGTGACCCTTTTGGAAACGGGATAATTTGTGTAAATTTTTGCAGAAAAAATGGCGATCCGTATTTGACAAAGGTCTGTCTCTGTGATATACTTTCATGGATGAAAACAGGGAAGGGGAACGAAAAATGGACGCACGTTTGAAGTTGAAGGAAGTTGGCTTCTGTGACGGCGGTATTGTTTCCTCTGGCGCTCCTTTGATGAAGGCACTGTCTTTTGATGAAGTATCTGAATATGCTGTTTTTCCCGGCTTTTGCGATGTGCATGTGCATTTTCGCGAGCCGGGATTTTCTTATAAGGAGACCATTGAAAGCGGTTCCAAGGCGTCAGCAAGAGGCGGTTATACTGCGGTTTGTACCATGCCCAATTTGAATCCTGTGCCCGATAGTGTGGCGCATTTGGGCGAACAGTTGAAGTTAATTGAGGAACAGGCGGTGATCCACGTCTATCCCTACGGCGCAATTACCGTGGGAGAAAAGGGCGAGGTACTGGCGGATCTGGAAGGCATGGCGCCTGACTGTATTGCCTTTTCCGATGATGGAAAGGGCGTTCAGAATGATGAGATGATGCGCAGCGCTATGCTCCGTGCCAAGGCGCTGGGAAAAATGATCGTCGCCCATTGTGAGGTAAACAGTCTGTTGCAGGGCGGTTATATTCACGACGGAGATTATGCCAAAGCCCATGGTCATAAGGGCATTTGCAGCGCCAGCGAATATGAGCAGATCGCACGAGATCTGCGCTTGGTGGAACAGACCGGCTGCCGCTACCATGTGTGCCATATTTCCACAAAGGAAAGTGTGGAACTGATCCGTCAGGCGAAAGCGAAAGGGCTGGATGTATCTTGTGAGACCGGTCCCCATTACCTTGTTATGGACGACAGCTTCCTGCAAGAGGATGGCTGGTTTAAAATGAATCCCCCCATCCGTAGCAAAGCAGACCGGGAGGCACTGGTTGCAGGCATTGTGGACGGCACCATTGACATGATCGCCACGGATCACGCGCCCCACAGCGCAGAGGAAAAGAGCAAGGGCCTTGCCGGCAGCGCCTTTGGCGTGGTGGGTATTGAAACGGCATTTCCGGTGCTGTATACCCATCTGGTGCAGAAGGGTATCATCACATTGGAACGGCTTATTGAGCTTTTAAGCACCAACCCTCGGAAGCGGTTCGGTATTCCTATGGGTGAGGATTATACGGTTTGGAATTTAAGTAAGGAATTTACGGTAGACCCGGCGGCGTTTGTTTCCAAAGGTAAAGCGACGCCTTTTGTGGGATGGAAATTAAAGGGTGAATGTTTGCTGACTGTCTGTGACGGGAAAGCAGTTTATCAGAAGGATTGACAGGAGGAAGAAAAATGGCAAAGAGAACAGATTTAAAGAAGATTCTGATCATTGGCTCCGGCCCTATTGTGATCGGACAGGCAGCAGAGTTTGACTATGCAGGCACCCAGGCGTGCCTTGCGTTGAAGGAAGAGGGTTACGAGGTTGTTTTGTGCAACTCCAACCCTGCCACCATCATGACCGATACCACCATTGCCGATAAGGTCTATATGGAACCGTTGACACTGGAATATGTGGCAAAAATCATTCGCTATGAGCGTCCTGATGCTATTTTGCCCGGTATTGGCGGTCAGACCGGTCTGAATTTGGTTATGCAGTTGGAGAAGAAGGGCGTTTTGAAGGAGTGCCGGGTAGAACTTTTGGGCACTTCCAGCGAATCCATTGAGCGGGCAGAGGACCGGGAACTGTTTAAGGAACTGTGCCAGTCCATCGGCGAGCCGGTCATTCCTTCCGAGATCACATATTCTATTGAGGAAGCCAAGGAAGCAGCAAAGCGGATCGGCTATCCTGTGGTTTTGCGTCCGGCCTTTACCTTGGGCGGTACCGGTGGCGGCTTTGCCTATTCTGAGGAAGAATTGGTGGAAGTGGGTCTGAATGCATTCAAGCTGTCTCCTGTCCATCAGGTGCTGATTGAAAAGTCTGTTAAGGGCTACAAGGAGATCGAATTTGAGGTTATGCGGGATGGCAGCGACCATGCTATCACCATCTGCGGTATGGAAAATATCGACCCTGTTGGCGTGCACACCGGTGACAGTCTGGTGGTAGCGCCTATTATGACCCTCAATGACCACGATCTGAAAATGCTCAATGATTCTGCCATCAAGATCATTAAGGAGTTGAAAATCGCCGGTGGCTGTAATGTTCAGTTTGCTCTGAATCCCCATACCTCTGAGTATTACCTCATCGAGGTTAATCCCCGTGTTTCCCGTTCCTCCGCATTGGCATCCAAGGCATCCGGCTATCCCATCGCCCGGGTGACCGCAAAGATCGCCGTGGGTATGGATCTGGAAGATATCAAGATCGCCAATACCAACGCAGCCTTTGAGCCGAAGCTGGACTATGTGATCGCAAAGCTGCCCAGATTCCCCTTCGATAAATTCACTTCTGCGCCCAATACCCTTGGCACCCAGATGAAGGCAACGGGTGAGGTTATGGGCATCGGTTCTAATCTGGAAGAAGCTTTGTTAAAGGGCATCCGTTCCTTGGAGATCGGCGCAAACCATCTGTACCTTTCCAAGTTTGACAATATGAGCGTGGAGGAACTGCTGGATTACATCAAGACCTTCCGTTCCGATAACATTTTTGCCATTGCAGAATTGCTGTACCACGGTGTATCTGTTGAGAAGATCCATGAAATTACCCAGATCACCCCTTACTTCCTGGAAGCCATTCGGAATATTATCGATATGGAAGAATTGCTGAAAACGAATGTGGGTGATTTTGAGACCTTGAAGAAGGCAAAGATCATGGGTTTCAGCGATAAATATATTGCCCGTCTGTGGAAATGCGCTGAGCTGGATGTTTATAATCAGCGCAAGGAAAACAATCTGTTCCCGGTGTTTAAAATGGTGGATACTTGCCACACCGGCGCGTATATTCCTTATTTCTACTCTTCCTACACAGGCGAGAACACCTCCCGCCTGACAGGCAAGAAGAAGATCGTGGTGCTGGGCGCAGGCCCTATCCGTATCGGACAGGGCGTGGAATTTGACTATTCCACCGTTCATTCTGTCATGACCATTCGGGATGCCGGTTATGAAGCCATTATTATCAACAATAACCCGGAGACGGTCTCCACCGACTATACCACCGCGGATAAACTGTACTTTGAACCTCTGACACCCGAGGATGTTATGAACATCATCGAGTTTGAAAAGCCTGAGGGTGTGGTGGCATCCCTTGGCGGACAGACTGCAATCAATTTGGCCCAGCCCCTCCATGATCGGGGCGTGAAGATCATCGGCACCGACTGCTCTGCCATCGACAAGGCAGAGGACCGGAACGCCTTTGAAAATCTTCTCAATGAACTGGACATTCCCCGGGCAAAGGGTCAGGCAGTGACCAAGATCGAGGACGGCATCGCTGCCGCCGCTGAGATCGGTTACCCTGTGCTGGTGCGTCCTTCCTTCGTGCTGGGCGGCCGTGCCATGCAGATCGTTGCCAATGAGGAACAGCTGCGTCATTACCTGCGTACCGCGGTTGAGATCGATGAGGACAAGCCCGTCCTTGTGGACAAGTATATCGAGGGTCGCGAGGTGGAGATCGACGCCATTTGCGACGGTCGGGACGTGTTTGTGCCCGGCATCATGGAGCTGGTAGAGCGTACCGGCGTTCACTCCGGTGACTCCATCTCTGTCTATCCCACCTTCTCCATTTCCAATAAGGTCAAGGGCATTATCTTGCAGTATGCCAAAAAGCTGGGTCTGGGTATCGGCATTGTGGGCTTGTTTAATATCCAGTTCATCGTGGATAAGGACGACAATGTGTTTATCATCGAGGTCAACCCCCGTTCCTCCCGTACTGTACCCTTCCTGAGTAAGGCCACCGGTTACAGCCTGGCAGATATTGCCACCGAGGTGATTTTGGGCAAGAGTTTGAAAGAACTGGGCATTTTCGACATTTATCCCGATGAGAAGGATCGCTGGTACGCCAAAGCGCCGGTGTTCTCTTTCAATAAGATCCGTGGCTTGGATGCCTACCTGTCTCCGGAAATGAAGTCCACCGGCGAAGCCATCGGTTATGACAGCACCATGAACCGCGCCCTGTATAAAGCCTTGCAGGCTTCCGGCATGCGCTTGCAGAATTACGGTACTGTTTTCGCAACCATCGCAGAGAAAGACAAGGAGGAGGCGCTGCCCCTCATTCGCCGGTTCTATCAGTTGGGCTTCAATATTGAAGCGACGGCCGGAACGGCGCAATTCCTGAAATCAAACGGTATCCGTACCCATCAGCTGGCCAAGATCGGTGACGGCAGCGATGAGATCCCCAACGCCCTGCGGCAGGGTCACATTGCTTACGTGATCAACACCCGGGACCCCGGTAGCACAGGAGAGGATGGCGCGCAGATCCGCCAGATTGCGACGGAGTACAATGTCTCTTTGTTCACTGCTTTGGATACCGTCAAGGTGCTTCTGGACGTGTTGGAGGAGACTACCCTCACCATCTCCACCATCGACGCTTGATAGGAATTTGTAGGGCGGGAGCTTGCTCCCGCCGCCTATGAACATAAATGAAGGAGAACAAATGAAGCAATCGATCTTTACTATTGTGACCAACGAAGCGTTGACAAGCACGGTTTATAAAATGGTCCTTTTCGGCGACACTTCTGCCATTACTGCTCCCGGTCAGTTTGTGAATATCAAATTGGACGGACTGTATCTGCGCCGTCCCATTTCTGTCTGCGATTTGCAGGGAGACACCCTCACCATCGTCTATAAGGCAGTGGGCAAGGGAACAGAGCAGATGTCCCGCATGAAAAAAGGTGAAAAGCTTGACGTGCTGACAGGCCTTGGTAACGGTTATGATCTGACCCTCTCCGGGGACAGACCCGTGCTGTTGGGTGGCGGCGTGGGCGTGCCGCCCATGTATCTGCTTGCCAAGGAATTGCTGAAATTGGGCAAAAATGTTTCTGTAATACTCGGATTTAACACAAAGGATGAAATTTTTTATGAGCAGGAGTTTAAAAACCTTGGCTGCGATGTTACCGTTACCACCGCTGACGGTTCCTATGGCGTAAAGGGTTTTGTTACGGATGCGCTGAAAGAAATGGACTACACCTATTTTTATACCTGCGGTCCGGAGCCTATGCTGAAAGCGGTGTATAAGACTGCGGTGACCTCCGGTCAGATGAGCTTTGAAAAGCGCATGGGCTGCGGATTCGGCGCTTGCATGGGCTGCTCCTGCAAGACCATCACCGGTTATAAGCGGATCTGTAAGGAAGGGCCTGTCATGAAGAAGGAGGAGATCTTATGGGAAGATTAAGTGTTGACCTTTGCGGTATTACACTGGATAACCCGGTGATTCCCGCCTCCGGCACTTTCGGTTACGGCTATGAGTACGCCGAGCTTTATGATATTAACTGCTTGGGTACATTTTCTTTTAAGGGAACGACCAAGGACCCTCGTTTTGGAAATCCCACACCCCGGATCGCCGAGTGCTCTGCCGGTATGATCAATGCTGTTGGATTGCAGAACCCCGGTGTAGAAAAGGTGATCGCAGAGGAATTGCCCAAGTTAAAGCAATGCTTCCACAAGCCGGTGATGGCAAACGTCAGCGGCTTTGCGGTGGAGGAGTATGCCTATACTTGTGAAAAGCTGGATAAAGAGGAACAGGTGGGTTGGCTGGAAGTCAATGTCAGCTGCCCCAATGTTCACGGCGGCGGCATGAGCTTCGGTACAGACCCCAAGGCAGCGGCGGAGGTGACCAAGGCGGTGAAAGCCGTAACCACTAAGCCTGTGCTGGTGAAGCTGACCCCCAATGTGACGGACATTGTGTCCATGGCAAAGGCCTGTGAGGATGCCGGCGCGGACGGCATCAGCCTGATCAACACTATGCTGGGTATGCGGATCGATCTGAAAACCCGCAAGCCGGTGATCGCCAACAAAATGGGCGGTTTCTCCGGCCCTGCCATCTTCCCGGTGGCGCTGCGCATGGTCTATCAGGTGGCAAATGCCGTCAATATCCCTGTGGTGGGAATGGGCGGTGTCAGCAGCGCGGAAGATGTGATTGAAATGATGCTTTCGGGTGCTACTGCTGTGGAAGTGGGCGCTGCCAATCTTGTAAATCCCTATATCTGTCGGGATATTATTGCGGATCTTCCCGCAGTGATGGACAAATACGGAATCCATTCGTTACGTGAGATTATTGGAGGTGCTAAATAATGGGTAAGGACGTAATCGTAGCCTGTGACTTTGCCAGTGCGGAGCAGACCTTTGCATTTTTGGACAAGTTTACCGGCAGAAAACCCTTTGTAAAAATCGGCATGGAGCTTTATTATGCAGAAGGTCCTGCCATTGTGAAGGAAATTAAGGCAAGAGGTCACAAGATTTTCTTGGATTTGAAGCTTCACGATATTCCCAATACCGTGAAAAAAGCCATGGCAGTTTTGCGGAATCTGGATGTGGATATCACGAACCTCCACGCCGCAGGCACGAAAAATATGATGCGCGCGGCGCTGGAAGGGTTGACCCGTGAGGACGGTACGCGTCCGCTGCTGATCGCGGTGACCCAGCTGACCTCCACCGATCAGCAGAGCATGGAAGAGGACCTGCTTATCGAAAAGCCCATTGATCAGGTGGTCATGCACTATGCAAGCTGCGCCAAGGAGGCGGGACTGGACGGCATCGTTTGTTCTCCGTTGGAAGCAGGCAAGGTGCACGATACCTGTGGCAAGAACTTTTTGACCATCACCCCCGGCGTCCGCTTTGCTGACGGTGACGTGGGCGATCAGAAGCGGGTGATGACCCCTGCCCAGGCGAAGGTCATCGGTTCTGACTATATCGTGGTGGGCAGACCCATTACTGCCGCCGCTGACCCCGTTGCCGCCTACGAGCGTTGTGTGGCTGAGTTCTGCGGTTAAAATTCATAGGAGCTAAAAATGTTTACAATTGAAGAAATCGTTCAATTAATTCAAAGTTTGATTTGGCTGCTTGCCGGTGTCGGCATTTTCATTGTCGGTATGAACTTTATGGGTGAGGCCCTGGAAAAGAGCGCGGGCGCCGGCATGCAAAAAATGCTGGGTAGAATTGTGGGTAACCGCATTTCCGGTGTGGGCGTTGGCGCAGCTGTTACCGCCATCATCCAAAGTTCTTCCGGTACCTCTGTAATGGTGATTGGTTTGGTCAATGCCGGCGTAATGACGCTGATGCAAGCCACATCTGTCATAATGGGCGCCAACATCGGCACCACCATCACCGGTGTTTTGGTGGCGTTAAAGAATGACTATTTTAATATGGTCATGTACTTTCTTGCATTTGCCGGCGTTATGATGGGCTTCTTCAAGAAGGAAAAGATCAAACTGATCGGTCTGCTGTGCAGCGGTCTGGGTTTGATTTTTGTGGGTCTTGAAATTATGAGCAGTGAGCAGGCTTTTGGCAATGCGCTGATTAAGGAAATGTTCACAAACATTTTCAGCATCATCAACTTCCCGCTGCTGCTGATCATTGTGGGCGTGATTTTTACCGCCCTCATTCAAAGCTCTTCCGCAGCCACCGGCGTTGTTATCACCATGGTTGGCAGCGGGGTGGTGGATTTGGACCTGGCGCTGTTCATTGTGTTAGGCGCCAACATCGGCACCTGTGTCACAGCTTTGTTGGCCTGCGCAGGCGCCAATGCCAACTCTAAGCGGGTGGCACTGATCCACTTTACCTTCAATGTCGTCGGTACCATTCTGTTTGCTGCCGTTATCTGGATATTCCATCAGCCGATGATTAACCTGCTGACCTCTATCTTCCCCGGTGATGATACCATGTCCTTGCAGATGCGGGTTTCCTTGTTCCATGTGATCTTCAATGTCAGCACCACATTCCTGCTGCTGCCTTTCGTTAAGCAACTGGTAGCTTTCTCCGAGGCCATCATTCGGGAAAAGGAAGATACCGAAAAGAATCATGTGCTGCGCTTTGTTGATGATCATATTCTGGCCATTCCCTCTGTTGCCATGGCGCAGGTCAAGAAGGAAATCGACTATATGCTGCAACTGTCTGAGGATAATATAAAGCTGGCATTTAATGCTATGCTGAGCGGCTCGGATGCAGATGCTGCAACCATAACGGAAAATGAGGCAATTATTGATTTTACCAACAGCGCGCTTACCAAGTTCCTCATTAAGCTTTCTGCATCCCAGGACAGCACAGAAAACGAAACTATTATCGGTTCTTATTTCCATGTTCTGAACGACTTGGAGAGGATTGGCGACCATGCTGTAAACTTCTTCGAGATCAGTCAAGAGATGCAACAGAAATCCTTGCGGTATTCTCAGACTGCGTTGGATGAGGTTCGCACAATGTGCAACCAGGTTCTTTCTATGTTTGATGTTGCGAAAGATTCTTTTTTAAATCTCAATCGGGATCGTCTGCGGGAACTGACGGAATATGAAAACAGAGTCGATGCAATGAAAAAAACACTGACTGCCAAACACTATGCTCGTTTGAGTGACGGTAATTGCAGTGTTACGCACAGCCCCTACTACACATCTACCGTTAGTGGTTTGGAGCGCGTAGCTGACCATTTGGTAAATGTTGGTTACAGTATCCTCAATCCCACAGGTTCCCAAACTGAGCATCTTTAAGAATAAGGAGACTTACTATGGAAAGCTATAAAAGAGAATTTATTGAGTTCCTGCAAGAGGCAGGGGTTCTGAAATTCGGCGATTTCACCGCCAAGTCTGGTCGTAAGATCCCGTACTTTATCAATGCCGGTATGATCAAGACCGGTGACCAGATCACCAAAATGGGTGAGTTTTATGCAAAAGCGTATTTTGATAAGCTGGGCAAGAAACAGGCAGTTCTGTACGGCCCTGCCTATAAGGGTATTTCTTTGTCCATTTCCGCTGCCGTGGCTCTTTCCAGGAACGGACTGAATGTGCCTTTCTTCTTTAACCGTAAAGAGGTCAAGGATCACGGTGAGGGTGGCACTTTTGTAGGCTATGTTCCCCAGGCAGGGGAGGAGATCGTCATTATTGAGGATGTGATCACCGCAGGTACGGCCATTCGGGAATCTATGGAGATCTTGGGCCATCTGGAAGATACCAAGGTTATCGCAACTTTCATTATGGTAGACCGGAAAGAAAAAGGTCAGACCGAAAAGGGTGCTATGCAGGAAATTGAGGAGCAGTTCGGCTTCCCGGTATATTCTGTGGTAGACGTTTACGATATCATTGAATATCTGGAAGAGGATCCTGCGAATGAGGAGAATGTCACCCGTATTAAGAATTATCTTGCGGTGAATGGAGCAAAATGATGAGAAGTTTAATCGATATCGTTGATTTTTCCGTAGAAGAGATACAGCAGCTGCTGGAAACAGCCTGCGATATCAGTGAAAATCCCGGTAAGTATGCCGATGCCTGTCATGGAAAAAAGCTGGCGACTTTGTTTTATGAGCCCTCTACCCGTACCCGACTTAGCTTTGAAGCGGCAATGTACGAGCTGGGCGGTAATGTTCTGGGTTTCAGTGAGCCCGGATCTTCTTCTGCCAGTAAGGGCGAAAGCATGGCGGATACCGCCAAAATGCTTTCTTGTTATGTGGATATTATGGCGATCCGCCATCCCAAGGAAGGCGCGCCTTATGTGGCTGCCGCAAATGCTTCCATTCCTGTGATCAACGCCGGTGACGGCGGTCATTGCCACCCCACACAGACTTTGGCAGATTTGCTCACCATTTATCGGGAACACGGCAGACTCCATGATCTGACCATAGGCTGCTGCGGTGACTTGAAGTATGGAAGAACGGTCCATTCTTTGATCTCTGCTTTGGGCCGGTATGAGAACATCAAGGTTATTCTGATCTCTCCCGAGGAGTTGGAGCTTCCCAAGTACGTTAAGTACGAGGTCTTGGAGAAGAACGGCATGGAGTACGTGGAGACCACATCCTTGGAGGAGGCGATCCCCCAACTGGATGTTCTGTACATGACCCGTATCCAGAGGGAACGCTTTGATAGCTTTGATGAATACGAGCGCTTGAAGGACAGTTATATCCTCACCCCGGAAAAAATGGCGTTTGCCAAGCCCACGATGCGTGTTCTGCACCCCCTGCCCAGAGTCAATGAGATCAGCGTGAAGGTGGACGAAGATCCCCGCGCCGCTTATTTCCGTCAGGCACTGAACGGAAAATATATGCGTATGGCGTTGATTTTAAAGCTTCTCAAAGAAGCGCAGGAGGGAAGACAGATGGATACCCCGGAGACAATTGTAGACAGCCGTTTGACTTGCGATAATCCCCGGTGTATTTCTTCTATTGAGCAGGAACTTCCTCATAAATTTAAGCTTGTGGATACAGAGAATGGAATCTACCGTTGCATCTATTGCGAGGCAAAGAAAACCTTGGATTGATGATTCCGCAAATATTACACAAAATACCCAATGAAAACCGGTTTTTTCGTGGCAAAAACAACAGAATACCACCTGTCATCTTGACACAAAAACCCTGCCATGATAAACTATTTCTATACTGAATAAGTTCTTTGCGACTGACGGAACATGTGGAGCACCACAGGGGAACAAAGAATGTGAAAGCCGACCGTCTGGGCGCATTTAACTCTGTATGGGTTAAGTGCGCCCATTGTGGTTTTACTTTGTGTTGTTGGAGGTATAATATGAAAAAAGTTGGCATTATCATGGGAAGCGACAGCGATCTGCCGGTGGTTCAAAAAGCGGTGGATATGCTCAAAAGCTTAGAGATCCCTTATGAAGTGCACATTTACTCTGCCCACAGAACGCCTATGCAAGCCCATGACTTTGCGGTGAATGCAAGAACCAACGGTTTTGGCGCCATTATCTGCGCTGCTGGTATGGCTGCTCACTTGGCAGGCGCGATTGCTGCCAACACCACATTGCCGGTCATTGGCATTCCCTGTAAGGGCGGTATGATGGATGGCTTGGATGCGCTCCTTGCCACCGTGCAGATGCCCACCGGAATCCCCGTTGCAACCGTCGCTGTGGGAGGCGCTGCCAATGCTGCGCTGCTGTGCGCCCAAATTCTGGCAGTGGAAGATAAAACATTGGCTGAAAAGCTGGACGCAAAGCGCGTAAGCGATGCCCGGAAGGTCCTGGATAAGGATGCTTCTATTGCCGCAAACCTGTAAGTATAGTGTAAACCACTCAATTATAAAGGAGAATGATTATGGAAAAGAAACTTATTTACACCGGTAAGACAAAGAATGTATACGCATTGCCCAACGGCAACTGCTTGCTGCTGTTTAAGGACGACTGCACCGGCAAAGACGGTGTGTTTGATCCCGGTGAAAATTCCGTTGGCCTGACCATTGAGGGTGTGGGCGATGTGAACCTGCGTATGTCTATCTATTATTTTGAGAAGATCAATGCCGCCGGCATCAAGACCCACTATGTCTCTGCCGATCTTGCCAATACGACCATGGAGGTGCTTCCTGCCAAGGTGTTTGGTAAGGGTCTGGAAGTTATCTGCCGTCGTAAGGCTGTTGGCTCCTTCTTCCGTCGCTACAACGAGTATTGCACCGAGGGTCAGGACTTGCCTTATTATGTGGAGACTACCTTTAAGAATGATGCGCTGGGCGATCCTCTGGTTACCAAGGATGGTTTGGTGGATCTGGGCGTTATGACCGCTGAGCAGTATGACTCTTTGAAGGCGCAGACCCAAGCGATCACAAAGATCGTTGCGGATGATCTGGCAGCCAAGGGCATGGAGCTGTATGATATTAAGTTTGAGTTCGGCTATGATCCTCAGGGCAATGTGATGCTCATCGATGAGGTGGCCTCCGGCAATATGCGTGTTTATAAGGACGGCCAGTATATTGACCCCATGACCCTGAACAAGCTGTTCTTTGCGTAAGGTTTTTAGCATTATCACTTTAAGGAGGAAATACCGTGGGAGGCTTTTTTGGAGCAATTTCTCATCGTGACTGTGTTTTGGATATCTTCTTCGGCGTGGACTACCATTCCCATTTGGGCAACCGACGGGGCGGCATGGTGGTGTATGATGAAGAGACCGGCTTCCAACGGCAGATCCACAGCATTGAAAATACCCCTTTCCGTACTAAATTTGAAGGGGATCTGAATAAATTTCACGGCAACAGCGGCATGGGCTGTATCAGCGATACAGACCCTCAGCCACTAATGGTCCGTTCTCATCTGGGACTGTATGCCATTTCTACTGTTGGCATTATCAATAATGCCAACGCGCTAATCGAAACGTATTTTTCCGATCACGGACACCAGTTTATGGCAATGTCCTCCGGCGCAGTGAACCAGTCAGAGCTGGTGGCAGCGCTGATCAATCAAAAGGATTCCATTGTGGAGGGCATCCGCCATGCTCAGGAATCCATTGACGGTTCAGCCACCATTTTGCTCTTGACCAAAGAAAGCATCATTGTCGCTCGGGACAAGTTGGGAAGATTGCCTGTGCTGATTGGAAAAGGGGAGGACGGCTGCTGTGCTTCCTTTGAGTCCTTTGTGTATCACAAGCTGGGCTATGAGGACCATTATGAACTGGGACCCGGTGAGATCGTCAAGCTTACGGCAGACGGTATTGAGGTGTTGCAGCCTGCTGGTAAGGAAATGAAGATCTGCGCTTTTTTGTGGACGTATTACGGTTACCCTAATTCCAATTACGAGGGCAAGAATGTGGAGGTCATGCGCTGCCGGAACGGTGAGATCATGGCGCGCAACGAAGCGGAACGGGGTACCATGCCGGATGTAGATTATGTGGCGGGTGTGCCGGATTCCGGCGTTCCTCATGCCATCGGCTATGCCAATCAGAGCCATAAACCCTTCGCCCGTCCCTTTGTGAAGTATACACCTACCTGGTCCAGATCCTTTACCCCTTCCAGCCAGGCGGTACGCAGTCAGGTAGCCAAGATGAAACAAATCCCTGTTCCGGAACTGATTGTAGGCAAAAAACTGTTGTTGGTAGACGATTCTATTGTCCGGGGTACGCAGTTGCGGGAGACGGTAGAATTTCTGTATGAGAGCGGCGCCAAGGAAGTGCATATGCGTTCTGCTTGCCCTCCTGTTTTCTACAATTGTAAGTATTTGAATTTCTCCCGCAGTAATTCTGCTATGGAACTGATTGCAAGAAAGACGATCCGTGAGTTGGAGGGAGAAGACGCAGATAAGTATATAGCTGAGTATGCCGAATCCACCACAGAGCGTGGAAAATGTTTGGCAAAGGCTATTTGCGAAAAGCTGGGCTTTGATTCGCTGGGCTATCAGTCTTTGGATGGTCTGCTGGAAGCCATCGGTATTGACAAGGATAAGATTTGCACCTATTGCTGGAACGGCAAGGGCTAAAAAGATAAGGAGTACAAGCTATGGAAAAGAGTTTCTCTGCCAGTTATGCTGCCGCCGGTGTGGATATTACTGCCGGATATAAGGCTGTGGAGCTGATGAAAAAGCATATCAAGCGTACCAAAAACGAAGGATGTCTGGACGATGTGGGCGGTTTTGGTGGTTGCTTTGGTTTAAATATCGCAGGTATGGAGGAGCCGGTTCTGGTCTCCGGTACTGACGGCTGCG
>JBGVON010000061.1:0-17550 GCA_045126495.1 Faecousia sp.
TGTGAAGCAGGCGCTCTAACCAGCTGAGCTAAGCCTCCGTATGGAACGGAATTGATTATAGCACATATTCCCAAAATGTCAATACCTTTCCCTTGGCAAACCGGCAAAAATCTGCTATTCTAAATACCAAAGGAGGTTTTGCCATGGAATACGCCAATATCGTACCCGGTATCTTTCTGGCGCGACCCAATCGATTTATCGCTCACGTTATCATCAACGGGAAAGAGGAAATCTGCCATGTGAAAAATACCGGTCGCTGCCGGGAATTATTACCCGCCGGCGCAAAAGTATGGTGCGTGGCATCGGACAACCCCGCCCGCAAGACCCGTTACGATCTCGTCACCGTTCAAAAAGGCACACGCCTCATCAACATGGACTCCCAAGCGCCCAACGCCGCCGCAAGGGAATGGCTTTCCGCCGGCGGACTGGGCAAACTGGAAAACTTACGCCCCGAAAGCCGCCACGGCGATTCCCGCTTTGATTTTTCCTTCACCAAAGACGGTATCCCCTGCTTTCTGGAAGTCAAAGGCGTTACTCTGGAACAAGACGGCATTTGCGCCTTTCCCGATGCCCCCACCGCACGGGGTGCCAGGCATTTGCAGGAACTAACTGCGTTGTCAAAACAAGGCTATGGAACATACGTCCTCTTCGTCATCCAAATGGCAGACGTGTCCTACCTGCACCCAAACGATACTACTGACCCTGCTTTTTCCGCCGCTTTACGCGCTGCCGCCCAGGCAGGGGTGCAGATTCTCGCCATGGACTGCGCCGTCACACCCAATTCCATGATATTACAAAAGCCCGTGGAAATCCGTTTGCAAAAATGAGCACTGCCCACAGGCAGTGCTCATCATTTATATGACCCGTTTATAAAGCCACTTACCGCTGCGATAGCGGATAACATTCATTACCGAGCGGCAAACCCAATCCACCGCCATACCGATGCACACACACATCAGACCCAAGGACGGAAAGATCGCATTGAGGACATAGGCCAAAGCCACGCGAAAGGTAAACATACTGAAAATTGCCAGCGCTGCTGCGTACCGCACATCACCGGCAGCCCGGAAGCCGGACACCGGCGCAAAGGCAAGGGAATACATTGCGCATATAGCAAAGACTGCATACACGCCGACATAGTACGCGCAAATATCCAAGGTTTCCTGGTCAAGCTTATACATCCGCACCAACTGATGCCGCAATAAGAAAGTCGCAGAGAACAGAATAAGCATTGCCAGCGTACCTGCACCCGCCATTTTCTTCATGTAGTACTTAGCTTGTTCCTTTTCATCGGCACCAATACACTGACCGACCACCGGCATCATTGCTGTGCCGAAGGCGCCTACGATGGCCCAACCGATGTTATTGATGGTGCTGGCAACGGAATTGGCGGTGATCATAGCAGTACCAAAAGTGGCAACCAAGCTGGTAATCAAAATGCGGCCTCCATAAAACAGGCCAAACTCCAAGCTGCTGGCAAAGCCTATCCGCACGATTCTGCGGATAATGCCAAAATCCAAACGGATCTTCAACAACTTGTCATAGTGGACAGTCAATTTTTTATTACCGGCCATCCAAATACCCATCACCGCATAGGTCACACGACTCAATGTAGTGGCAATCGCTGCGCCAGCCACACCCATACCGAAACCGTAGATCAAGATCGCGTTACCGATGACATTGACCACATTGAAGGAAATGGTACAGATCGCAGACTGCCGGTTTTTACCCATCGCCCGCAGCACATACACACTGGCTCCACCCACTGCCGAAAAGGGATAACCCCACAGAGTGATGAAGAAATAGGTCTTGCAATTTTCAAACACATCTTGCTCGATGCTGCCGTAAATCAGGCGCAAGACCGCCTCCTGAGAGCATAGCAGCAAACCCATAAACAGAAGTGCCATAGCCACGGACACGTACACCATTTGATTGGCGCTGTCCTTTGCCTGCTTATAATCCCGGTGACCGATATACTGGGATATGATCACACCGCCTCCGGAAGCCATGCCGGAAAAGATGGTAATAAACAGCACATTGATAGCATCCACCAACGACACTGCGCTGACCGCTGCCGGACCCGCAGAGGAAACCATTGCCGAGTCCACCATACCTGCGATAATAGAAAGCAGCGCATCCAAAATCACCGGAATGGTCATCGCCACCAAAGCCTTATTAGTAAACATTAACGGTCGTTTTTCAATTGCAGCCATACTATGACCTCCACAAATACTAAACATTCGTTGTTCCTGATTTGCTCTTGTAGGGGCAACCATCAGTCGTCCGCTTATGCAAAGCCGGTTCTGCTGTAACAGACGAGCAATGCTCGCCCCCACGCTTTGCAACAATGCTTTTTTATAGATCCGTTTACGTTCACCCGTATCATACTCCATTCGCTAGATTTGTCAACACTTTCCGGAGAAAAACATAACCAAAAAACGCCCACCATTTTTAGGTAAAATGGTGGGCGTTTTTTGAATTTATTTTCTTCTGATACTCTCTCTACTTGTAATGATATACTCTCTGGCGGATCAGCGCCCGTTTCAGTCTCGCCTCTGCCAGACGCAGATCTGTGTCGGTAGAAGTCTTATCTGCCAGCACAGTCCTTGCCCGCTGTTCCGACACCTCCGCCCGGGGAAGATCAATCTTATCTGACCATTCAAAGGTAGTAGGCACCAGGGTTACCTGTCCGTCCAACACTGAGACCATACCACCGATGCAAGCGCCGTACCGCTTCTGCCCGTCAACCTGTACCGTGGCAAGACCCATGCCCAAGGGGGCAACGCAGTCCGTGTGTCCTGCGAGAAAGCCCATATCCCCGGTAGTGGTCCGGACTACCAATTCCTCTGCCTGTCCGTCAAAAAGCAATCCGTCAGGGGTCACAATTTTCAAAGGAAAGCTGTTCATTACCCCTGCCCCTTCCATTTGGCAACCACATCATCAATGGTTCCGGCATAGAGGAAACAGGATTCGGGAATTGCATCATGCTTACCTTCAATAATTTCCTTGAAGCCCCGGACCGTCTCCTTCAAAGGCACATACTTACCTGCATAACCGGTAAACTGCTCCGCCACCGCAAAAGGCTGGGACAGGAAGCGCTGGACCTTTCTTGCCCGATTAACGGTAAGCTTATCCTCCTCACTGAGCTCGTCCATACCCATGATGGCAATGATATCCTGCAATTCCTTATACCGCTGCAAGATCCGCTGCACGCCCCGGGCCACCGCATAATGCTCCTCACCCACCACCTCGGGGGTCAAGATCCGGGAGGTAGAGTTCAGAGGATCCACCGCCGGGTAGATACCCAAAGAAGCAATGCCTCTATCCAATGCCGTGGTGGCATCCAGATGGGCAAAGGTAGTGGCAGGCGCCGGGTCGGTATAGTCATCCGCCGGCACATAAACCGCCTGCACGGAGGTAATGGAACCATTCTTGGTAGAGGTGATCCGCTCCTGCAAAGCACCCATCTCCGTTGCCAACGTAGGCTGATAACCCACGGCAGAGGGCATCCGCCCCAATAGCGCAGACACCTCAGACCCCGCCTGTGTAAAGCGGAAAATATTATCGATAAACAAAAGCACATCCTGATGCTTTACATCCCGGAAATACTCCGCCATGGTAAGACCGGAAAGTCCAACCCGCATACGGGCTCCGGGGGGCTCGTTCATCTGACCGAAGACCATGGCGGTCTTCTTAATAACACCGGACTGGGTCATTTCCAAATACAGGTCATTGCCCTCACGGGTGCGCTCACCCACGCCGGTAAACACCGAATAGCCGTTATGCTCGGTGGCGATATTGTAGATCAGCTCCTGAATCAGCACCGTTTTGCCCACACCTGCACCGCCAAACAGACCGATCTTACCGCCCTTGGCATAGGGGCAGATCAAGTCGATGACCTTGATGCCGGTTTCCAGAATCTCTGTGGAGGTCTCCTGCTCCTCATAAGCAGGGGCGCTGCGGTGAATGGGCCAACGCTCCGCCGCCTTCGCTTCCTCACCGCCGTCAATGGGCTGACCCAGCAGATTAAACACTCTGCCAAGGCACTCCTCGCCCACCGGCACTGTGATGGATGCGCCGGTATTGACCGCTTCGGCACCCCGGGCAAGACCGTCGGTGGAGCTCATGGCGATACACCGCACCACATTGTCACCCACGTGCTGGGCCACCTCGGCAATAATGGTCTGTTCCCCATTCTGCACAGAAATCGCTTGCAGTAACTCCGGCAAGCAACCCTCCGGGAAACGAATATCCAAAACAGGGCCCATGACCTGCACCACTGTTCCGTTAGAATTAGCCATAGGATTCAACTCCTTCATCGGGTTTTATTGAGAACCGGCAACGATCTCTGTAATCTCCTGGGTAATGGATGCCTGCCTTGCCCGGTTGAATTGCAGGCTGAGCCCATCGATCATCTCCTGAGCATTCTGGGTCGCCGCATCCATTGCCGTCCGCCGGGCAGCCTGCTCGGAAGCGCGGCTCTGGCACAGCGCGCCATACAGCACGCCCCCCAAATACTCCGGCACAACAGTCTCAAACACCGTTCTGCCGTCCGGTTCATATAGGATCTGCCGGGCATTGGACTTGCTCTGCCCTGCTTTGGCTTCCAAAGGCAGCAGTTGCAAGCATTCCGGCTGCTGGGAAAGAATGGACTGAAAACGGGTATACACTACATGAACGGCATTGAATTCACCCTTCAAAAATCCGTCGCATAGCCTTTTTGCCACAGAAAAGCAGTCTCCGATAGATACCCCTTCTGCGTGGGTGTAATTCTCTGTCAAAGTCTCTATACCGTGGGTTTTAAAAAAGTCTGCGCCCTTCTTGCCCACAGGCAGCACCACCGCATCCTGTCCCTGCGTCTGGGCAGTGAACAACTTGATGATGTTACTGTTATAGCCACCTGCCAGTCCCCGATCGCCGGAGATCACCACATAAGCAGCCTTTCCCCCGTCCTTGCGATACAAATAAGGCAGGTCCTGCTCTGTCCCGCAGCTGACGATGTCACCAATGACCCCGTAGAGCGTTTCAAAATAAGGCTGGCAGTCCATGGCCTGCTGCTGCGCCTTGCGCAGCTTGGCAGACGCCACCATTTCCATGGCTCTGGTGATCTGTCGGGTGGACTCCATACTGCGGATGCGGGTCTTAATTTCCTTGGTAGAAACCCCTGCCATATCAGCCACCCATTTCTGTCAGCAAACGGCCGATAGCTTCTTTCAGTTTTTCCTCAGAATCGGCATCCAGCTTGCCGGTGGTGCGGATGGCTGTCAGCACATCACCGTAGCCTTTCTCCATCAATTCCTGCAAGCGCCGCTCAAACTCTCCCACCTGTTCCACAGAAATGCCGCCCAGATAGCCGTTGACCACCGCATAGAGAATACACACCTGATGGGCAACCTCTACGGGGGCATTGTTTTTCTGCTTCAACACCGCCACGATCCGCTCACCCAGCGCTAACCGCGCTTTGGTGTCTGCGTCCAAATCAGAGCCAAACTGGGCAAAGCTCTGCAATTCCCGGTACTGGGAATACAGAAGCTTCAAAGAGCCTGCTACCTGCTTCATGGCCTTGATCTGAGCCGCGCCGCCCACACGGGACACGGAAATACCCGGGTTCACCGCAGGCATGACACCGGCATTAAACAGCTCCGACTCCAAAAAGATCTGACCGTCAGTAATAGAGATCACATTGGTAGGGATATAGGCAGATACGTCGCCCGCCTGGGTCTCAATAATGGGCAGCGCCGTCAGGCTGCCGCCACCCTTTGCCTGCGACATATGCGCCGCCCGCTCCAACAGTCTGGAATGGAGGTAGAACACATCGCCCGGATAGGCCTCCCGTCCGGGAGGACGGCGGATCAGCAAAGAGATGGCGCGGTAAGCCACCGCATGCTTACTCAGATCGTCATAGATTACCAGCACATCCTTGCCCTGGTGCATAAAATGTTCACCCATGCTGCACCCGGCATAAGGGGCAATGTACTGCATAGGCGCCAGCTCCGAAGCAGTAGCGGATACCACAATGGTATAATCCATAGCGCCGCCCAAAGTCAAAGAATTGACAATCTGGGCAACGGTAGAACGCTTCTGACCGATGGCAACGTAAATGCAGAGCACATCCTTGCCTTTTTGATTCAAAATGGTATCGGTGGCGATGGTGGTTTTGCCGGTCTGCCGGTCACCGATGATCAGTTCCCGCTGACCCCGTCCAATGGGGATCATGGAGTCGATGGCCTTGATACCGGTCTGCAAGGGAACATTCACCGGCTCCCGGTCGATAATGCCCGGCGCCGGACATTCAATGGGGCGATAACCTTCCGCTTCAATTGGGCCTTTGCCGTCGATGGGCTCGCCCAATGCGTTCACCACACGGCCCACAAGGCCTGCGCCCACCGGCACAGATACCACCTTGCCGGTGCGCTTGACCGTATCCCCCTCTTTGATGCCACTGTCATTGCCCAAAACCACGATGGATACCGTATCCTCCTCCAAGTTCTGGGCCATGCCATAAGCACCACCGGGGAATTCCACCAACTCACCTGCCATGCATCCTTCCAATCCGGACACTTTGGCAATACCGTCACCGGCAAGGATCACCGTGCCGGTTTCGCTGGTCTGTATTTTATTCTCGTAGTTTTTGATCTGACTACGGATAATTTTCGTAATTTCTTCCGGTCTTAATTCCATTTTCTTACCTCAAATTACGGTATTTTTCAACTGTTTTTCCATTGCAGCCAAACGACCCTGCACAGTGCCGTCCACCTGCTTTCCGTCATAACTTAACCGGATACCGCCTAAAACAGTCGGATCCTCCCGGCACGTAAGCGCCACGGTCTTGCCGGTCATAGCGGTGAGTTTTTCCGTAAGCTTGTCCTGCTGGGCCTTGGTCATGGGAATCGCCGACACCGCCGTCACCTGCACGATCCCCTTATCCGCGTAATACTGCTCCTGATACGCCTTGCAGCAAAGGGGAAACTGGCAGACATAACCTTTTTCCGTCAACAGTTTTAGGAAATTCAGCACATAAATATGCACTTTTCCCCGAAAATCCCCATCCAGAATGTCTATGCGCTCCTGCTTGGACAAACCATGGGTAGCCAGCAATTTCAAATAATCCGGCTGCTGAGAAAAGCAATCCGCCAACACTTGCAGCTGCTGCAAGATCTGCGCCTCTGCACCCTCTTCTTTCGCCAGGGCATACAGACCCTGTCCGTATACTGTCCCTGCCCGATTCATGACGGCTCACCCAATTCTTCCAGGAAGCTATCCACCAGCTGCTTTTGCCGGGTCTCATCCAGCTCAGCGCCTACCACCTTACCGGCGATCTCCACCGCCAAAGCAGAGATCTCGTTCTTGGCATCGTTCAGCGCCTGACGCTTTTCCCGGGCAATGTCCGCAGATGCTTTCTGCCGAATGGCCTCTGCCTCCCGGTCTGCCTGCCGGAGGATCTCCTCCTCCCGGCTTTTTGCCCGGTCCATGGCCTCTTTCACCATGGCTTCGCCGGTTTCCCGGGACTGGGCAAGCTGAGTCTTATATTCTTCTTCCAGCGCCAGCGCATTTTCCTTGGCGGCATCCGCCTGGGCATACATGGTATCAATTTCTTTTTGACGACTGTCGATCATATTCTTCACCGGCACAAACAGGAACTTTTTCGCCACAAAAAATAAAACAAGAAAGTTCAGCAGCACAAACAGCGCCGTCCAGAAATTAACACCTATAAAACTTTCAAACATGGTTTTGCTCCTTTCTGCCTGCATATTATGCAGAGAAGCTTATACGTTGGTAGCAAACAAAATCAAGAAAGAAATCAGCAGCGAGTAGATACCGGTGGTCTCCGTAATGGCGCAGCCCAGGATCATATTGGTCCGCAGGTTGTCCGCAGATTCCGGCTGACGGGCCATGCCTTCCAAAGCCTTGGATACCGCATTACCTTCACCGATAGCGGGGCCGATTGCGCCGATACCCATGCACAAACCTGCGCCGATGGCACACATAGCCTTCAAAAAATACGCATTGAATTCCATAATAGTTTCCTCCTAAAAATAGTTTACATAATTATGATTCCTGCTCCGCAGGCGGGGGACACGCTCCGGCAATATACGCCATGCTCAACAAGGTAAACACCAACGCCTGCACAAAGCCGGAAAACACATCAAAATACACACTCAGCACTGCCGGGACGCCCAACGCCAAAATCGGCACACCGGACAATATCCCCAATATCTCCAACAGGCCAAACAGTCCCAGCAAAAAGCACAGTACCGCCAGGATCTTCAACAAAGTTTTTTTCTTTTTTCCGCCCAATATCCACAGTCCAACACCCGCGGCCATCAGCACACCGCTCATCAGCCAACCGGCAGAAGCAATCGCCCCCAGCACCACAGATGACAAAAGAGAAAACGCCGTATAAATAATAGAGGTAATCACACCGCCGCCGGCAACATTGCCAAAATGACGGAACGCCATTGACACCGGTTGCGCAATCTCTGACACGATATTCATAGGGGTCATAACTACCATCGGCTCGGCAAAACCCTTTAACCAGCCAAGCAGTCCGTGATTTTTAATATTATTGTACCAGATCAGCACCGAAACCATCAACGCCCAGGTAAGGGTGCAGCTCAAATCCGCAGGAACAGACCGCAAAAAACCGGTCATGCCGATGAGGCTGCCGCAAATGCTGCTGAGAAACAGTGTGCCCATAAAGGGCGCCCAATGGACATTGTGCTCGCCCATTGCGCTGACCGTCAGATTATAAATCATGCTTACACCTTTTTCCACCAGCACCTGCACGCCTGTGGGTCGCTTTTGCAGATTCTTTCCCAGCATAACGCAGGCAATTACCAGCAGCAATGTCACCACAAAGGAAGACACCGCCGTTTGGGTAATGGGGATTCCACCGAATATGGGAATGGTGAAATAGATAAATGCGCCATCTACACTTACATTCATAGAGCTTTATCACCCGGCTTTCTTTGAAAAAACGCTGCCACGGTCAATGTAAACCGCACAAAGAGCAACGGCACCACCAAGGCGATGGCGTTACACAGTCCGCTTTTTGCAAAGGCAAACAGTATCAGAAACAGCAGGATCATTCGCAGCAGATAAGAGCCCTTCACTGCCGCCTGTCCACCCTTAACATTTTGATTTTCTGCTTTGTCTGCGGCATTGTTGACACCGATTGCCATTGTAAAAAAATTCACAACTGCCGCAATACCGCCCACAACACCGCCCAACAGCACAGCACCGTCGTATTTTCCCAGTAACGCAAATATGCCAATCATGATACCTACGCCCACCGCTTCCCCCAGTGCAACAATGCCCGTTTGTTGGAGGATAAATTTCCGTATATCCATTTCACACAACCTCAGTCATGCTCCCCGTAGGAAACCGGGGGCGTTTTGTTTTTCTGCTTTTTGCTCAGATCGCTAAGCAGCTTCAAGCTTCGGCAAAAACCGTCTATGGCAAACAGCAACCCCAGTCCAATGCCCACAAACAGCACCCACAGACCCAAGCCAAACCTTTCCCGCAGCCATACAGCCAGCAGTACAAATCCTGCCAGCGGCACCGCTGTGCCCAGCCCCAACTGGGTCAGCCAAGTCAAAAGCTGCAAATCCTTCATAAGAACTCTCCTGCCCATAATATTTTATATTATACCAAAATTTCCACAATATGCAATATCGCAGCGTCACTTCTGCCCTATTATTTCACAAAGATTTTACAAAACCCCTTTTCAATTTCCCGAAAATATTGTAAACTGATAGCAGATTGCAAAGAACAGGAGAGACCGTCTTGAATCAGCAGGAATTGGAAATCTTACAAGGTACCGTCAGCGCTGTTGTCTTTCAGAATTACGACAACGGCTATGCCGTGCTGCGACTGGGTCTTTCCGACGGACAGACCGTCACCGTAGTCGGCACCATTCCCCTGCCCTCGGTAGGAGAACGACTGATGGTCACAGGCAAATGGAACACCCATTCCAGTTACGGGCGGCAGTTTGAAGCGGAATTTCTGGAACGGCTCATGCCCCAAACCGCCGCGGATATCACTGCCTACCTGTCCGGCCGTGTTATCAAAGGCATCGGCCCGATCATGGCTGCCCGGATCGTTAAAAAATTTGGTGACCAGACCCTGATCGTTATGGAACGGGAGCCGGAACGCCTCGCAGAGGTTAGCGGCATCTCCGATAAAAAAGCCCAGCAGATCGGTGAGGATTTTCGTTTGCAGGTGGGCATGCGGCATCTGATGGAATTTTTTACCCTTCACCAGTTGCCTGCCGAACTGGCGGTCAAGACCTATAAGCTTTACGGCGAAACCGCCATTGATCTATTATATGATGATCCCTACCTGCTGATGGACGAAGAACTGGAAGCGCCCTTTGGCGCGGTGGACCGATTCGCCATCGACATGGGCGTTGCCGCCGATGATCCTCGCCGGGTGGACGCAGGTATCCTTTTCGAATTGCGCTATAATCTGTCCGCAGGACATAGCTTCCTGCCCAAGGATAAGCTCATTGCCGCCACCGGTCAGCTGCTGAACGTGGATATTCCCACTGTGCAGACGGGTATTGCGCGGCTATTGGATGCAGAACGGTTGATAGAAGACCGTCTGGCAGATATCTACATTCTGTACCTGCCTGCCCTTTACCGGGCGGAGACCTACTGTACCCAACGGCTATTCGCCCATGGCACAAACCGCTTTCCCGCTCCCTCCGCCCTGCCTAAAAAGCTACGCCTCGCTGCCCAAAGCAGCGCCTTGGAATTTTCCTCCCAGCAGGAACTTGCCTTGCAGGAAGCGGCAAGCTCGGGTCTTTTGCTCCTTACCGGCGGTCCCGGTACCGGCAAAACCACCACCCTGAACGGCATTCTTTCCCTGTATGAACAAATGGGACTCAGCTGCCTTCTGTGCGCGCCCACCGGTCGCGCCGCCAAGCGGCTGACAGAGGTCACCGGACGGGAAGCTGCCACCATTCACAGACTTTTGGGCGCCGGAATCGACCCCCACACCGGAAAGCTTTTCTTCTCCCGGGACGAATCCGACCCCTTGAAAGCCGACGCCGTCATTGTGGACGAAATGTCCATGGTGGACATCAGTCTCCTTGCCAGTCTTTTGCAGGCAGTCCCCCAAAAAGCCCGGCTGATCTTGGTGGGTGATCCGGACCAACTGCCCCCTGTGGGACCGGGCTTTCCCTTCCGGGATATGCTCCGCAGCAATCTGCTGCCCACTGTCCGGCTGACAGAGATCTTCCGTCAGGCCCAGGAAAGCCTCATCGTCATGAATGCCCACCGGGTAAACCGGGGGGAGATGCCGGTGCTGAACAATGTAAAAAACGACTTTTTCTTCCTGCCCGGACGGGCGGAGGAACAGGTCGCCCAAACCATCGTGGGTCTTTGCACCACCCGTCTGCCCCAAAACATGGGCATCCCCGCCGACCAGATACAAGTGCTTTGTCCCACCAAGAAAGGACCTGCCGGCACAGTTGCCCTCAATCAGCTGCTGCAAGCGGGGCTGAACCCCCCTGCCCCCCACAAAAAAGAGCATAAAATGGGGCAGATCATCTTCCGGGAGGGCGACCGGGTCATGCAGATCCGCAACAATTACGACCTGCTTTGGAAAAAATCCGACAGCAGTCAGGTGGGCGCCGGCGTATTCAACGGTGATGTGGGCATCATCCAAACGGTCGACCCCCAGACCGAAACCATTACCGTCCTCTTTGACGACCGGGAGGTGGATTACGATTTCACCCAGCTGACTGAACTGGAACCTGCCTACGCCATGACCGTCCACAAATCCCAAGGCAGCGAATACCGGGCAGTGATCCTGTCGGCGTGGAACGCATCCACCTATCTTCTCAACCGCAGCATTCTCTACACCGCCATTACCCGCGCCCGGGAGCTGATGATCATAACCGGACGGGAAGAGACCGTCTCCACCATGGTGCAAAACGCAAAAACAGGGCGGCGTTATACCGGTCTGAAACTGCGTTTGCAGAACCGGGAGGACATCTGATGCTCCATAAACTACTGACCCTTCTTTTTCCGTCAAAATGCGTTCTTTGCAGGACATTTCTTAAAAAAGGAGAGTTGGATCTGTGTCCGTCATGCCGGATAAACGCCCCCGCTTTCGGAAAATCCAAAATCAAACTTTCTTTTCTTGCAGGTTGGACCGCATTGTGGTATTATAAGGATACAGTCCGCAGCAGTATCCTCCGCTATAAATTTTACGGCCGCAGAAGCTATGCCACTGCCTACGGTCGAAGGCTTGCATTGAAGCTGCAAGCAGAGGAATTGGATGATTTTGACATCCTGACCTATGTACCCATCGCACCCCTGCGCCGTCTGTCCAGAGGCTATGACCAAGTGGAGCTCCTCGCCCGGGCAGTGGGTGAGGAATTGGGCGTGATCCCCCATAAAACCCTGCGGAAGATCCGCAACACCCCGCCCCAGTCCCGTCTGGGAGATGCCGCCCGGCGGCGAGCAAATGTGCTGGGCGCTTATGTCCCTGTTGAACCCCAAAACATCCGGGGTAAGCGCATCTTGCTGCTGGACGATATTATTACCACCGGCGCAACGGTCTCGGAATGCGCCCGTGTGCTCCTCACCGCCGGTGCCAAAGAAGTATACTGCGCCGCTGTGGCAGCGGCAAATCATAAAATGTAGGTGAATTATATGCGTCGTATTGAATTTTTCTCCCATGACCTGGGCGTGGATCTGGGCACGTCCAACGTGCTGATCTACCAAGCCGACAAGGGCATTACCACCCGGGAGCCGTCAGTAGTAGCCATCGACAAGAATACCGGCAAGGCATTACAGATCGGTGCTGCCGCCCGGAATATGCTGGGTCGTACCCCGGGCAACGTTGCAGCCATGCGTCCACTGAAAGACGGCGTCATTGCCGACCATGAGCTGACCGTGAAAATGCTGGAAAAATTTTTCCGCAACACCGACAACGCCTCTTTATTCACCCCCAAGCCCAGAGTCATCATCAGCGTCCCCAGCTCTGTGACCCAGATGGACGAGCGTGCCGTAATCAACGCCGCCATGGAAGCAGGCGCCCGCCGGGTATACCTCATTGAAGAGCCTCTGGCGGCGGCATTGGGCGCAGGACTGGACATCAGCGGTCCCCGCGGCCATCTGGTGGTGGACATCGGCGGCGGCACCACCGATATTGCCGTACTGACCATGAACGGCGTGGCAAACTCCTCCTCTATCAAGCTGGCGGGTAATCATTTCGACGAATCCATTGCCCGCTATATCCGGGGGCGGTATCATGTCATCATTGGACCTGCCACCGCAGAGGATATCAAAATTCAGATCGGCGCGATGCACCCCAGAGATGACGCTACCATGTCCGTCAAGGGCCGGGATGCCAAGTCCGGCATGCCCCGGGAGGTGACCGTCACCTCCGCAGAGATCTGCAATCTTTTACAAAAATCCGCCCTGCGGATTGCCGACGAAGTTCTTGCCGTGCTGGAAGAAACCTCTCCGGAGCTGGTGGGCGACATCGCCGATACCGGCATTGTCCTCACCGGCGGCAGCAGTCAGCTTTGGGGCATGGACATTTTGCTCCAAAACCGCATCGGCATCCCCTGCACCATTGCCGATGACCCTGCCTCCTGCGTTGCCTACGGCTGCGGCAAGAGCCTTGCCTGGATCACCCGGATGACCGAGGGCACCATCAACCTCGCCCGCAAGCGCCTGATGCGAGGCTGAGATCCGCAAAAAAGGACATTCCATAAACAAACTGGGTTTTGGCTTTCTGTGTCTGCCCATGCAGGAAAATCAAGCATGCCTGTAAGCGCCTGACCCCAACATTTATTATAAAGCCAAAGTTCGACGCGTAAAAAGGCGGCGTGACAAAAGTCACGCCGCTTGCTTTTTTTATGTGGTAGTATAACCGCAGGTGTCGCAATCACATTCCTTATCGCACCCGGTAGGGGCAAATGCCTGGGCCGGGAACGGAATCTTAGAGAACAACTCACAGGGATCTTCCCCGCACCCTGCGCTGTCGCAGCACTCCTTGGTGGGAATGCTGTAATCCAAGAAGGGTACTACCAATTGAGCATCCCGTTCCAAACGAATAATGGAGAACTGCCCCAATGTCACCAGCAACCGACGCTGCTCACCGCAAAGAACCAATTCCTCATCAAAGCAACCGCAGATGCCCTCAGGGATCTGCTGCACCGCGCCCTCCCGGGGACAGGTGCATACATCCACCACCTTGGAATTAAGGACCATAGGATCCAGCACCTCCACCACCGCAGTGGGACGGTTAGCGCTGACCGTGGTAATGCCGTCCGGTCCGCCCAAGCGGGTATTGCTGGTGAAGATATGGGCGCGGCTATCCTCACCGCACAGTACCGCCCGCTTGGAGAATACCGCCAAACCATGCAAGGTCACCGGACGGCAGGTTCCCACAGTGGCATCCGCCAGAATCCGGTAATAGAAGGTTGCATCCACGCAGTAGTGGTGACCGTCAAATGCCACCGGCTCCACATCAATATAAGTATACAGAAGTTCTGCACACCGCACCTTCGCCCCGGCACAACCGTCTAAAATATTTTGAGATGCCTTGGTAAGATACACCCGCAGGTCCTCGATGCAATCCTTATCCCGGCAGCTGTCAGTGATTTTCCGTGTGTGAATGGAAAGGGCCTCCTGCAAATCATCGATATTGCAGCGAACGCTTCCCTGGCAACGCTCACTCATAATATTACCTCCCGATGAGAATTTGGGAATAAGCTATCGCTTATGACACATTTTATGCGCCCCCGCCACCCGTGGTGCAAAATAAAAGAAAAATAAATAATATACATTATTTTGTGTTTTCCTCTTGAAAAAAGCACAATATGTAGTATAATAGGGTTTACAATCGCAATTTGTATTTAATGGAGGAACGGAATATGAAAATCATTAAGCGAAACGGCGCGGAAGTTACCTTTGATGCCGGCAAGATCGAAACCGCCATCACAAAAGCAAACAATGCCGTAGAAGAAAATGTCCGCATGACACCATTACAGATCAGCCGCATTACCGAACACGTGCAGATCAGCTGCGAGGAGATGGGGCGCAGCCCCTCTGTGGAAGAGATTCAGGATTTGGTAGAAAAAGCCATCATGGCCCACGGTGCTTATGAGGTGGCGAAGTGCTATATCACCTACCGCTACACCCGCAGTCTTTTGCGGCAATCCAACACCACCGACGATCGGATTCTGTCCCTCATCGAATGCAACAACGAAGAGGTCAAGCAGGAAAACGCCAACAAAAACCCCACCATCAACGCCGTCCAGCGGGACTATATGGCAGGTGAAGTCAGTAAGGATATCACCAACCGGATCCTTCTGCCCAAGGAGATCGTGGATGCCCACAATGCCGGTATCATCCACTTCCACGATTCCGATTACTATGCCCAGCATATGCACAACTGTGACCTGGTGAACCTGGAAGACATGCTGCAAAACGGCACGGTCATCTCCGGCACCCTTATTGAAAAGCCCCACTCCTTCTCTACCGCCTGTAACATTGCCACCCAGATCATTGCCCAAGTGGCATCCAACCAATACGGCGGTCAATCCATTTCCCTGACCCACCTTGCCCCCTTCGTGCAGGTCAGCCGGGAGAAAATCCGCAAAACCGCAGAACAGGAAATGACCGTGCTGGGGGTTGCACCCACCGAGGAGGCCCTTTCTAAGCTGGTAGAGGATCGGCTGAAAGAAGAAATCAGCCGGGGTGTACAGACCATTCAGTACCAAGTGGTGACCTTGATGACCACCAACGGCCAAGCCCCCTTCATCACGGTATTCATGTATCTCAACGAAGCCCGCAACGAGCAGGAGAAAAAGGACCTTGCCCTCATCATCGAAGAGATGCTCCGCCAGCGCTATGAGGGTGTCAAGAACGAAAAGGGCGTGTGGATCACCCCCGCCTTCCCCAAGCTGATTTACGTGCTGGAAGAGGATAACATCACTGAGGACTCCCCCTACTGGTATCTGACCCGCCTTGCCGCCCAAGTCACCGCCAAGCGCATGGTACCGGACTATATCAGCGAGAAGATGATGCTGGAATTAAAAGGCGACGTGTACGTATGTATGGGCTGTCGCTCCTTCCTGACCCCCGACCGGTTCACAGAAGCCGGTGTGGGCAACATCGCCAATGCAGGCAACTACGAACCGGGCAAGCGCAAGTATTACGGCCGATTCAACCAGGGCGTCGTCACCATCAATCTGGTGGATGTTGCCCTGTCCTCCGGCAGAGATATGGATAAATTCTGGCAGATTTTTAATGAACGGCTGGACCTGTGCTACCGGGCGCTGCTGTGCCGCCATGAACGGCTGAAAGGCACTCTGTCCGATGCCGCGCCTATTCTTTGGCAGTACGGCGCATTGGCGCGTCTGCCCAAGGGCGAACCCATTGACAAGCTCCTCTACGGCGGTTACTCCACCATCAGCCTCGGCTATGCAGGTCTTTACGAGTGCGTCAAGTATATGACCGGTCGTTCCCACACAGACAGCGAAGCAAAGCCCTTCGCCTTACAGGTCATGCAGCACATGAACGATGCCTGTAAGGGCTGGAAAGCCAAGCACAATATTGACTTCTCCCTCTACGGCACCCCGCTGGAATCCACCACCTACAAGTTTGCCAAATGTTTGCAGCAGCGGTTCGGTATGATCCCGGGCATCACCGATAAAAGTTATATCACCAACTCCTACCACGTCCACGTGGCAGAAGAGATCGATGCCTTCACCAAGCTGCGCTTTGAATCCGAATTCCAGCAGCTCTCCCCCGGCGGCGCTATCAGCTATGTGGAAGTGCCCAACATGCAGCAGAACATCGACGCGGTGCTGGAAGTGATGAAGTTTATCTACGACAACATCATGTACGCCGAGCTGAACACCAAGTCTGACTACTGCCAGTGCTGCGGTTTTGACGGTGAAATCCAGATTCAGGAGGACGACGGAAAGCTGGTCTGGGTCTGCCCCCAATGCGGCAACACAGACCAGAGCAAAATGAACGTAGCCCGCCGTACTTGCGGCTATATCGGCACCCAGTATTGGAACCAAGGCCGCACCCAAGAGATCAAAGACCGGGTCTTGCACCTGTAAGCAGCAATGTAGGGGCTATTCACGAATCGCCCACAACCCCCGACAGGCTATATTCCTGTCGGGGGTTGTGTATCACCTGCCAAGCGCTCTTGTTTTTCCCTGTTAGGTGTGATATCCTAATATTAATTCGTTAGACAAATAAGAATTTGACGGTCAATTTTCACTCTATCAACGGTTTACTTCTCCTCACTAAACCAATGGTGGGTGTATTTAATGCGAAAGAGCCGTTACACTGTATGCGAAAGGAGGCAGCCTATGAATCAAATAAAAATCGGAAGATTTATTGCTGAGTGCAGAAAAAAGGCAAACTTAACACAGTTGCAGTTGGCAGAAAAACTGGGTATCACCGATAAAGCAATATCCAAATGGGAACGCGGCGTGGCAATGCCCGATACTTCGATAATGCTTGAACTGTGTGATATTTTGGAAATCAGCGTAAACGAATTGTTGAGTGG
>JBGVON010000062.1:0-16423 GCA_045126495.1 Faecousia sp.
GTTCTCCCGAGCAGATCGCTGCTATCCGCGGTAAGAGCGTAGAAGAAATCCTGTAAGGAGGGCAATTAACATGGCAAATTTGAAGATTACCCTTGTTAAGAGCCTGAACGGCCGCCTGGAAAAGCAGATCGCTACCGCCCATTCTCTGGGCCTGCGTAAGATCGGCCAGGTTACCATCCAGCCCGATAACACCCAGACCCGCGGCAAGATCGCCAAGATCGGCTTCATGTTGCAGGTTACCGAAGTAGAATAAGGAGGAGATAAGAAATGAAACTCTCTGAACTGTCTCCTGTCGCTGGCTCCACCCATGTGGGCAAGCGTAAGGGCCGTGGCGTCGGTACCGGTAACGGTAAGACCGGTGGCCGTGGTCACAAGGGTCAGCACGCCCGTTCCGGTGGCAAGACCCGTGTCGGTTTTGAAGGCGGCCAGATGCCTCTGGTTCGTCGTGTTCCCAAGCGTGGCTTCATCAATGTATTCGCAAAGCCTCTGACTGCCATTAACCTGGCTGCTCTGAATTGCTTTGAGGACGGCGCAGTTGTTGATGCTGCTGCTCTGATCGAAGCAGGCGTGATCAATGCCTGCCCCTATGGCCTGAAAGTACTGGCAAACGGTACTCTGACCAAAAAGATTACCGTTAAGGCTGCGGCTTTCTCTGAGTCTGCGAAGGAAAAAATCGAGCAGGCAGGCGGAAAGGCCGAGGTGGTTTAAGTGTTTAGCACATTGCAGAATGCTTGGCGTATTCCTGAGCTCCGCAAAAAGCTGATCTTTACCATGCTGATGTTGCTTCTGTACCGGATCGGCAATGTGATTCCCGTTCCTTATATTGATGCATCAACGCTGGCCACCTACTTTAACAGCACCCTTTCCAATACCATTTTGGGCTTGTACGATGCCATGTCCGGTTCTGCCTTCTCTCAGGCTTCCGTTCTGGCTTTGGGCATCCAGCCCTACATCAATGCTTCCATTATCATTCAGCTTTTGACCATTGCCATTCCTGCATTGGAGCGCATGGCAAAGGAAGAGGGCGAGATCGGTAAAAAGAAGATTGAGCGTATCACCCGTTACTCTACCGTAGGTTTGGGCCTGCTTCTGGGCTTTGCCTACTACACCATGCTGCGGAACTATGAGTCTCAGGGCTTGAAGATCATCACTGCGGAAGGCTTTATGCCTGCGGTTGTGATCATCCTTGCCTTTACTGCCGGTTCTTCTGTGGTTATGTGGATGGGTGAGCAGATCACCGAGTTTGGTATCGGCAATGGCATCTCCATGATTCTGTTTGCCAACATCGTTTCTGGCCTGCCCGGCACTTTCAGCCGTCTGCTGGGTCTGCAATGGTGGCTGGCAGCTATTATCGCTGTGGTGATGCTCCTGTTGGTGGTCTTCATTGTATTTATCAACGATGCTGAGCGCCGCATCCCCATTCAGTACGCTAAGCGTGTGGTTGGTCGTAAGGTTTACGGCGGTCAGAACACCAATCTGCCTATCAAAGTGGCGATGACCGGTGTTATGCCCGTGATCTTCGCCCAGTCCATCGCTTCTCTGCCGGCAACCATCTGCACCTTTGCAGGTCTTGACGGCTGGTGGTACACCAACATCTGGTCCAGCAATACCTGGTTCTATATCGTATTTTACGGCCTTTTGATCTTCTTTTTCAGCTGGTTCTACTCCACCATTCAGTACGATCCCGTGGAGATCTCCAACAACCTGAAAAAGAACGGTGGTTTTATCCCCGGCTTCCGACCCGGCAAGCCCACCGCCGACTTTATCAAGAAGGTTATCGGCAAGATCGTGGTGTTTGGCGCTGTGTACCTTGCCATTGTGGCGTTGCTGCCTATTCTTGGCGGCAAGTTGGTACCCGGTGTGCAGAACCTGGCCATCGGCGGTACTTCCATCATCATCGTTGTTGGTGTTGCTCTGGAAACCGTGAAGGCTTTGGAGACCCAGATGCTGATGCGTCATTACAAGGGATTTTTGGATTGAGACCGGAGGCGTAGCATGAATCTTATTTTGTTGGGTGCCCCTGGCGCAGGTAAAGGCACCCAAGCAGAAATGCTGGCTGAAAGGTTAGGGATTCCCACCATTTCAACCGGAAATATGCTCAGAGAGGCCATGGCAAATGGCTCCGAACTGGGCAAGCAGGTGAAACAGGCAATGGACGAAGGCCGTTTAGTCGCCGACGAGCTGGTATTGAGCATCGTAGCGGAACGGACCGCGAAACCTGATTGCAAAAATGGCTTTATTCTGGACGGGGTGCCTCGCACCCTGGCCCAGGCAAAGGCTCTGGATGCCAAGGGTGTGCGGATCGACCATGTGGTTTCCCTGGAAATTGAGGATGCAGTGATCGAAGGTCGCATGACCGGTCGCCGGGTCTGCCCCAAGTGCGGCGCCAGCTTCCACATCACTGCCAATCCCCCCAAAAACGATAACACCTGTGACTTGTGTGGTGAAGGCTTGGTGATCCGCAAGGACGACGCGCCGGAAACGGTGAAGAGCCGTCTTGCTATTTATCACGAAGCCACCGAGGTCTTAAAGGATTATTACGCCGCGCAGAACAAGCTTCGGCTTGTGGAGGGCGACCAATCCATCGAAGGTGCTTTCAAGGACATCTTAAATGCCTTGGGAGAAACGGTATGATAGCAATTAAAAATGAACAAGAGCTTTTGCAGATGCGTCAGGCCTGTAAAATTACCGCGGCAGCCCGTGCTTTGGCAGGGGAAATGGTAAGACCCGGCGTATCCACAAAAGCAATTGACAGAGCTGTTCGGGATTTTATCCTTAGTCAGGACGCAAAACCGTCGTTCCTGCGCTATAACGGCTTCCCTGCCAGTAGCTGCATCAGCGTCAATCAGGTGGTGATCCACGGTATTCCCGATGGTTACACCTTGCAGGACGGAGACATTGTTTCCGTGGACGTGGGTGCCTTCTACAAGGGGTTTCATGGAGATTGCGCAGCCACTTTTCCCTGCGGTACGGTAAGTGCCGAGGCAGAAAGATTGATTCAAGTGACAAGGCAGAGCTTTTTTGAGGGTATCCGCTTCGCCAAGTCGGGACACAGAGTGTCCGATATCTCCCACGCCATACAGACGTATGTGGAGTCTAACGGTTTTTCAGTTGTGCGGTCCTTCGTAGGTCACGGCGTAGGCGCACAGCTCCACGAGGAGCCGGAAGTGCCAAACTTTGGCAGTCCCGGACGTGGACCCAGGTTGCTTCCCGGTATGACACTGGCTATCGAGCCTATGGTTAATGCAGGCGTCTATGATGTAAAAGTACTCAAAGACGGCTGGACCACAGTGACTGCCGACGGTAAGCTCTCGGCCCACTATGAAAATACTGTACTCATCACCGACGGGGAGCCGGAAATACTCACCGTCGCCGAAGATCTCCGACTTGTATAAGTCGGCAACTGCAAAGTACGACCTAGGAGGTTAATAACTTGGCAAAAGACGACGTAATCGAGATTGAAGGCATCGTAACCGATGCTCTGCCGAATGCCATGTTCAATGTGGACATTGGCAACGGACACATCATTCTGGCACACATTTCCGGCAAGCTCCGTATGAACTTTATCAAAATCTTGCCCGGTGACAAGGTAACTGTTCAAATGTCTCCTTATGATCTGACCCATGGCCGGATCACTTGGAGAAGTAAGTAAGATACAAGACTCTATTGGAGGTTAAACAGTATGAAAGTAAGACCGTCCGTTAAACCCATGTGCGAAAAGTGCAAGATCATCAAGCGCAAGGGTCGCGTTATGGTAATTTGCGAAAACCCCAAGCACAAGCAAAGACAAGGCTAATAGGAGGTGCAGAAAGAATATGGCACGTATTTCTGGTATTGACCTTCCCCGCGATAAGCGTATCGAAGTTGCCCTGACTTATATCTACGGCATCGGACCTGCCCGTGCGGCTAAGGTTCTGGAAATGACCAAGATCGATCCCGACACCCGCGTGAAGGATCTGACCGAAGAGCAGGAAGCACAGCTGCGTGAAACCATCGAAGGTAACTTCATCATTGAGGGTGACCTGCGGCGTGAGACTGCTATGAACATTAAGCGGCTGAGCGAAATCGGCTGCTACCGCGGCATCCGTCATCGTCGTGGCCTGCCCGTGCATGGCCAGCGTACCAAGACCAATGCCCGTACCCGCAAGGGTCCCAAGAAGACCATTGCCAACAAGAAGAAGTAAGGAGGGATATGTAAATGGCTAAGGCTACTAAGAAAGTTGTTAAGCGCCGTAAGGAGCGTAAAGTAGTTGAAAAAGGCGCGGCACATATCCGTTCCTCTTTCAACAACACCATGGTAACCATCACTGACCTGGAAGGCAACGCCCTGTCTTGGGCTTCCTCCGGCGGCCTGGGCTTCCGTGGCTCCCGTAAGTCCACTCCCTTTGCTGCTCAGACCGCAGCAGAGACCGCTGCCAAGGCTGCTATCGACAGCTGTGGCTTGAAGTCTGTTGAGGTCTTCGTGAAGGGCCCCGGTCAGGGACGTGAGGCTGCTATCCGGGCATTGCAAACCGCAGGTCTGGAAGTCGTAATGATCAAGGACGTCACCCCCATTCCTCACAATGGCTGCCGTCCCCCCAAGAGACGTCGTGTCTGATTTCGGAATAGGAGGAATTATACAATATGGCTAAGAATATGCAGCCCGTGTTGAAGCGTTGCAGAACGCTGGGCGTTTCTCCTGCCGCGATGGGTTACTCCAAGACTTCCAACAAGAACCCCGGCGGTCAGAGAAGAGCGAAGAAGTCCGAGTATGCAACTCAGCTGACTGAGAAGCAGAAGGTCAAGTTTGTTTATGGCATTCAGGAAAAGCAGTTCCGCAACTACTATGAGAAGGCCGCTCGTCAGGAAGGCAATACCGGCGACAACTTGCTGACTCTGGTGGAGCGCAGACTGGATAACGTTGTTTACCGTCTGGGTTTTGCCAACTCCCGCCGTCAGGCTCGTCAGCTGGTTAACCACGGTCACTTTACAGTCAACGGCAGCCGGGTGAACATCCCCAGCTACCTGATCAAGTCCGGCGATGTGGTTGCTGTTTGCGAGAAGAGCGCTTCCAATGCATTCTTCAAGGCATTGAAGGAAGCTGACACTTTTGTTGCTGCTCCCAAGTGGTTAGATCGCGATAAGAATACCCTCACCGGTAAGGTCGTTGCTATGCCCACAAAGGCAGATATCGACTTCGACATCGCTGTCCACCTGATCGTCGAGTTGTACTCTAAGTAATCGACCCCCTGTTTGTTCGCGTACTGCTATTGTGGTGTGCATTCTACACGCCACACAACTTAATAAGGAGGGTTAAGATTCATGGTAGAAATTGAAAAGCCTCGCATTACTTGCCTGGATACCCCTGAGGATTTGTCCTATGGTAAATATGTGGTAGAACCGTTGGAGCGTGGTTATGGTATGACGCTGGGCAACTCCCTGCGCCGGATCATGCTCAGCAGCCTGCCCGGCTACGCCGCAACTTCCGTGAAGATCGCCGGCGTGCAGCACGAGTTTTCCACCATTCCCGGTGTGACCGAGGATGTGACTGAGATCGTGCTGAATGTGAAGCGTATGATTATGATGCTCCACTGCCAGGGTCCTAAGACGGTGTATATTGATGCTGTGGGTCCCTGTGAGGTTACCGCAGGTGACATCAAGGCAGATGGTGAGGTTGAAATTCTGAATCCCGAGCTGCGGATTTGCACGCTGGGTGAAGGTGCTACTTTTAATATGGAGATCACTCTGTCTCAGGGTCGCGGCTATGTTCCGGCTGACCGGAACAAGACTGCCCAGACTGTGATCGGCGTGATTCCCATTGACTCCATCTATTCCCCTGTGAAAAAGGTGAATTACACGGTGGAGCCCACTCGTGTCGGCGACAAGACTGACTTCGACAAACTGACCTTGGAGGTCTGGACCGATTCCACCATTTCTGCAAAGGACGCAGTTTCTCTGGGTGCGAAGATCCTGTCCGACCACCTGACAGTGTTTACCAACCTGTCTGATACCGTCAGCACCGGTTCTACTGTGGTGGAGAAGTCTACTGATCGCCCCGATACCAAGCTGGCAATGACCATTGACGAGCTGGATCTGTCTGTCCGGAGCTTCAACTGCTTGAAGCGCGCCAATATCAACACTGTGGCTGATTTGATCAGCAAGACCGGTGAGGATATGATGAAGGTGCGCAACATGGGCAAGAAGTCCCTGGATGAAGTGCAGAAGAAGCTGGAAATGATGGGCCTGTCCCTGGCCAGCGAAGATTCCGGCAATAATTAACTAATTAAAGCTTGTCAACCTTTCAAAAAGGAGGAAACGTTCATGTTCGGTACTCGTAAACTGGGCAAGACCAGCGCACAGAGAAAAGCACTGCTGCGTCAGCAGGTGACCGATCTGCTGGCTAACGGCAAGATCGAGACCACCTTCTATCGTGCGAAGGAAGTTCAGCCCGTTGTGGAAAAGATGATTACCCTGGGCAAGAAGGCCGGCCTGGCCAACTACCGCAGAGCTTTGGCTTTTATCACTAAGGAAGATGTGGCTAAGAAGCTGTTTGACGAGATCGCTCCCAAGTATGCTGACCGTAACGGCGGCTACACCAGAGTGACCCGCACCGGCGCTCGCCGCGGCGACGCTGCTGAGATGGCAGTCATCGAGCTGGTTTAATTCCAGATAACAAAAGATAAAAGAGCGTACCGATTTCGGTACGCTCTTTTTAAACGTGTGTCATTATTGCGAAATAATCAGGAATATGGTATAATTCTGATAACATTGATCTGGGGGTGATGTTTGTGGGTGCAGATTATATCAGTCAAGTGCAATTTACAGGGGGGCTGAAAAACAATTCCTACTTGCAAGCATTACCGGTGGTACAATATTTGGAAGAGGTAAAGACTTTGGGTTTTTCTTCCTCTGTGACATTTTTTGTCGGGGAGAACGGAACAGGAAAATCCACTTTGTTGGAAGCGATTGCGGTGGCTTTCGGTTTTAATGCCGAGGGCGGTACAAGAAATTTTCGCTTTTCCACGAATCAGACCCATTCGGAGCTGTGTGAATATATTTCCTTGGTGAAAAGATCCTACGCCAACGATGGGTTCTTTTTAAGGGCGGAAAGTCTGTACAATGCTGCTACCTACATAGATGAAGTGGAGGCGACCCATAATTACGGCCCGGTGTCCCTGCACCATCAATCCCACGGAGAAAGCTTTATGGCAATCGTGCAGAATCGGTTTAGCGGCAATGGTGTGTACCTGCTTGATGAACCGGAAGCAGCGCTTTCGCCCATGCGTCAACTGACCTTGTTAGCGGAAATTCAGCGACTGACAGAAATGAATTCCCAATTTATCATTGCCACCCATTCGCCAATTTTGATGGCGTTTCCCGGCGCAGAAATTTTGGAATTTTCCTCTGAGGGGATTCGGAAGATATCCTATCAGGAAACGGAACATTATCAGATTACAAAGCGTTTTTTGGATAATCCACAGCGTATGCTTCACTATCTGCTGAATAATGGTGAAAGAAAGTAGGCGGTCAATGACCGCCTCTATATGCATTTAAGTTTTAGTGCGTAGGGGCGGATGCCCACATCCGCCGAATGGACTTGGTTGACGGGACGATGTGGGCATCGTCCCCTACAATATATTTAAACCCCGCTGTCGGATTCTTCCAACAGCGGGGTATTTGCTATATTAAACTTCCTTGCTCTTGGTGGCAATTTCCATCAGGCACTTGGCGGTAAATTCCTCGGGAGTCATTGCGCCCAGATCTTCGCCCTTCCGGGTACGGATGGAAACGGTACCGTTTTCCATATCCCGGTCACCGATGACCAGCATATAGGGGACCTTTTGCAGCTGGGCTTCCCGGATCTTGTAGCCCAGTTTTTCGCTGCGGCAGTCGGTTTCCGCATGGATGTTCACTGCATTCAGCTTTTTGGCCAGCTCCTTGGCATATTCATGGGCCCGGTCGGTAATGGGCATTACCATAACCTGCGTAGGCATCATCCACAGAGGCAGCGCGCCGGCATACCGCTCAATCAGGTAGGCAAGGGTACGCTCATAGCAACCAAGGGAGGTTCTGTGAATGATATAGGGGGTCTTCTTCTGACCGTCAGCATCAGTGTATTCCATGCCGAATTTCTGCGCCAGCAGCATATCGATCTGAATGGTGACGATGGTGTCCTCTTTGCCGAACACATTCTTGTACTGGATGTCCAGCTTAGGTCCGTAGAAAGCTGCCTCGTCGATACCAATCTCGTATTCTACACCCAGATTGTCCAGAATATCACCCATAACCTTTTGGGCTTCTTCCCATTGTTCGGCAGTGCCCTCGTATTTGATACCGGCGCGGGCGGGATCCCACTGGGAGAAGCGGAAGGTGCAGTTTTCCAGCATACCTACGGTATCCAGAACATATTTTGCCAGTTCCAGACAACCCCGGAATTCCTCTTCCAACTGCTCAGGGCGGAGAACCAGATGACCCTCGGAAATGGTAAACTGACGGACACGGATCAGACCGTGCATTTCGCCGGAGTCCTCATTCCGGAACAGGGTAGAGGTCTCACCCAGACGCATGGGCAGATCCCGGTAGGAACGGGCTCGGTTCAGATAGACCTGGTACTGGAAGGGGCAGGTCATGGGACGCAGGGCGAAGCATTCTTTTTCTTCGTCATCGGGATCACCCATAATGAACATACCGTCCCGGTAGTGATCCCAGTGGCCGGAGATCTTATACAGATCCCGCTTTGCCATCAGGGGGGTCTTGGTCAACAGATAGCCCCGCTTTTGCTCTTCGTCTTCTATCCAGCGCTGCAAGGTCTGGATCACGCGCGCGCCCTTGGGCAGCAGGATGGGCAGACCCTGTCCGATCTCCTCTACGGTGGTGAAGAATTCCAATTCGCGGCCCAGCTTATTATGGTCACGCTTCAATGCTTCTGCCTGCGCTTCCAGATAAGCATCCAATTCGTCTTTGGTGGGGAATCCGATGCCATATATTCTTTGCAGCATCTTTCGGTTGGAATCGCCCCGCCAATAAGCGCCGCAGGACTTGGTCAGCTTGAAACCGTTGTGACGAAGTCTGCCGGTGTGGTCCAGGTGAGGACCGGCGCACAGGTCGGTAAATTCGCCTTGGGTGTAGAAAGAGATCACCGCGTCTTCCGGCAGATCCTGAATCAGTTCTACCTTGTAAGGTTCCTGCATAGACTCCATGTAGGCGATAGCATCGGCTCGGGGTTTTTCGGTGCGTTCCAGACGGATACGCTCTTTGATGATCTTCTTCATCTCCGCCTCAATCTGGGACAGGTGGTCGGGGGTGAAGGAGAAGGGGGCATCAAAGTCGTAGTACCAGCCTTCTTCAATGGCGGGTCCGATAGCCAGCTTTACCTCAGGCCACAGCCGTTTTACTGCCTGCGCCATTACATGGGAGCTGGTGTGCCAGAAGGTTTTTCGGTATTCGGGGTTTTCAAAAGTGTACAGATTTTCTTCGCTCATGTGGTTTTTCCTCCTTTTTTTGAGTCTGGGGAAGACATAAAAATAATCCCATCCCCTGAAAATCAGGGGTGGGATACTAGCAGCATTCCACGGTTCCACCCTGGTTACGGCTAAAAGCCGTCACTCATTGACGCTTTAACGGGCGCACCCGGTATGGCATTTCCGCACATACGGCTCAGAAGTGGTATCGTACCCGGAAGCATTCAAGACCCTTTCACCCTGTGGGTCTCTCTCTGAGAATCTTATACGGGAGCGCGTGTCTTCGTCGCAGCCTTTTTCTTCACAAATATAGCACAGTTTTTGCCGGTTGTCAATCCCGCTGTGGAGAATGCGGCAACGGGCAAAGTGGAGGAATTATGATATGGAAACGGTTGTTTTTACCTTGGAAGGGAGGAGAAATGGGATAAATATGACGGAAATGGTTTACCATAATCTCCAAAATGGTTGATTTGTGCCGTGGTTACATGATTCTTGGTTATATGTCAAAAAATGTAAGAAAAATCACTAGATATTGTGGTGATTTTCACGAAAAAACACCATAAATTGACAAAAAGTTAACATAATTATTACAAAATAATTTTGTAAAAAGTTGTTGTTTTTCGGTTTTTTTAAGGAAATGCTTGACTTTTTTAAAAATTTTGTTATAATGATTCTGCAATCCGATTCAGGATTGTATTTCTTTGTAACTATTTGATACCATTTGCGTGGTAAGAAATTTGCATTTTTGAGAAAGGAGGTTCCTCCAATGGACTTTTTTGCACCCTTTGTTCTTCGCAGAAAGCATAATGCCATTAAGATTGCGGCGTTCCTGCTGGCGGTGGTCTGTCTGGTAGGATCCCTTTCCCAGACGGCGCAGGCGGAGAACACCTTTGTGATCACCGACGGCGATGCGGTTACAGAGCACACGACTTATGCTTCCGATCCTGTCAAGGTTTTGCAGGAAGCCGGTGTGAGCCTGTCCGCGGACGATATATATACAACCGAGGCTGTTGATGGCGTCTATGAGATCAAGGTGCAGCGCGCACAGACCATTACGGTCCATTGCGGAAGCAATACTGTGCAGGCAAACAGCTACGGTGAAAGACTGGATATCTTGTTTGACCGTTTGGGAATCGTAATCGATGATACTGTGGTGGTTTCTTATCCCTTGGCTACCATGACCTTTGACGGCATGGAGGTGCGGGTGGATCAGAAGGTGGAGAACATTGAAAGCTACACCAAGGAGATCCCTTTTGAAACCGCTTACTGTAACGATCCTACCTTGCCTCTGGGTGAGGAGAAGGTGCTGGTGACCGGTAAGACCGGCCAGATGCTTTGCGCCGCCAACGTGGTCTACGTAAACGGCAAGGAGACCCAGCGGAACGTTTATCAGGAAACGGTTACCACAGAACCGGTTACTCATGTGGTTGCGGTTGGAACCGGTGAGCAGGTGGGTCAGGTGTCTGACAAGCCGCTGATCGGTGATGGTGTCATTGTGCTGCCCACCGGTGAGGTGCTGACTTATATCCGCAAGGATACCTTTGTGGCAACTGCTTATACCCATACCGATGCGGGTTGTGATGAGTACACCGCCAACGGCACCCGAGTGAAGTGGGGCGTGGTGGCTGTCGACCCCAAGGTCATTCCCTATGGAACCCGCATGTTTATTGTCAGCAATGACGGCAGTTTTGTGTATGGCCTCAGCACCGCAGAGGATTGCGGCGGCGCCATTCAGAATAAGCGCTTGGACCTGTACATGGAAACCACAGAGAAGTGCTTCCAGTTTGGTGTGAAGGACTGCACTGTGTACTTCCTTGGCGATGCCAATTGGAAGATCGGCTGATAGTTTTCGTTGCAAAACCGCCTTTTTTCTGCTATGATAGCAGGAGAAAGGCGGTTTTTTATGGTTAACGTATGTGATATTGGTGTGATGAAGCCGTTGCTTGCGGAGCATGGCTTCCATTTTTCCAAGGCAAAGGGGCAGAATTTTCTCATTGCCCAGTGGGTGCCGGAACAGATCGCAGAACGGTCCGGCGTGGATGCCGGTGCCGGTGTGTTGGAGATCGGACCCGGTATTGGTCCGCTGACCCAGCAGCTGGCGCTGCGAGCAGGGAAGGTCTGCGCCGTGGAGCTGGACAAGCGGTTAGAACCGATTCTGGACGTGACCGTAGGTGAGTTTTCCAATTTGGAGATCGTCTGGGATGATATTCTTAAACAGGACATCCCAGCGTTGGTTCGGGAGAAGTTTTCCGGTTTACGGCCTATGGCCTGCGCCAATCTGCCCTATTATATTACTTCACCCATTCTCACGGCGCTGCTGGAAGCGGAATGTTTTCAAGCGGTGACGGTGATGGTGCAGAAGGAAGTGGCGCTGCGGATCGCCGCAAAGCCCGGCACGGCGGATTACAGCGCCTTTACGGTGTTCTGTCAGTTTTATGCCCAGCCGGAGATACTCTTTGATGTACCGGCCCACTGCTTCCTGCCCCAACCCAAGGTAACTTCTGCGGTGGTGATGTTGAAGGTTCGGCAGACCCGTCCTTGGGAGATTTTGGATCAGGATACCTTCTTCCGTACTGTCAGAGCAAGCTTTGCCATGCGGCGAAAGAAATTGCAGAACGGACTGGCTGCCGGCTTCCCGGAACTGGGGAAAGAGACGGTGGGGCAGATTCTTGCCCAATGCGGTCTGTCGGAAAACGTCCGTGGTGAGACGCTGGACATCGGGCAGTTTGCCGCTATTGCCAATGCAATTTACAGGAGGAAAAATCCGTGATCGAATTTCTGTTTTTGGATCTGGACGATACCATTCTGGACTTCCATAAGGCGGAGCATATTGCGCTGGGTAAGACCCTTCAAACCTTTGGTCTGGAACCGGAGCAGTCTGTCCTTGCTCGGTACAGTCAGATCAACCGGGAGCATTGGGAACGGTTGGAACGGAAGGAGATCAGCCGGGAACAGGTGCTGGTGGGCCGTTTTGAGGTGCTGTTCAAGGAATGCGGTTTGTCCGTAGATCCGGTGCAGTGCGCCAGAACCTATGAGGGCAATCTGTCTGTGGGGCATTATTTCCTGCCGGGCGCCCGGGAGGCGGTGGAAGCGCTCAGCAAAAAGTATAAGCTTTACTTAGCCAGTAACGGCACTTCCCGTGTGCAGGCTGGCCGGCTGGCAAGCGCCAATATCTCCCACTTTTTCCAGGAGATCTTCATTTCTCAGGAGATTGGGGTGAATAAGCCGGATCCGGCGTATTTTGAAGGGTGTTTTGCCCGGATTCCCGGTTTTGATATCCAGAAAGCTATGATCGTCGGGGATAGTCTCAGTTCGGATATTTTGGGAGGCAAACAGGTGGGGATGCTGACCTGTTGGGTCAATCCCCAAGGAAGACCCTGTCCTGAAAATTTGTGCCCGGATTATGAAATTCCGGCGCTCTGTGCACTGGAAGCCCTTTTAGATTCTATATAATGTAGGGAACGGCCTGCGTGCCGTTCCTTTTTTACGGCGTAGGGAACGACACGCAGGTCGTTCCCTACGTATGTTTATCAACTCAACAGCACGTCAAAAACCAGCATCAGGCAGAAGCCTACCAGTAGGGAGTAGGTGGCGCCCCGCTCGCTGCCGTGGGCGTGGGTCTCGGGGATCATTTCGTCACTGATGACGTAGAGCATCGTGCCGCCGGCGAAAGCCAGTGCGAAGGGGAGAATGGCGGTGGAAAGGGAAACCGCAAAGTAGCCTAGCAGCGTGCCCAGAACTTCCACCACTCCGGTGGCGGCGGCGATGAGAAAAGTTCGTTTGGGCTTCATTCCCGCAGAGAGCATAGGACCTACGATCACCATGCCCTCGGGGATGTTTTGCAGGGCGATGCCGCCGGCAACAGTCAGCGCGGCGGTATCGTTGCCGGAGCCGAAGCCAACGCCTGCGGCAATGCCTTCCGGCAGGTTATGGATGGCGATGGCTGTGACAAACAGCAATACCCGGTTTAGTTTTGCGTTGTCGGTGGGATGTTGTTCCTGATCTGTGCCGGTGAGGCGGTGCAGGTGGGGCACCAGTCGGTCAAAGAGGTTGACGCACAGCGCGCCGGCAAACACACCGGTTACGGTGTAGAAAATTCCGAATCTGCCGCCATACTCCAAAGAGGGCAGGATCAGACCCATCACCGCCGCCGCCAGCATTACACCTGCGGCAAAAGACAGAACAATGTCGCTGAACCGATGGGATATCTTTTTGAAAATAAAGCCAAGGACGGTGCCGAATACGGTAGCGCCGCCGACACCTAAGGCTGTTAGTAAAACCAGTTTCATGGAAATACCTCCTTATTTCTTCTTTATTATTGTATACGCGGTTGGTGAATTTTGTCAAGAAAAAATTTAAGAATGAGAACTATTCTTATATTGACAAAATTAGGAATTTCTGTTATGATAGTGTAGATAGTAAGGCGTATGCCGATTTCAGGAGGAATCCCAATGCTGAGAAAAGTAACTGATACCATTTTGTATGTAGGCGCTAACGACCATGAAGTGGATCTGTTTGAGGGCCAGTATGTTGTGCCCAATGGCATGGCATATAATTCTTATGTGATTCTGGATGAAAAAGTGGCGGTAATGGACACCATTGATGCCAGCAAGACCGGTGAGTGGCTGAAAAATATTGAGAAAGCGCTGTCCGGCAGGACACCCGACTATCTGGTGGTGCAGCACATGGAGCCGGATCATGCGGCCTCCATTGAAGCATTTGTAAATACATATCCCCAGGTCACGGTGGTTGCCAATGTGAAAACCTTTGCCATGATCGGTCAGTTTTTCCCCAAGCTGACGGTTGCCAATAAGCTAACGGTGGAAAACTTCGGAACGCTGTCTTTGGGCAAGCATAACTTGACCTTTGCTTTTGCGCCTATGGTTCATTGGCCTGAGGTGATGATGACTTATGACAGCTTTGATAAGGTGCTGTTCTCTGCTGACGGTTTCGGTAAATTCGGCGCTTTGGACGTGCAGGAAGACTGGGACGATGAGGCCCGCCGGTATTTTATCGGCATTGTGGGCAAGTACGGCAAGCAGGTGCAGAATATTCTGAAAGTTGCCGCTACACTGGATATTCAGATTATCTGCCCCCTCCACGGACCGGTGCTGACGGAAAATCTCGGTCATTATATCAAGCTTTACGATCTGTGGTCCAGCTACACACCGGAGATGGACGGTATCGTTATTGCGTATACTTCTATTTATGGGCACACCAAGGAAGCGGCAGAGCTGCTGGCGTTGGAGTTGCGGAAGCGGGACGTTCCCAATGTGGTGGTATACGATCTTGCCCGGTGCGATATGGCGCAGGCGGTATCCGATGCGTTCCGCTATGACAAACTGGTGCTTGCGACTACTACCTACAATGCAGATGTTTTCCCCTTTATGCGGACTTATCTGGATAAGCTCACCGAGCGGAATTTCCAGAACCGCACGGTGGCTATGATCGAGAACGGTTCCTGGGCGCCCTGCGCTATCAAGGTGATGAAGGAAAAACTGGAAAAATCCAAGAATATTACCTACACCGAGAACAATGTGACCATTAAGTCTGCCATGAATGAGGAGAATGTAAAGGAGATCGGCCGCCTTGCCGATGAGCTGGCAGCCTCCTATGCGGCAGTGGAGGTCAAGGATGATTTTGTAGACCCCACCGCCCTGTTCAATATCGGTTACGGCCTGTACGTGGTCACCACCAATGATGGCGCTAAGGATAACGGTTTGATCGTCAACACAGTCACGCAGGTAACCAATACCCCCAACCGGGTGGCAGTGACGGTGAATAAACTGAATTACTCCTGCGATGTGATCGCTAAGACCGGTAAGTTGAACATCTCCACCCTGTCCCAGGACGCGCCTTTCGCCATCTTTGAGCGGTTTGGCTTCCATTCCGGACGGGATACCGATAAGTTTGCAGGCTTTGATCATACCCAGCGGGCGGCCAACGGACTGCTGTTTTTGGACAAGTACGCCAACGCCTTTATCTGCTGCAAGGTGATCAATCAAATGGATCTGGGTACCCACGTGATGTTTATTTGCGACGTGGTCCAGTGCGCCAATCTCAGCAAGGCGGAGACTATGACCTACACCTATTATCAGCAGAACGTAAAGCCACAGCCTGACGCAGACAAGAAAGGCTTTGTATGTAAGATTTGTGGATGGGTCTATGAGGGCGCAGAGCTTCCCGACGATATGGTCTGCCCCTTGTGCAAGCATGGTGCTGCCGATTTTGAACCTTTGGGATAAGCTGTTAACCCCATTGTAGGGGCGATTCACGAATCGCCCGTAACTGCAAAACCATACCGTAGGGCGGGGGCTTGCTCCCGCCGCTAACACAAAAACAACCGCAGCACCGACACCGGTGCTGCGGTTAGTTTTTTGATAAATTCCAATTTACTTCTGCAACACTTTTTTGCACCAAGTGCGTTTGTTGCATTTAGGACACATTAAGTGACGGGTAAAGCCTCTGTGCATAGCCATCATTACCTCTTTATAGGTAGGAACAATTTCATAACCGCAATTTTTGCACTTGTAAGCACCCACACTGACTTCAAGCTTTAATGCGTAGAAGCAAGGTATCAAAAACAACACGCAAATACCGAGAATGGTGACAAGCTGCCACACGCCTTCGGGAATCAAAAATGCAGCAATAAAGATACCTGCAATTAGGGCTGTCATACTTACAATCATAATTGCCCACATAGATGACCAAATTGTTTTGTTTTTCTTCTCTAATTCTTTTGCCATATCAAGCAAAAGCTGTTCATTTTTCTGATTGTTATTTTCCATATTGATTTTCTCCCCACTTAACAATTCATTTACACTGATGCAAAGAATATCACAGAGTTCAAGCATTATCGAAGTATCGGGCATTGCCATGCCGCGTTCCCATTTGGATATTGCTTTGTCGGTGATACCCAGTTTTTCAGAAAGCTGCATTTGCGTTAAATTTTTCTGCTTTCTGCACGCGGCAATAAATTTTCC
>JBGVON010000063.1:0-2268 GCA_045126495.1 Faecousia sp.
CTGTGTTGTGCTTGTGCTTTTGGTAACCTTGGTGGCGCTGATGCTTGACAGTCAATCACCAGATCCCATTTTCGGTATTTTCCAAACAGAATCCACCGAAGATGCACAGAACCCGACAGAAACCCCTGACCCCACCGAAGAACTGCCTACACCACCGGGAGAAAAACCTCCCTCTGTGGTAATTCCTCCGGAAAAAGATCCGCAGACCGGTGAGGAAATCGGTATTTCTTTCCCCTGTCAAATCCCCGGATATGACCTGACCATTGAAAAAATGGGGCCGTATAACGGCGTATTTGTAGAAGACGGATCCAATGCAGATATCAAAAACGTGGCCATGCTGCTGGTGAAAAATAATGGCGATTTCCCTGTGGAGTACACCCAGATCCGTGTAATGTGCGGACAAGAAGAGTTGCTGTTTGATATTTCCGCATTGCCGGCAGGTGAGAAATTGGTGGTTCAGGAAAAGACCGGAAAGACCATTTCACAGAGCAGGGCGACTTCTGCCTCCGCTTTGGTTGTCCAACGGGCAAATATGGAAATGTCTGAAAGTAAGATTCAGGTCACAGATAATGGTGATAACACGCTAACGGTTAAGAATTTAACAAATGAAACCATTCCCACCGTTCGTATTTTTTATAAGTACTATATGGAAGATGAAAAACTGTTTGTTGGAGGAATTGCCTTTACCGCCCGGATTTCAAGGCTGAATGCCGGAGCAAGTGTGACGATCCAACCTTCCCATTATACTAGCCAGACCAGCCGTGTGGTGATGGCGTTGCTTTATGCTTCTGAGGTGTAATATGAAATTACGGGGAGAATTTGTAGTACGGCAAGTTATGGATAACATCGTAGCGATCCCGGTGGGACAGACAGCCTTACGGCTGAACGGTATGATCCTGCTCAACGATGTGAGTAAAACGATTTGGGACTGTTTGGAGCAGGGAACAAATCTTGAAAGCATTGTAAAAGCGGTTACGGACGCATTTGATGTCTCTGCCGATGAGGCTCAAACAGATATATCGGAATTTTGTGACAAGCTGCGTAAGCTGCAATTATTGGTAGAATGATTATGGAAGATAAAAAGAATACACTGCAATTCAATTCCCAGGAAGATGCATTAGAGATCGATTTGGCTGTGCTTTTTCGAGATCTTCTTCGCAGTTTCGGAAAACTGTGGTGGCTGACGATTTTGCTGGCGGCAATCGTTGCCGTAGGCGCACTGCTGTATAGCATAAAATCCTATCAGCCTATGTATAAGGTAGAGACAACCTTTACCGTAGAGACATATAACCCAACCCAAAGCGGCTACACTTTTTTCTATGATAACCGCACAGCAGCACAGATGGCATTGACCTTTCCCTATTTGTTGGACAGTGATCTGCTGTTGGATCGGGTAAAGGTGGATCTGGGTGTGGAGTACTTAAACGGGACTCCCAGCGCAAAGGTAATTGAAAATTCCAATTTGTTTACGTTGTCCGTTACCAGCCGGGATCCGCAAGCTGCCTACGATATTTTGCAGGCGCTGATCAAGAATTACCCTGCGGTGGCAGAGTATGTCATCGGCAAAACACAGCTGAATATGATCGATTATCCGGAATTTCCGTCTATGCCCTTTAACAGCACGCAACATATGAAGTTTACAGCAGTTGGATGTCTGATTGGCTTCGTCCTGGGAATGGGTGTTGTGTTGTTGCATGCGCTTATGCGCAATACAATTCGCAAAGAAACAGATATTATCGAAAAGCTGCAATCCAACTGCCTTGGCTCTGTTCCGCTGGTGGTGTCAAAGGGAAACCGTAAAACAATTGACTTGTCCATTCATAACAGCAAGATAGGAACGCCCTTTAAGGAAAGCTTCCGGGGACTTGCGCTGCAAACGGCAAGAATGATGGAACACAGAAAGATCCTGCTAATTACGGCCACCACGCCCGAGGAAGGAACTTCTACCGTCGCACGGAATCTTGCCGATGCATTGGCAGAACAGGGGAAGTCCGTTGTTTTGTTAAATGGCAGCGATCAGATCACGGAACGGCTCTGCTCGGCGCAAAAGGAAGCAGACTATATTCTTGTTGACGCGCCGGCCTGCCAGACACTGGCGAAGGTAACCCCGCTGGCGGAACAGGCAGAGGCCATTTTGTATGTGATCCGGCAGGATTATAGCAAACTGCCACGGGTTATGAATTGCTTTGAAGACTTGAACCAATTTGAGGCCAAGCTGATTGGCTGCGTGCTGACCGGCGTGCGATCCGGCATTACCGGGTACGACTA
>JBGVON010000064.1:0-10192 GCA_045126495.1 Faecousia sp.
TCATCTACTCTTCTGACAATCCCTGTTGCGGTGCCCGACATCTGCCTGCGTCGACGGCGCTCCTTGGCATCTGTCGACCGCGGCCACTCGCTCGACTCCTTCCACCCGCCGGCGGCGGGAGGAAGGAGACGAGCGAGTGGCCTTCATATATCTTTCTCCTTTTGTCGTAATAGCAGAGCGCAAAGGCCCCCTTGTGTAAAGGGGGCCTTTTCCCGGGCCTACAATCATTTTACAAATTACGATGCTATTATTCATAAAAGGGAAAGATTTATACTGCGTGATTTACCTTTTTCAGTTTATTGCTTGTGCAGCGAATTGCTGATTGCGCAAGAACATCTGTCGGATCTATGGTAGGAATGATCGTATCCCACTGCGCAAAAGCGATTGGCAATTCCGTACAGCCAAGAATCATTCTTTCTACCCCTTGCTTTGCCAAGCGGTCTTGCATTGCCCGGATCTTTTCCGCATATGGATAAGGTTTCCCCGCTTTTACATAATCATAGATTAAGGACATAATCATTTGCTGCTCCTCGGCATTTGGATGCACACAAGCAATGCCCTGTGTCTTTAATTCCTGATCATACAGACCGCATTGGACGGTACCGTCGGTTGCCAAAAGTGCAGCTGTCCGCACCCCTTGCCTCCGCAGTTCTTTTGCAGTTTCCCGGGGCATATGCAAAATAGGAATGTCAACGCATTTTTCCACATCTTCCAAAAAGTAGTGGGCGGTATTGCAGGAAACAATTAGCACATCTGCGCCCATTCCCTGCAACAGAACGGCACTTTTAATCATCTCTGGGCGGGGATCTTTCCCTTGACCTAAAATGGCAGCCGTTCGGTCAGGGATATTGGTGTTGCTGTCAACGCAAATGCGTATGTGTTCCTGATCGCAGGCAGCATCCGTATGATCAATAATTTTCTTCATCAGGTCGCAGGTAGCCATTGGGCCCATACCGCCCAGAATGCCAATCGTCTTGTTCATATTCTCTACCCCTTTCTTGACAAAAGGATACCACATTGCTACAATAAAAGAAAATATTTATATATTTATCAAATATATAAATAATCATTTATGGTGGTGGCTTATGTTTCGGAATATGGAATACATTTACGCAGTTTATAAACTGGGAAGCTTTTCTGCTGCGGCAGAGAGCCTGTTTGTTACCCAGCCTTGCCTCAGTGCAATGGTGAAGAAAACCGAGGAACAATTGGGTGTTCCTATTTTTGACCGCAAAGCCAAGCCCCTGTGCCTGACTGAATACGGAAAACGGTATATCTCGTATATAGAAAATTTGCAAGCCTTGGAACGTGAATTGGAGCAATATCTCAATGATGTGCGCGGATTACGCACCGGAAAACTCAATGTAGGTGCTAACAATATTTTTGCGTCCTATGTTCTTCCCGGTCTCATCCATAAATTCAAAGAATTATATCCCGGTGTGCAGGTGCAAATGACCGAGGGCAACATTTCCTATCTGGAAGACGCGCTGACTCGTGGAGCGATCGATTTGGTTCTGGACAACTGCCCGATGAACCCGGATTTGTTTGAACAGCATACTTTGGGGAATGAACACTTGCTTTTAGCTGTGCATGCTGCCTTCCGCGGGGATGATCGGTTTGCAGCATCACGATTTACTTACAAGGACATTCTTTCCAATTGCCATATGAATTCGGATATATCGGCGGTTTCGATCCAAGCATTTGCTCATATGCCGTTTATTGCGTTGCGTACAGGAAACGATACCCGATATCGCATGGATCAGTTGTTTCACAATGCAGAAGTACAACCCGACATTCAGTTGGAGGTGGATCAGCTTGCCACGGCATATAACATTGCCTGCAGTAAGCTGGGCGCAACACTGATCAGCGATACACTCATCTATATGGCTCCGCCAAACCCCGAAATGGACTTCTACAAGATAGACGACATAACAGCCACCCGCCCAATCTATCTGTACTACAAACGTTCCCGTTATATTTCTCTGGCAATGCAGAAATTTCGGGATGTTGCTGACTTGTTTTTCTCCGAAAGAGTCAAATGAACAGGAAAAAACGCCTCAATAAAAACAAGGACTTGTTTTTATTGAGGCAACCCAGAGAAAAGACTATTGTTTATGCGGGTTTCTGACGGTATGCCCTATTATAACGCATTCCTCAACACGGTGTACAATACCTGCGGCTTTCCTATATCTTTCTACTTTTCGGCAGGGACGCAAAGCCTCCCTTGTGCAAAGGAGGCCTTTTCCCGTGCCTACAATCATTTTACAAATTACGCTATTCGTATCTGTAAAAGGCAGTAGATGATACCGTAAGGAAAGAAAAACCCAGAAACCGTTACGGTTTCTGGGTTTTTCTTACTTACGCAAAGCTTTTCGCAGTACAGGAACGATGAGCAGGGCGATCCCGCCGCCCAGCAAGGCGGTAAATAGCTGGGTAATGCCAAAGCTCACCGGCAGCGCTTTCAACATGGGCGCTTTCAGCGCGCCGGACGCCAACAAGCTTTCCGAAAGCACACCGCAGATCAGCCACACCACTATGGCATACAGCGCGGCAAACTTCGCCCCCGCCGCCGCTATCCAAGCGAGGATCTGTCTTACCAACTTTTTATGATCCTTACCGGCAATCACATACAGCAGAAACACAAATACCGCGTTGCCCGTCATAATGGCAGGGACTGTCAAAATCTGGGGCGCGATGCCCAGCAAATACGCCAGCACCGGGGAGATCACCGCCACGGTGATTCCGCTATACAGACCCGCCACCAGCACGGCGACCGCCAGTACCCCATTAACGCAGGTGCCGGTGACCAATTGCCCCATGGGCTTTGTCAGCGCCTGCAACGCCACCAAAAGCGCAAGCATTACCGCCGTTTCGGTGATCCAGCGCAATCTCTTGTTCATAACATTTCCTCTCTATCCATGGACTTACCATTTTTTGGGAGTCGTCCCGGTCATCTGCTTAAAGCACCGGGAAAAGTAATACACATTGGAAAATCCGCACTTTTGTGCAATCTGATTCAGGGTATGCTGGTTTGCCCGCAGGAGATTTTTGGCGTGAAGAATCCGGATCTGGTTCAGGTATTGAATGGGCGGCACGCCGTAAACATTGCTGAAAATTCTGGCAAAATGGGATGCGGAATATCCGCTGAGGGCAGCAAGCTCCTCCACCGATATCTTGCGCATATAATTCTGTTCCATGTAATCCGCCGCGGCTTTCAGGGAACTCAGCGCGGTATTGCTGCCGAACAGGCGGGAGAAATTCTCCGAAATCAACTGGAACAGGATCTGGGTAATGATAGCCTTGACCTGAATTTTATAACCGTAAGCGCACTGGGACCATGCGGCATGGGCCTGCCGGAAAAGCTCCTCAAATCGACTTCCCCGCACCACTTTATTCACCGTTTCCACAGGAAACCGGTCCAAATCCGCATCTTCGCCCATGCGAAATGATATGACGATATGCTCCCAGGGCTCCGGGGATGTCACCTGGGCAGTATAGCTCACACGCTGCGGGAGAAATAAGATATCCCCGGCCTGCACGGTAAAGCTCTCCTCCCCGCACTGATACCGGGCGCTTCCCCCAATAATCAGCGCCATGGTGCAGTGTTCGGTATCTTCCTTAGCAAAGACAAAACCCTCCGGCCGTTTCATATAAAAAATATACTCGGTTTCCAGAACGGTAATATCGCTGTCCGCACGATAATTTTGCATATTATTTTCCATACCGCACCCCCTCACATTTTCAATTTTATCAGCAGATACGGCATTTGTCAATTACTGCCCATGATAGGATCGTATAAAAAATACACGGGAATCTGCATTGTATTTTTTCCTGTCGAAACGTATACTTTATAATAAGTGGTGGTTTGCGTATGCAACAAAATCACAATACTAATTTGGGAGGGTTCTTATGAACGCAGAACAAATCAAAAAACTGGCGTATGAGTGCGGCGCGGATCTGTGCGGCATTGCGTCTATGGACCGCTTTGAAGGCGCTCCCCCTGAGATGGACCCCCGGTTCATCATGCCCGAAGCCAAGAGCATGATCGTTATGGGCTTCCGGGTTATGCGTGGCTCCCTGCGCGGTATTGAAGAAGGTACTTTCTTCTCCAACTACGCTGCCATGGGCTACGGCGGATTGACCTATCTGTACATCCCCATGACCGTTATGAACATGTGCCGTACCATCGAGGATCTGGGCTACGAAGCCATCCCCTTGGGCCACCAGAGTGACTGGCGCGGTGTTGACAACGAGGGTAACCGCCGCGAGCATTACTCCAAGCCGGTCGAGCCCGGCAAGCCCCAGCCCGATATCATGCTGCACCTGCGAATTTGCGCATACCTGGCAGGTTTGGGCGAAATCGGCTATTCCAAGATGTTCCTGACCCCCGAGTTCGGTCCCAGACTGCGTATCGGTGTCATCCTCACCGAGTTGGAGCTGGAGCCCGATCCCATCTACAACGGTCCCAAGCTGTGTAACAAGTGTAAGGCTTGTGTCCGTGAGTGCCCGGGCAACGCCATCAGCGGCGAAAAGACTGTCAAGGTCACCCTGGCCGGCCACGAGGTCGAGTGGGGCGAGCTGGACTGCGACGCTTGTGACATCGCTTTCCGCGGCGGCGAGCTGTGCGCCGAGGGCGAAAAGGGTACTTATCAAGAGGGCAGAGACGACGTCAAGCCCGGCTCTCACTCCCCCTTCTACTACAAGCCCGCTAACCTGTACAACACCGGACAGGCTGTCTGCGGCGCTAAGGGTTGTACCAGAGCCTGCATGATCAGCATGGAAAAGCGCGGCATTCTGTCCAACAAGTTCCAGAAGCCCTTCCGCAGAAAGCCTCTGTGGAGCGTTGACTGGTCTGACTACGAAGCCCTCGAAGGCGGCAATACCGCCGTCAGCGGTCTGGGCGCTATGGCTAAGGTCAAGGCTGCTCCTCAGGACGTGCAGAACGAGCTGTCCAGAAAGCACGAGAAAGAAGCTGACTAATTGCTATGCTGAAACTTTCCGTAGGGTATCAGTACAATGAAGAACGCCCCTTCTCCGATGTGATCAGCAATTACGCATCGGGTATCGAATCGGTGTACTTCCCCTGGCTCAACTTTGCCAGTGGTCGGTCCATGCTTGCAGGTCTGGATGGTTACTATGATTACGGTATGCAAAATACCATGATCGCCGAGCTCCGCCGGATCAAGGACATGGGCATTCAGCTGAATCTGCTCTTTAACGCAAATTGCTACGGCGAGGATGCCATGAGCGAGATGCTCCGGGGCAGGGTCTATTCCGTGATCGACTATCTCTGGGAGCAGGATCTTCTGCCCAGCGCCATCACCACCACATCCCCCGCCATCGCCCACATGATCAAGGAGCAGTATGAAGATATTCAACTGACTGCCTCCGTAAACATGAAGATCGGCTCGGTGAAGGGTATGCAGTATGTGGCGCACCTGTTTGACAACTACTGTGTGGCAAAGGAATGCAACCGGGATCTGTCCCGTCTGGCAGAACTGAAAGCCTGGGCGGCGGAAAACGGTAAGAAGATTACAATTCTTGCCAACAGTGGCTGTATGCGGGATTGCAGCGGTCAGATCTTCCACGATAACATGGTGGCCCATGAGGCAGAGATCTCCAAGCAGAAGAACATCAAGTTCCTGCCCTATATGTGCTACACCTATCTGAAAGATCCCAAGAACTTCGTTTCCGTGCTGCAAAACACATGGATCCGTCCCGAGGACATCGACCGCTACGAAGGTCTTGCAGACACCGTGAAGCTCGCCACCCGTTCCCACCAATTACCGGGCATGGTCATCGGCGCTTACATCCGGCGCAAGTACGCCGGCAATCTGCTGGATCTGTTCGAGCCCAGTTACAGTCCTGCCTTTGCTCCCTACGTGATCGACAGTTCCAAGATCCCCGGAGATTTCTGGCAGCATGTAACCCAATGCGACAAAAACTGCCATAAATGCGGTTACTGCGCAAAGGTCCTCAAAGATACCCTGACACTCTCTGTATAAAAGAATAACCGCCCTGCAATTTGCAGGGCGGTTAAAATTTGTTTTCATCCGGAAAATGCTCCATAATCTCTTCTACCGAACATTCTAAAATATTACATAGTTTATCAATTGTATTGACTTCCACATTTTTATTTTTCTCAATCTATTAAGTTGGGACCGGTTAACATTGTGATGTGTATATAAATCGTATTGCGAGATCCCCCGCGCTTTCATGGTTTCCCAAAGACAATCATACTTTATCATTCCGCTGGCCTCCTTCTCCTTGCTTTTTTCTTATTATTGCCTTAAAATAACAAAAGGAATAATGTTCGTATAAGAACACTATATGAGGAGGCCATATATGGAAACCGGGCATTGGAGCAAGTATATGAATCAATGACTTGCCACGTCACAGAAGAAGCCCACCACGCAAAAACCAAAGGCATAACAGGACTGTAACACAGCAAAGAATCGTGATCATACAGGTCAGCGCCACATTTGTGGGGCTGACCTTTTCGAAAAATATACACAATATTCATTGATTTTTATACATTTTACATTTCAGTTCATGGGCTTATGACAGAAAAACAAGTGTTTTCCGTCATTATAACCAAACACAAACTGAAATACGCCATATTTTTTGGCGTGTAAAACGGGATTTTTCCCTGCATACCCACTTGCATATTTATTCAATCTGTGCTACAATCGGGATTATCAAAAAACACTTGCAGAAATGCGCAGGAGGAAATCGTCATGGGCAAGAAAGAAGTTAAAAAGATCGTACTGGCCTACTCCGGTGGTCTGGACACATCCATCATCATTCCCTGGCTGAAAGAGAACTACAACAACCCCTACATCATCGCCGTCGCCGGCAATGTGGGTCAGGCAGATGAGCTGGAAGGTCTGGAAGAAAAGGCTTACAAGACCGGCGCAGATAAGTTCTACGCACTGGATCTCAGCGAAGAGATGGTGGACACCATCATCATTCCCTCCATTCAGGCAGGCGCAATTTACGAAGAGTATCTGATGGGTACTGCTTTCGCCCGTCCCATCATTGCAAAGGGTCTGGTGGAGATCGCCATCCAGGAAGGCGCTGACGCCATCGCCCACGGCTGTACCGGCAAGGGCAACGACCAGGTCCGTTTCGAGTTGGCCATCAAGCGCTTCGCGCCCGAAATGACCATCATCGCTCCCTGGCGCGAGTGGGATATCAAGTCCCGCGAAGAAGAGATCGAATATGCCGAGGCCCACAACATTCCCTTGAAGATCAACCGGGAGACCAACTACTCCAAGGATAAGAACCTGTGGCACCTGAGCCACGAGGGTCTGGATCTGGAAGATCCCTGGAACGAACCCCAGTACGAGAGGCCCGGCTTCCTGGAAATGGGCGTTTCCCCCTTGCAGGCCCCCGATGAGCCCACCTACATCACCCTGGATTACGAAAAGGGTGTCCCCGTTGCTCTGGACGGCGTGAAAATGTCCGCCACCGATATCATCTGGAAGCTCAACGAGCTGGGCGGCAAGAACGGCATCGGCCTGCTGGACATCGTGGAGAACCGTCTGGTTGGCATGAAGTGCCGCGGCATTTACGAGACTCCCGGCGGCACTATCCTGTACAAGGCTCACAGAGTGCTGGAAACCCTGTGTCTGGACAAGATGACTGCCCATAAGAAGCAGGAGCTGAGCGTTTGCTTCGCAGAACTGCTGTACAACGGTCAGTGGTACACTCCCCTGCGTGAAGCCCTGTCCGCCTTTGTCACCGAGACCCAGAAAACCGTCACCGGTACCGTCCGTCTGAAACTGTACAAGGGCAACATCATCAACGCCGGCGTGAAGAGCCCCTACTCCCTGTACTCCGAGGACATCTGCACCTTCGGTGAGAGTGACTACGATCAGTCCCAGGCCACCGGCTTCATCAACCTGTGGGGCCTGCCCACCCAGACCCAGGCCATGATGGAACAGGGGAAACTGAACAATGGCTAAGATGTGGGAGGGTCGGTTCGCCAAAGCGCTGGACCGACAGGCAGACGACTTCAACTCTTCCATTCATTTTGACTGCCGGATGTTCCGGCAGGACATCCAAGGCTCTATGGCCCATGCCGCCATGCTCTCTGCCAAGGGGATCATCTCCCCGGCAGATGCAGAAGCCATCATCGCAGGTCTCGGGGAGATCTTGCAAGATCTGGAAAGCGGCAAGCTTACCATTGACATGACCGCCGAGGACATCCACATGTTCGTGGAAGCGGAGCTGACAAAACGGCTGGGAGATGTGGGCAAACGGCTCCACACTGCCCGCAGCCGAAACGATCAGGTGGCGGTGGATATCCGCCTGTACTTAAAGGAAGAGGCCAACAGCATTATTGCGCTGCTGAAAACCCTGCTGGATGCCATTTTGCATCAGGCCAAGCAGCACAAGCAGACCATCATGCCCGGCTACACCCATCTGCAACGGGCGCAGCCCATCACTTTTGCCCATCACCTGCTGGCTTACGGCATGATGTTCACCCGGGATATCACCCGCATCCAGGACGCGGTGAAGCGCATGAACTATAACCCCCTGGGCTCTTGTGCGCTGGCAGGCACTACCTACGATACCGACCGGCACATGACCGCCGATGCCCTGGGCTTTGACGGCATCACCTTAAACAGTATCGACGGCGTGTCCGACCGGGACTTCTGCGTGGAGCTTTTAAGCGCCTTTGCCACGGTGATGATGCACCTGTCCCGTTTTTCCGAGGAGATCATCCTCTGGGCAAGCTGGGAATTCAAATTCATTGAATTGGACGACAGCTACACCACCGGATCGAGCATCATGCCCCAGAAGAAGAATCCGGATATCGCCGAACTGGTCCGGGGCAAGACCGGTCGGGTCTACGGCGACCTGATGGCTATGCTCACGGTGCTCAAAGGCATCCCCCTGGCATATAACAAGGATATGCAGGAGGATAAGGAGAGCATCTTCGACGCCATCGACACCGTCAAGCAGTGTCTGACGGTATTCCCGCCCATGCTGAAAACCATGACGGCGCTGCCGGAGAATATGCTCCGCGCTGCCCAGAAGGGTTTCATAAACGCAACAGACCTTGCCGACTATCTGACCAAGAAGGGCATCCCCTTCCGCACCGCCTACAAGCTGGTGGGTCAGATCGTGGCGTACTGTATCGAAAAGAACACCGTTTTGGAAGCACTCTCCCTGGAAGAGTATATCTCCTTCCACGAATTGTTCGAAAGAGACGTGTTTGATGCCATCAGCCTGCGACGATGTGTGGAAAGCCGCATCTCTGCCGGCAGCACCAATCTTCAATCCGTAGAAACACAAATCATATACATTGAAAAATTCATTTAGGAGGAAACAATTATGAAAAAGATTATCGCATTGGCACTGGCTCTGGTTCTTTGCCTGTCTCTGACCGCCTGCGCCAAGGGTCCCACCCTGGCAGAAGTAAAAGAAGCCGGAAAACTGGTCGTTGCCACTTCCCCTGACTTCCCCCCCTTTGAGAGCTTGGAGAACAATGAAGTTGTGGGTATCGAAGTTGAGATCATGAAGCTCATCGCTAAGGACCTGGGTATCGAGATCGAATTCGTCCAGATGGACTTCGACTCCGTTCTGGCCGGTATTCAGTCCGCTAAGTATGACTGCGGTATGTCCGGCATCACCGTGACTCCCGCCCGTGAGAAGAACATGCTCTTCACCAAGCCCTACTACAACGCCGCACAGGTGATCGTGGTTAAGGAAGGCAGCGCCATCAAGGGCAAGGCTGACCTGACCGGCAAGACCGTTTCCGTTCAGACTGGTACTACTGCTGAATCCGGCTGCCAGGACGAGGAGATCGCAACCCAGGCTTTCACTGCCAACGCCGATGCCAAGGCTGCGCTGACCACCGGCAAGGTGGATGCATGGGTCGTGGATAACCTGACTGCTATGCAGATGGTGGAAGCAGGCGACGGTTTGGTGGTTTTGGAAGAGAAGATGACCGAAGAGCCCTACGCCTTTGCCTTTGCCAAGGGTTCCGAAGACCTGGTTGCTGAGATCAACAAGTCTTTGGAGAAGCTGATCAATGATGGCACCGTGGAAAAGATCTTCACCGACTTCGGCGAAGCCTACTCCAAGCCCTAATTTCTTAAAAACTGCACGGCGGGCTCTGTACGTGTATAGAGCCCGCCGTTCCTTTTTCAACATCGTAGGGGGGGGGGGGGGGGCCCGCCCC
>JBGVON010000065.1:0-2091 GCA_045126495.1 Faecousia sp.
GGCGTGTTGCCCGCGAGGGCTTGACCGAGCGGAACATTGATCTTTTGCAAAGCAAAAGATGCAAACGAGTCTCGTCACCCAAGTGCTACGCAACACGAAAGTGCGGTCTGTATTTTTATTTTGCGCGACGAGGCTCGAACCATCTAAATGCAACACGCCGGCGGCGTGTTGCCCGCGAGGGCTTGACCGAGCGGAACATTGATCTTTTGCAAAGCAAAAGATGCAAACGAGTCTCGTCACCCAAGTGCTGCGCAACACGAAAGTGTGGTCTGTATTTTTTGCGTGTGAGGCCCGAACCGTATAAAAGCAACAGAATGTTTTATAACCGCAGGTTGCATTGACAGGGAAGCGTTCCTTACCCTATAATAAAACCAGCCAATGAGCTGTATCCCGTACCGCTTTTATGGAGTATCGCATGAATATTGAAAAACTGACATCCCTAAATTTAACACAAGAGCAGTTCCAGCAGATCGTGGAGATCGAAAAAAACTGTGGTTTGGAACCCTATACACCCCAAATGCTTATGGAGTGCATCGAGGAAATGGATACCTATGCCTGCCTGGATGGGGACAAGGTTGCCGGATTTATCACCATCCACGCAAGCACCCGCTATCTAGGCGGCGGTGTGTACATTGTGAATTTGAATGTGGCCAAGCCCTATCGCCGGAAAGGCATCGGTGAAATGCTGATGAAAACAGCCTGTGCATACTATAAGTCGACCCATGCGGGAAGGTTGATCACCCTTGATGTTACAAAAACCAATACCGCCGCGATGAAACTTTATAAAAAACTTGGTTTTCAAATTACAGACCTTCCCAGCGGGAACGGTGAGACGGATGTAGTTATGGTAATGCCTGTGGACGAAATGAGGTGATCCTATGATCCTTTTGGAAACTGAGCGGTTGATTCTTCGGAATATCCGCCCGGAGGATGCAGATACTGTATTCGATTACCGCAACAACGAGATATGCGCCCGCTATCAGCGGGGTCAAACCAAAGACCTGCCCGGGATCAGGGCACTGACCGAACGAAGAATGAATGATACCCTTACCGTCACGGACAACGCTATGGTTGCTGTAGCGCTGAAAGAAACCGGTGAAATGGTAGGGGAGATCGTAGTCATGCCCAATGACGATTGCTTTTCTCTGGGCTATACTTTTCACTATGCCCACCACCGAAGGGGCTATGCCTTTGAAGCGCTGTCCTGCCTGATCGAATATCTGCATAGCCTACAGCCGGACAGGGAATTCATTAGCTTTACGGAAAGGGAGAATATCCCCAGCCAGAAATTGCTCAAAAAGCTGGGTTATACCGATATGGGGTATGTGGAAAAGCTGGATTCCCAAATGTTCGGAAAATATTTGGCAGAATGAGCGGAAAGACTTCTGAACAAGAACGATCAAATTTATCCGAGAGATTAAAAACACGCCTTCCTGAGGAAGGCGTGTTTTACTTATCCGTTGGGATTGTCCGCGGTATTCGCGCCGTCACCCACAAGGCCCAGCCTTTGGGCGGCGTCCTGACGCATCTTGTACTTCAAAACTTTTCCCGCTGCATTCATGGGGAAGGCATCCACAAATTCCACATATCTGGGAACCTTGTGCCGTGCCATACTTGCCTTGATATAGGCGATCATTTCATCCTCCGTAATGGAGCCAGGTTCTTTCAGTACGATACTTGCGAAGATCTCCTCGCCGTATTTTTTGTCCGGCACACCGATGACCTGCACATCTTTAACGGCAGGATGGGTGTAGATAAATTCTTCGATCTCTTTGGGGTAAATGTTCTCTCCGCCCCGAATGATCATGTCCTTAAGGCGGCCCGTAATACGGTAGTTGCCGTTTTCATCCCTGCATGCCAGGTCGCCGGAGTGGAGCCAGCCTTCCGTATCCACCGTATCCTTGGTGGCCTGTGGCATTTTGTAGTAGCCCTTCATAGTGTTGTAGCCACGGGAGCAGAACTCACCGTTGACACCGTTGGGAACTTCCTCGCCGGTCTCCGGGTCTACGATCTTACACTGCACATGGGGGAACGCGTAGCCCACCGTGTCCGTCCGCACATCCAGCGGATCTGTCCACGCTGACATAGTGG
>JBGVON010000066.1:0-37312 GCA_045126495.1 Faecousia sp.
GGCTCGCAAGCGGCCTTGCTGGTCTGGCTCAGGTATGCAGCGGCGGTCTTCACGTCCTTGCCCCGGATCATGTCGCAAACCAGCTTCACCTTACGGGGAGACATACGGACGTACTTTACATGTGCAAATGCTTCCATTTCAGTACCTCCTTACTTGGAATTGGCGGTCTTGCTGCCGGAGTGACCGCGGAAGGAACGGGTGGGAACGAACTCACCCAGCTTGTGACCGACCATATCCTCGGTGATATAGACGGGAACGTGCTTCCGGCCGTCGTGGACAGCGATGGTGTGACCGACGAAGGAGGGGAAAATGGTGGAAGCTCTGGACCAGGTCTTCAAAACCTTCTTTTCACCGGCCTTGTTCAGTTCCTCCACGCGCTTGTACAGCTCAGGAGCAACGAAAGGGCCCTTTTTGATACTTCTAGACATATCATTTCCTCCTTACTTGCTGTTTCTGCGCTTGACAATGAACTTGTCAGTGCGGTTCTTGGTCTTACGGGTCTTGTAACCCAGAGCAGGCTTGCCCCAGGGAGTAACAGGACCGGAGCGACCGATGGGAGCGCGGCCCTCACCACCACCGTGGGGGTGGTCATTGGGGTTCATAACAGAACCGCGGACGGTGGGACGGATACCCATATGACGGGTACGACCGGCCTTACCGATGTGAATGTTCTCATGATCCACATTACCGACCTGACCGATACAAGCGGTGCAGTTGGTGCGGATATAGCGAACTTCGCCGGAGGGCAGTCTGACCTGAGCCAGCTCGCCTTCCTTAGCCATCAGCTGCGCAGCGGTACCGGCGGAGCGGACCAGCTGTGCGCCATGACCGGGCTGCAACTCCACATTGTGGATCACAGTACCAACAGGAATGTTGGCGATGGGCAGGCAGTTGCCGGGCTTGATATCAGCAGCGGCAGAGGAAATTACCTTGTCGCCGGCCTTCAAGCCGTTGGGAGCCAGGATATAGCTCAGAGTGCCGTCTTCGTACTTAATGAGTGCGATGAAGGCGCTGCGGTTGGGGTCGTACTCCAAGCGCTCAACAGTAGCTTCCATATCCAGCTTCTGACGCTTGAAGTCGATGATGCGGTACTTCCGCTTGTTGCCGCCACCGCGATGGCGGACGGTAATGTGACCATAGCTGTTGCGACCGGCGTTCTTCTTCAAGGTCTCAACCAGGCTACGCTCAGGTTTTGCCTTCTTATCCACACCCTCGAAACCGGAAACAGTCATGTTTCTTCTGGACGGGGTGTAAGGCTTAAAAGTTTTAATAGCCATTTGCGTTTCTCTCCTTTATTGAGATTGGTTTAAACCATACCCTCGAAGAACTCGATGGTCTTGGAATCAGCAGTCAGGGTAACGATGGCCTTCTTGTAGGCTGCGCGGCGACCAGCGGGATAAGCGCCGGTGCGCTTTACCTTGCCCTGCATACGAACAGTGTTGACCTTGGCAACCTTAACGCCGAAGATCTCCTCGACAGCCGCCTTGATCTCGGTCTTATTAGCATTGATTGCTACCTGGAAGACGTACTTCTTATCAGCAACATCAGCCATGGATTGCTCGGTGATAACCGGCTTAATGATGATATCGTAAGTGTTCATTATGCGAATACCTCCTCAATCTTTTGGAGGGCAGCCTTGTCCAGAACCAGCTTCTTTGCGTTAACGATGTCGTAAACGTTCAGCAGGTTGGCGAAGGTAACCTGGCAGCCGGGAATGTTACGGCCGGACTTGATCACGTTGGCGTCAACAGCGGCGGTAACCACCAGAGCCTTGCCCTCTACGCCAACAGCCTTCAAGAAAGCGGCGAACTCCTTGGTCTTGGGTGCGTCCATCTTGATCTCGTCGATAACCACGATTGCGGTCTCAGCAGCCTTAGCGCTCAGTGCGGACTTCAAGGCCAGGCGACGAGCCTTCTTATTCAGGGTGTAGCTGTAATCCCGGGGCTTGGGAGCAAACACGATACCACCGTGTGTCCACTGGGGAGCGCGGGTGGAACCCTGACGGGCACGGCCGGTGCCCTTCTGACGCCAGGGCTTACGGCCACCGCCGGAAACCTCAGCGCGGGTCAGAGCAGACTGGGTGCCCTGACGCATGTTAGCCAGATGGTTCTTGACAACGTCGTGAACCACGGACTGGTTGGGGGTAATACCGAATACTGCTTCGGAGAGTTCGATCTCGCCAACCAGCTCACCGGACATATTGTAAACATTGGTTTTAAGCATTGTTCAAGATCTCCTTTCCTTAGCCATTTCTTGCGGAAGCCTTCTGGGGATTTCTGCCGGAAGCCTTCTGCGGGTTCTTGCTGATGTCTGCGCCGGCCTGCTTTACCTTGTGGGTCTTCACAGTATTCCGGATGTAGACCAGACCGCCCTTGGGGCCGGGGATGGCGCCGCGGATAACGATCATGTTCAGCTCTGCATCTACCTTAACGATTTCCAGGTTCTCGATGGTGACCTGCTCATTGCCCATCTGACCGGCGCCAATCTTGCCGGGGAAGATACGGGACTGATGGGAGGAAGCGCCCATAGAACCTGCATGACGGTGCACAGGACCGCCGCCGTGAGTCATATCGGTGCGGTGTGCGCCATGACGCTTGATGACGCCCTGGTAGCCGTGGCCCTTGGAAATACCGGTCACGTCGATCCAGTCGCCAGCAGCGAAGGTATCAGCCTTCACGACATCGCCGACATTCATGTCGGCAGCGCCGTCCAGACGGAACTCCTTCAAATACTTAACAGCCTCAACGCCTGCCTTTTTCAGGTGGCCTGCCTCAGGCTTGGTGAGCTTGGATTCCTTGATGGATTCGAAGCCCAGCTGGACGGCCTCATAGCCGTCGGTTTCGATGGTCTTCTTCTGAGTAACGGTGCAGGGACCTGCTTCCACAACGGTAACAGGAATCACCTTGCCGGTCTCATCGAAGATCTGGGTCATACCCACTTTCTTGCCGATGATTGCTTTCTGCATGTTTGGTTTTCTCCTTTTTAGGTTATTGGTTGACGGCGCATTGGGAACGCTCGCCAACATGACCCGTCGCCCGATGCTTTTCAGTGCGGGCAGCGGCGAATCCTTATATTATAATGTATAAGGATTACAGCTTTATCTCTATCTCAACGCCAGCGGGAAGATCCAGGCTCATCAGAGCCTCAACGGTCTTCTGGTTGGGGTTGAGGATATCGATCAATCTCTTATGGGTTCTGCGCTCGAACTGCTCACGGCTGTCCTTATACTTATGAACAGCGCGAAGGATGGTAACGACTTCCTTCTTGGTGGGCAGGGGGATGGGGCCGGAGACAGCAGCGCCGTTGCGCTTTGCGGTCTCTACGATCTTTGCTGCGCTGGAATCGATGAGCTGATGGTCATACGCTTTCAGCCGGATGCGAATCATTTCCTGATTTGCCATGGTTTTTGTTTCCTCCTTGATTTTCGTACTCAGTTTGCTTAGGTACTCTGGGTACGGTCGAACCGATTTGTTAACGCCACCGTGCGTATCACTCTGAGCCAAGAAAAATGGCCGACGCAAGGCCGACCCCTTTCCTGCCGCAGCGATATACGCAGCGCAAACAGAACAGTTCAGCCGCCCGATGACCGGACATACTCCGCAGAAGTTACCGCCTTTTGGGCGCAATCTCCTGCATCATCGCAGTGCAAGCGCATAGTATCCCCTATGCGTGCCCGATTATGATACCACCATATTCCCCGCTTGTCAATAGAAATTTTAGAAAAAATCACAAAAAATTGCAGAAAATTTCAGCACTTTCGCAAATCCTCCCGAGAAACCCTTTGACATTCCCCGCATACTTTGATATGCTAGTCATCAGATTGGGAGGTGCGGGCATGAAAGCAAAAAATATGGCACTTTGCGGAATGTTTTCCGCCCTTTTGGCGCTGTGCGCATGGCTCAGCGTCCCCATAGGCGACGTGGCCATCACCTTGCAAACCTTCGGGATTTTCCTGTGTCTTGGGGTTTTGGGAGGAAAGCTGGGCAGTATCACCATTCTTGTATATCTTTTGCTGGGCGCTGTGGGTGTCCCGGTATTCTCCGGCTTCCGGGGCGGCATAGGGGCGCTGCTGGGCGCCACCGGCGGTTATCTCACCGGTTTTCTGGCGTGCGGTCTTGTCTACTGGCTACTCACTTCCCTATTCCCCCGCCGACATATCATCGCCATGGCAGCAGGTCTTCTGATCTGCTACTGTTTTGGAAGCCTTTGGTATTATCGGTTCTATGTAGCCGCCGGGGGGTCCGGCACTTTGGGCATCATTTTGATCCAATGCCTTCTGATCTATCTGCCCGCGGACATTGTAAAACTGATTCTCGCCCGGCAGCTTACCAAACGTATATTACAAAAGATTTCCCCATAGACTGTCCCAGGAGGGATGTTCTATGGGGAAAAAAGATTTTTGGATTGCCTTGGGCGCGGTCTGCGCCGCAATCGTGCTGGCGGTAACCCAATTCTGGGGACTTGCCTTGGAAACCGGGGCCTGGGGATTATCCTTTCAGGCCCAAGGGCAGCCGCCCACCGGCGCGGCAGATGCCCGGCAGTTGCAGCGGTACGACGCTGCCTATCTGGGGGATACCTCCCAAAAGGTGATCTACCTGACCTTTGATTCCGGCTACGAAAACGGCTGCACGGAAAAAATTCTGGATGTGCTGAAAAAGCACAACGCCCCCGCCGCCTTTTTCCTGGTGGGCAACTACATAGAAAAGAACGCCGATCTGGTCCGCCGCATGGTGGAAGAGGGGCACATCGTAGGCAACCACACCATGCACCACCTTGACATGAGCAAGCTGACGGACAAAGATGCCTTTACTAAGGAATTACAGGATCTGGAAGTTCTGTTCAAAGACACCACCGGCAAAGCGCTTCCCAAATACTACCGCCCACCCCAGGGAATTTACAGTCAGGAAAACCTGCAAATGGCGAAGGATCTTGGCTATAAGACGGTATTTTGGAGCCTTGCCTATGTGGACTGGAACAACGACGCCCAGCCCACCAAGGAGCAAGCTTTTGAAAAGCTACTACCCCGGATCCACAATGGCGCGGTGGTGCTGCTTCACTCCACCTCCGCTACCAATGCAGAGATCCTGGACGAGTTGCTGACCAAATGGGAAGCCGAAGGGTACACTTTTGCCTCCATTGATGCCTTATTCAGCCAAGCATGACAATATAAAACACGGCAGCCGGAAGAAACCGGCTGCCGTTTGCTTATCCTTTATATCTGGGTTGGCAAGTAAGATTCACACCCAACCGCTTGAATATCTTCTCATCCACGGGAGAGAGAATTACAGAAGAATGAACCTCGCAGCCCCGGAGCTTCCCCAGCTGTTCCATAGCCTGCTCCGCTCTGGGATCCGTGGCGGCGCAGATAGACAAGGCGATCAGCACCTCATCGGTGTGCAGGCGAGGGTTGCGATTGCCCAAATGATCCACTTTCAAATGCTGAATGGGATCAATGACCTCCGGCGCGATCAAATGCAGATCATCGTCGATCCCCGCCAAGGTCTTCAACGCATTCAGCAGCAGCGCAGCCGATGCGCCCAGCAAGCTGGACGTCTTGCCGGTAACGATCCTGCCATCGGACAATTCCATAGCCGCCGCAGGCTTTCCGGTCTGCTCCGCCCGTTCCAGCGCAGGCTTTACCACCCGCCGAGCATCCTCGGTCACTTCCGCCTTCTTCATCAGAAGCTCTAATTTCAGAATCTGGCTGTGCTCCGCCTTGCCCTGCTTTTCATCGCACAACGCAGTGTAGTAACGACGGACGATCTCCTGACAGGATGCCTCCCGACACACCGCATCATCTACAATACAATTACCCACCATATTCACGCCCATATCTGTGGGAGATTTGTAGGGGCACTCCCCTAAGATCCGCTCAAACATGGTTTTCAGCACCGGGAATGCTTCCACATCCCGGTTGTAATTTACGGTGGTCTTTCCGTATGCCTCCAAATGGAAGGGGTCGATCATATTTACATCGGAAAGATCGGCAGTTGCCGCTTCATAGGCAAGATTTACTGGATGATTCAGGGGCAGATTCCATACAGGGAAGGTCTCAAACTTGGCATAGCCCGCGTGAATCCCCCGCTTATGCTCATGATACAGCTGGCTCATGCAGGTAGCCAGCTTGCCGCTGCCGGGACCCGGCGCGGTAACCACCACCAAAGAACGGGTGGTTTCAATGAATTCATTCTTGCCATAGCCTTCATCGCTGACAATGTGGGCAATATTGGCAGGATAGCCTGGAATATCATAATGATGATAAACCTTGATATCCATGGCTTCCAACCGCTCCCGGAACGCCTTTGCCATACTCTGTCCGGAGAAGCGGGTCAGCACCACGCTGGACACGTACAGACCGAAATCCCGGAACACATCAATCAGACGAATCACATCCCGATCATAGGTAATACCCAGATCACCGCGAATCTTATTCTTTTCAATATCATCGGCGTTGATGGCAATGACCATCTCCACCTGATCTTTCAATTGCAGCAGCATCCGCAGCTTACTGTCCGGCTGAAAACCGGGCAAAACCCGTGACGCATGATTGTCGTCGTACAGCTTACCGCCGAATTCCAGATACAGCTTGCCGCCGAACTGGGCGATCCGCTCCCGAATGTGGGCAGACTGGGTGCGAATGTATTTATCGTTATCGTAACCAAGCTTCATCTTTCTACGCCTCTTTTCCATCCCTTGGGGAAGATCAAACATTTTGTTTATTGTATAAGAAATTCGGAAAAATAGCAAGCTATTTTCAAAAAATACCTGCCACAAATGAAACAGGCATGCCGCGCGGCACGCCTGTTTCATTTGTGGCTTATTGCATCAACTTACATACAAGCTGGGTATACGCTACGGGGTCGGGCAGGGGCAGATCTGCCATCAACAGCGCCTGTCCGTGGAGCAAAAGCGCATAATCCTTTGCCTTTTGGGTATCGCCCACCATAGCCGACTGCATGGCCTGCACAGCAGGATGCTCCGGATTCAATTCCAGAATCCGCTGGGAGGGGAAGGGAATGTCCGGATTTGCCCGGCGCATATACTTCTCCATTTCAAAGCTCATGCCGTTGCCCGGGGTCACCATCACAGGACTGTCTCCCAGATTGCCGGAAAGCTTGACCTCCTGCACATCCTCACCCAGGGTTTCCTTCACAAAGGTCAAAAGCCCCTTCATGGCCTCCGCCTTCTCTTCCAGTTCCTTTTTATCATCCTCACTCTGCAAACCAAGGTCTTCGGTGGCGGCGTTACAGAATGCCTTTTCCCCATAGGTCATCATGGTCTGGGTCACAAACTCATCTACCTCATCGGTGCACATCAGCACATCATAACCCTTATCCGCCAAAAGTCTGACCTGGGGAAGCTTGCCAAGACGGTCGGTGCTTTCGCCAGCGATATAGTAGATCTTCTCCTGCCCCTCTGCCATGGTGTCCACATACTCTTTCAGGGTGATCAGCTTGCCCTGCTTATGGGAATAGAACAGCAAAAGATCCTGGGTAGCTTCCTTATGGGTACCGTAATCCGCCACCACGCCGAATTTCAGCTGACGGCCAAAGGCAGCAAAGAAGGTCTCATAGGTTTCCCGATCATTATCCAGCATATTTTTCAGTTCGGACTTGATTTTCTTCTCAATGTTTTTGGCAATGATGGTCAGCTGGCGGTTGTGTTGAAGCAACTCACGGCTGATATTCAAAGACAGATCCTGAGAATCCACCACACCCCGGACAAACTGGAAGTATTCCGGCACCAGATCCTCACAGCTTTCCATGATCATCACGCCGGAAGAATACAGCTGCAACCCCCGCTTAAAATCCTTGGAATAGAAATCAAAGGGCGCTTTGCCGGGAATATACAGCAGCGCCTTATAGGACACCGCGCCCTCTGCGCTGGTATGGACCGTCCGCAAAGGCTTTGCATAATCCATGAACCGCTCCCGATAAAACTGGGTATACTCCTCCTCGGTCACGTCCTTCTTCGCCCGCTGCCACAGAGGGATCATAGAATTGAGGGTATCCTCCTCCATATAGCTTTCGTATTCCGGCTTGTCCTCAGGAGAATCGGCCTTCTTCCGGGATTTGCTTACCTCCATGCGAATGGGATAGCGGATATAATCGGAATACTTCTTCACCAGCTGGCGGATCTCGTACTCCTCCAAGAACCGGGAGTACTTCTCATCCTCAGTATCTGCCTTCAAGGACATGATCACATCCGTACCGGCAGTCTCACGGGTGGTTTCTTCCATGGTATAGCCGTCCGCGCCGTCGGACACCCATTTCCACGCGGTATCCTCGCCGTATTTCTTAGAAATCACCGTAACCTTCTGCGCCACCATAAAAGACGCATAAAAACCAACGCCAAACTGGCCGATGATATCAATATCCTCATTCTTCTCCATCTGCTGCTTAAAGCCCAAAGAACCGGACTTGCAAATAGTACCTAGATTTTCCTCCATCTCTTCCTTGGTCATACCGATACCGTTATCAGACACCGTCAGTGTTCCCGCCTTCTGATCCCGGGTGATGGTGATGGCAAACCCGTCCCGGTTGATGCCTACCTTATCATCGGTCAGCGCGGTATATGCCAGCTTGTCGATGGCATCGCTGGCGTTGGAAAGGATCTCCCGGAGGAAGATCTCCTGATGGGTGTAGATAGAATTGATCATCAGATCCAGCAGTCGTTGGGATTCTGCTTTGAACTTTTTCTTTGCCATAATACATCTTCCTTTCTTAGCACTCTTTTTTATCGAGTGCTAAAATTATACCACACCTGTCAAAAAATGCAACCCCTTGGGGGAAAGTTTTTGGAATATTCACATTTGGAAGATTTCCCCTTGATTATTCCGGATTTTCTGCTACAATTATAATGAATTATTATGTGCTTATGAGAGGTTTTTTCAATGATTACAGTGAGCAATTTGGGTATGCAATTCGGCGGTCAATGGCTGTTCCAGCATGTGGATCTGCAATTTCTGCCGGGCAACTGCTACGGCATCATCGGCGCCAACGGCGCAGGCAAATCCACCTTCCTGCGGCTTCTCACAGGAGAGCTGGACTCCACCTCCGGCGCCATCACCGTAGACCCGGACAAGCGTGTGTCTGTGCTGAAACAGAACCAGAACGCATACGACGAATATACCGTTATGGACACGGTCATCATGGGCAATCAGCACCTGTATGACGTGATGAAGGAAAAGGATGCCATTTACGAAAAAGAGGACTTTTCCGATGAGGACGGCATCCGCGCCGCAGAACTGGAAGCGGAGTTTGCCGAGATGGATGGCTGGGAAGCGGAATCCGACGCATCCCGCCTGCTGCAAGGTCTGGGCATCCCCACAGATCTGCACTACGATATCATGGGCGATACCGACCCCCGTTTGAAGGTGAAGGTGCTGCTGGCGCAAGCATTGTTCGGCAATCCCGACATTATCATGCTGGACGAGCCTACCAACAACTTGGACATTGAAGCCATCAACTGGCTGGAAGACTTCCTGCTGGACTTCCCCGGTATGGTCATCGCCGTGTCCCACGACCGGCACTTCCTGAACACCGTCTGCACCCACACCGTGGATATCGACTACGGCAAGATTAAAATGTACGTGGGTAACTACGACTTCTGGTACGAATCCTCCCAGATGGTGCAGGCCATGATCCGCAACAAAAACAAGAAGAATCAGGAAAAAATCGAAGAACTGCAACTGTTCATCCAGCGGTTCTCCGCCAACAAGAGTAAGGCAAAGCAGGCTACTGCCCGCCGGAAGCTGTTGGACAAGCTGACCGTGGAAGAGATGCCCTGCTCCACTCGCCGCTATCCCTTCGTGGGCGTTATGCCGGAGCGTGAACTGGGCAAGGACGTGCTCACTGTCAACGATGTATCCGTCACCGTGGACGGTGTGAAGCTTCTGGATAAGGTCTATTTCTCCGTAAACCGCACCGATAAGATCGCCTTTGTGGGTGAAAACGAACTGGCGCAAACCGCTCTGTTCAAGGTGCTGATGGGAGAATTGGAACCGGACGAGGGATCTGTAAAATGGGGCGTTTCCACCATCCGCAGCTACCTGCCCAAAGACAATACCGAATATTTTGAAGGCAACAAAATGGAGCTGGTGGACTGGCTGCGGCAGTATTCCGTGAAAAAAGACGATGTGTACCTGCGTGGCTTCCTGGGGCGTATGCTCTTTGGCAGCGACGATGTTTTCAAGCCTGTGGACGTACTGTCCGGCGGCGAAAAAGTCCGCTGTATGCTCAGCAAAATGATGCTTTCCGGCGCCAATGTGGTGCTGCTGGACCAGCCCACCAACCACTTGGATATGGAATCCATTCAGGCGGTGAACAAGGGGCTGGAAGCCTTTGATGGCGTGGTGCTCCTTGCCTCCCACGACCACGAAATGCTCACCTCCACCTGTAACCGGGTCATTGCCTTCCAGCCGGACGGCACCATCATCGACCGCTACGGCACTTACGACGAATTCCTGGAATGGCAAGCCCAGCAGAAAGAAAACGCATAATCCTATTGTAGGGCGGGGCCTTGGTCCCGCCGCACAATATCCAAAATCTCTCGGCGGGAGTAAACCCCCGCCCTACATTTCTCTGTATGACATACATAGAGGAGGAAGCAACTTATGAAAAAAATCTTGGATATCATCACTGAGAAAATGCAGCAGGCCTTTTCCGATGCTGGCTACGATGCCGCCTTCGGTCGGGTCACCGTTTCCAACCGCCCGGACCTGTGCGAATATCAGTGCAACGGCGCGCTGTCTGCCGCCAAGCAGTATAAATGCGCCCCCATTGCCATTGCAAATGCCGTGGCAGAAAAACTGGATAAGGACGATTTTTCCATGTGCGAGGCAGTGATGCCCGGCTTTATCAACCTGAAACTGTCGGATCAATTCCTACAAGGTTATTTGGAAGAAATGCGTACCGCTCCGGATTTTGGCGTTGAAAAGATCGGTGCCGGGCAGACCATTGTGGTGGACTACGGCGGTGCCAACGTGGCAAAGCCTCTGCACATCGGTCACCTGCGCCCTGCTATCATCGGTGAGGCGCTGAAACGCCTGCACAAATTTTTAGGCTACCACACCATTGGCGACGTTCATCTGGGTGACTGGGGTCTGCAAATGGGACTGATCATTGCCGAACTGCGGGAACGTCAGCCGGACCTCCCCTATTTTGACGAGAATTTCACTGGCGAGTACCCAAAATCCGCCCCCTTTACAGTGGATGAGCTGGAAGAGATCTACCCCACCGCCTCTGCCAAAAAGGCAGACCCGGCATTTTCCCACGCCGCCCATCAGGCAACACTGGAATTGCAGCAGGGGCGCCGGGGCTACCGGGCGCTGTGGCAGCACATCATGAACGTTTCCGTTTCGGATCTGAAAAAGAATTACGACAATCTGGAAGTCTACTTTGAGCAGTGGCTGGGCGAAAGCGATGCTGATCCCTATATTCCCGATATGGTGGCGGATATGAAAGCCCGGGGTATTGCGGTGCAGTCCGAAGGCGCATGGGTCATTCCCGTGGCGCAGGAGGGAGACAAAAAGGAGATGCCTCCCTGTATTCTGGTGAAGTCCGACGGTTCTTCCATTTATGCCACCACCGACCTTGCCACCATGGTCCAGCGTATGCAGGACTGGAAGCCCAACAAGATGCTCTACGTCACCGATAAGCGGCAGAATCTGCACTTTGAGCAGGTGTTCCGCGCCGCAAGACTGGCGGGCATCGTTACCCCGGAAACGGAGCTGGAACACGTTGGCTTTGGTACCATGAACGGCGCTGACGGCAAGCCCTTCAAGACCCGGGACGGTGGCGTGCTCCGACTGGAACAGCTCATCGCCGATATGACCGATTTCGTCCGGACAAAGGTGGTGGAGAATCAGATCGTAGATGCTGACCAAGTGGAAGCCACCACCGCCAAGATCGCCATGGCGGCGCTGAAATACGGTGATCTAAGTAACCAGCCTACCAAAGACTACAACTTCGACATGGAGCGCTTTGCCGCCTTTGAGGGCAACACCGGACCGTATATCCTCTACACCATCGTCCGTGTCAAGTCCATTCTTACCAAGTACGGCGCATGGGAGAATCTGCCCATGCAAGTCCCCGCCAACATCTACGCCAAAGATCTAATGATCGCCATTACCAAAGCAGCGCCCGCATTGGAAAGCGCCTTAAAAGCCTCCTCCCCCAACCTGATCTGCGCCTATATCTATGAGCTGGCAGGTGCAGTGAACAAGTTCTATCACGAGACCCGGATCCTCACCGAAGAGGACAAAGCTTTGCAAGCAGGCTACATCAGCCTCATCGCCCTTGCCAAAAAGGTGCTGGAAACCTGCATCGACATTCTGGGCTTCTCCGCCCCGGAAAAAATGTAACAACGAAAAACTGCGGTTTGCCCAACAGCAAACCGCAGTTTTATTTTTTTATATAAGGAGCTTTTTGTACGTCCTTTGTGTGCCCTAACGCCTGTTTTAGCCTTCCTCCACTACGATCTCCGCCAGTTTCAGGCCGGGATTCCGCTTGCAGGTAAAGTCAATGGCCCAGAAGCTACTAAACACCAGCAGGTTCCGTCCCCGGTAATCTTCCAAAAGCTCTGCATCGCTGCCCAGATTCAGGTCGGACATTTCTCCGGGATAGCTTTCGATGAGACGGATCTCCTCATAGGGAAGCATATCCATCCGCAAGTCCACACCATACTCATTCTTCATCCGATACTGGAATACGTCAAATTGCAGCGTGCCAACCACGCCCACGATCACCTCTTCCATACCGGAATTGGGCACTTTGAAAATCTGAATCGCGCCCTCCTGGGCGATCTGCTCTGTGCCCTTGACAAACTGCTTCCGCTTCATGGAATCCTTGGCAGAAACCCGGCAGAAATGCTCCGGCGCGAAGGTGGGAATACCGGAATAAAGGAACTTTTTGCCCGGCACGGTGATGGTATCACCAATGGCAAAGATGCCCGGGTCAAAAACACCGATCACGTCGCCGGCATAAGCTTCATCCACAATTTCCCGCTCCGCTGCCATCAATTGCTGCGGTTGGGACAACCGCATCTTCCGACCGCCCTGCATGTGGTAATATTCCGCGTCCCGCTGAAACCTGCCGGAGCAGATCCGCATAAAGGCAAGCCGATCCCGATGGGCCTTATTCATATTGGCTTGAATTTTAAACACAAACGCCGAAAAATCCGGATCAAAGGTATCCACCAGGCCCTGATCGGAGACCCGGGGCAGGGGCGGCGGAGTCAGTTGCAAGAAATTTTCCAAGAAGGGTTCTATGCCGAAATTGGTCAGCGCTGAACCGAAAAACACCGGGGAAAGCTGGCCGTTTTGCACCGCTTCCATATCCATTTCCCGCCCGGCAGACAAAAGCTCCACATCATCGATCAGCTGCTGATGCTTGGCTTCGCTATCCAGAAGCTCGGCAACCTTGCTGTCGTACAGATCCACAGCCAACTTCTCTGCCTTGGCTTTGCCGTTGAGACCGGAGAAGAAAAGCAGCTGGCTCTTCTGACGGTCGTACACGCCCTGAAAATCCTTGCCGCAGCCAATGGGCCAGTTCATGGCATAGGTCTCAATGCCCAACTCCCGTTCCACCTCGTCCAACAGATCGAAGGGATCCTGGGTCTCCCGGTCCATCTTGTTGATAAAGGTGAAAATGGGAATATGCCGCATGGCGCAGACCTTGAAAAGCTTCCGGGTCTGAGGCTCTACGCCCTTTGCGCCGTCAATGACCATCACCGCGGAATCCGCTGCCATCAGCGTCCGGTAGGTGTCCTCAGAAAAGTCCTGGTGACCGGGGGTGTCCAAAATGTTAATGCAGAAACCACCATACTGAAACTGCATGACAGAAGAGGTAACGGAAATACCTCTCTGCTTTTCGATCTCCATCCAGTCAGAAGTGGCGGCGCGGGAATTTTTCTTACCCTTAACCACACCTGCCTGAGCGATTGCGCCGCCGTACAGCAGGAATTTCTCCGTCAAGGTGGTTTTACCGGCGTCCGGGTGCGAGATGATGGCAAAGGTCCGGCGACGGCTGATTTCTTCCTTTAAAGTTGACATAACTTTCCTCCCAAAAGGGTACTAACCATAATAAACCAATTTAGTTTAACACAAATTTTGCCATTTTACAAGAGCAACTGGAAAAACCGGCAAAAATATGCTATACTAAACCAAAAAGGGAGGCGGCCGTATGCGTTTTCAGAAAATCTATGTAGAAATATCCAACCTGTGCAATTTAAGCTGCGCATTCTGTCCCGGCACCCGGCGTCCCAAGAAGCGGATGACCCCGGAAGAATTTGCCGTCCTTGCCCCCAAGCTCCGCCCCTACACAGATTATCTGTACTTCCATCTCATGGGCGAGCCACTGTGCCACCCTCAACTGGGAGATTTTCTGGATATCGCCCACCGGCACGGATTTCGGGTAATCCTCACCACCAACGGCACACTCCTTGCCCGGCAGCAGGCGCTGCTGCTGTCCTCCCCCGCCCTGCACAAAGTCAACATCTCCCTCCACGCCTTTGAAGCCAACGATTTTGACACCCCTTTTAATCAATACCTTGCCGACTGTTTTGCCTTTGGTCAGGCAGCCAAAGGAGAAAAGCTGGTGGTTTACCGGCTATGGAATCAAGGCGGCGCAGACCGAAAAAACCAAGAAATCCTTACCGCCTTGCGTACCGCCTTTCCGGAACCGTGGGTTACCGAAGCAAGAGGCACCCGCCTTGCCCACCGCACCTATCTGGAACACGGAGACAAATTTGACTGGCCGGATCTGCAAGCGCCGGAGGGCAGTCAACATATGTTCTGCTATGGTCTGCGGGATCAGCTGGGCATCCTGTGCGACGGCACAGCTGTCCCCTGCTGTCTGGATCACGAAGGAGATCTGGCGCTGGGAAATCTGTTCCAGCAGGACATGGAGCAAATTCTAACATCGCCCCGTGCAAAAGCCATCTACGAAGGCTTCTCCCGAAAAGAAGCGGCAGAACCCCTTTGCCGCCGATGCGGTTACGCCCGCAGATTCTTATAAAACAGGCAGTCGCCCAGTAGGTGACTGCCTGTTTCCATCTATACCGCTTGCAACACAAGTAATTATGTTATTTTAATCTTCCCTCGGCAATATAGTAGGTCTTTTTCATAAACTTTTCGTAATCATTGAGAATCACGCTATCATCAAATGTATCCTCAATTTTCTCTGAATAAGCCAGCAAATCAGCATCGTTGATAACCGAATTATAGTATTGCGCATAATCCTTTGAGTTGACAAAATGATAATCAGAAGTCTTTTCTTTCAAGCGCAAAACAACAAAAAGCGTTTTATCCGGCGTATGCAGGAACGAAGCCGGATCATCTTTGGAAAGTGCAAAATACTTTTCCAAATTATGCTTGGTCAAGACGTCGTATTTCTGAAACGCGCCTCCGTTTTTGTAATACGGAACTTTTTCAAAAATAATAAAAATCTGGAAATACGGAACGCCATTCGCACGAATATTGGCGGTTTCACCCAGCATATTTTCAAAATAATTGTTGCTATTCTGGGAGTAGTTCCGCATTACAAATTTCACCGCATAACCTGCTACGGGTTTTCCGTTTTTGCTGACAGTAATATCAACATTTTTCGGATAATACCTGCCCTGAATGCTGCCTTCGGAATCGTTGCCGATCCCCTGGGACAGCACCGTGTACTGAGGACCAAACAACTCCCTGATATCTTTTGCTATATTGCCGTGCAGCACCTTTAATTTTGCCGTACTGCGGGACGTATCAATAGACAAATATGTTTTAAAAGATGCCCGGATCACATCCAAAAATTGTTGATTGCTTAACATAGCAAGCCTCCGTTATCAGCAAATTTATAGTCCAAATATTTTTTAACATCTTTGGAAGAAAAGGTATAATAACCTCCGCTTTTGTATTTGCCCAGCAGCATAACAAACGCGAAAAACTCTTTGGTTTTCAAAGCATCGGAAACCGTTTCCAAAGGTATGGTTTTACTGACAATATACAGCCCGCCATACACGCCTGTGCCGCACGGCGCTTTTGTAAACTTAAAATCCGCTTCATTGCGCAGCAAAGAATTGATTGCCATTTTCTCGCAGAAGGTATCGCTGATCGCCTGACTGCGTCCAAATGCATACCAATACTTATCCGGATCTTTTTCATTGCTGCGACTGAGCAGTTTTTCTTTATGCTCTGTTAAATACGCATAAAGAGAAGTGTCTCGTTTCAATTGATCTTCCTCAATCAAAACGCCGTTTTTATCATAAGGGAAACAAATTTTTTGTACAATACCCTTTGATGCTTTTGCCACCGGTATGATATAGGGTGACTGGAAATCAAAATCATGTACAAACACCGGATCGCATAAGGTGGCGTATCCATTTTTCACAAAGACATCGCTTTTTGCCGTGTTTGCGTATATTTTTCTTAAAACATCCAGATCTTCTCTGGGCGCAAAATAAAAATCACCTGCTATATAATAATCATCGGGCGCAAGGGTATCCACGTAGTATGGCATGAGACTATTTGCATTGAATCTGTAATAATCAACACTACCGCCTTCATAACCCTTTTGCAGAACTGTGACAGCCGTATAGGTGGTTGCCGAAAAAGCTTGGAAATGCTGCAAATCTACCACTTTTTTCAGAAGATTATTTGCAACCAAATGCTTTCTCATATACGCACCTGCGATGCTGTTAAAGTACGAACTGGGTGTGATATAACCCAAAATGCCGTTTTGACCCAACATCCGGATGCCCAATTCATAAAACACGATGAACAGATCGGTCATTCCGTTCTGAGAAAATGCAAATTTTTTGATTTCGTCAAAGTTTTCTCCCAAATTATGAACCCGTACATAGGGAGGGTTACCCAAAACGAAATCCATTTTGCCATCATAGGCTTCCACAAGCATGGCATCCGCGCACATCACATCCCATTTCACATCGCATACGCCAAAACTTTCCGCAACACAGGACATCTTTTCAATGCACTTGCGTTGTTCCGTAACTTCTATTTCGATTCCGTGGATATAGGTTTCCAATTCCTTTTTGAGTGTCTCTTTATTCTGAGATAAACTTAAAAACGCCGCGCAATACCGAGACACGATCCGGCACAAAAACGCGCCGTCACCGCAACTGTTATCAATAACATGTTTGCCTAGTATGGTATCTCCGCAATAGCCTGACAGGTCCAATATGCAGTCCACCATAAATGCAGGCGTATAAAATCGTCCGGTCTCTTTTTCTCTTGTAATTTTTTTGCCCATGGTTTTCAAGCTTTTCACCACACAATCTTACGACAAAATACGCATTCATTATATAACATAACATTTAATAATTCAAGATTATATATTTTCTCATCCTACACCCGTTTGTCAAGGCATTAAAAACCTCCCCGAAGGAAAGCCTTCGGGGAGGAAACATTATTTAGCCAATGGCTTATCTGTTTTTACTTCTCTGCAATGGTGCAGTACATGAAGTACTTGTAGCCCAGGGGGTTGCAGAAGAAGCCGTTGACGGCATCATCGATCATGTAGATGTCGGTGTAGTAGTACAGAGGTACGATACAACCGGTGCTCATCAGCATATCCTCAGCGATGTGCATCAGCTTGTAGCGCTTGACGTTGTCGGTCTCAGCCTTGATAGCAGCGATCAGAACGTCATAGGTCTCTGCCCAGGTGCCGTCCTCGACCTTAGTCTGATAGCCCAGACCGGTCAGGTCCAGATCATACATCTTCAAAGCAGCATGGTCGCCCTTGCCGAACTGCACGTCGTTGTTACCGGAGACGGTGGTCCACATATCCAGGAAGCAGATGGGATCGTTGTAGTCAGCCAGCCAGCCGTTACGTGCAACAGCGTAGTCGCCGTTCTTACGGGTGTTCAGGAAGGTGTTCCACTCCTGATTTTCCAGGTTCATGGTGATGCCCACGCCAGCCAGCTGCGCGGCCAGATACTCACCAATGGCCTTGTGAGCGTCAGAAGTATTGTACAGGAATGTAATGGCGGGGAAGTCAGTGAACTTCTGGGTAGCCTCGTCAAACTTGTAGTACTTCTTCAATGTAGCCACAGCAGAAGCGTAGTTCGCCTCGTAAGCGGCCTTGGAAACATCATAGTAACCGTCGAACTTGTCGCTGCTGCCGGAGTTCTTATAGAACTCGGAGCCGTCGGTGTCGGTCATACCCATAGCCACGAAGGCAGGAGCGGGAACCTGACCGGCCTGACCGATCTCTTCGACAATGTAGTTACGGTCGAACAGCAGGCCGATAGCAGCGCGGATTTCAGCCTCAGCAGCCTCAGCCTCAACACCGGTCAGAGTGCTGTCCTTGGGCAGGATGTTCTGATTTACATTCCAGTTGACGTAGTAAGTACCGATCTGGCCAACAACCTTATACTCGGAAGCATAGTCCTTGGCAAGAGTAGCCATTTCGTTGGTGGGAACGTCGTCGATCATAGCCCAATCGCCGTTCTTGAAGTTGGTCAGCATATTGGTGGTATCGTCGGACAGGTAGCAGTTCAAGGTGTCCAGAGTGACCTTGTCAGCGTCAAAGTAGTTGGCGTTCTTGGTCAGGGTGATGACACTGTCGTGCTCCCAAGCGGTGATGGTGTAAGCACCGTTGCAGATATAGGTCTCAGGCTTGGTAGCCCAGCTCTCATCAGCAACAACATCCTCACGGACGGGGAAATATACGGGGAAAGCCAACAGCTCGTTCCAGTAAGAAACAGCGTTGTTCAGAGTGACCTTCAAGGTCTTGGCGTCAACAGCCTCAACAGCCAGCTTGGCATTGGGGTTAACGAACTCTTCGATGACATTACCCTCTTCGTCCTTCTGATCGGTCTCGCGGGTCTCCCACATCTCAGCATAGCCCTTAACGACGTCGAACATGTAGTTGTAGTCGCCGGACAGAGCGGGGGAAGCAGCGCGATTCCATGCAAAAGCGAAGTCAGCAGCGGTGACGTCCTTGCCGTCAGACCACTTCATGCCGTCACGCAGGGTGTAGGTATAGGTAACAGTGCCGTCGGCATTGTTAACGCCTGCAACCAGCTCCTTGGCAGCATCAGCCACGATCACCAGCTTGCCGTCCTTGTCCTGAGACCACTTGGCCAGGCCGGAGAACAGGTGGGAAACCATGGTAGCACCGTCAACAGCAGAGTTCAGTGCGGGGTCCAGAGTATCGGGCTCGGAAGCCAGACATACGGACAGGGATGTACCATCCTTGTTGTCCTTCTTGTTGCCACAGGCAGCCAGAGACAGACACAGCGCAAGGACCAGTACCAATGCAAGAATCTTCTTCATATCGGTTCTTCCTTTCATTTTTTAGCAGACCTATCGGCCCGCTGATTTATTTACAATACGCCCGGCAGATCCAAAAGGAACTGTCCGCATACATATTGTCAAAAGATTACAGGATCAACCTCAGTTGACCTCTGCCACCCGATGGCAGGCTACGAAGTGACCCTTTTCCACCTCTTTGAAGGCAGGCATCTCGGCAGCGCACTGCTCCGTTGCATGGGGGCAACGGGTGCGGAAGGGGCAGCCGGAGGGTGCGTTCAGGGGGCTGGGGATGTCGCCTTCCAGCATGATCCGCTGGTTTGCCCGGGCGATCTTGGGATCGGGCACCGGCACGGCAGACAGCAGGGACTTGGAATAAGGATGCAGAGGATGCTCATAAATGGTCTTGGCATCGGCAAGCTCTACCACCTTACCCAGATACATCACAGCGATACGGTCAGAAATATGACGGACCACCAGCAAGTCATGGGCAATAAACAGGTAGGTCAGGCCCAGTTTTTCCTGCAACTCATCAAACATATTGATAACCTGCGCCTGAATGGAAACGTCCAGCGCGGAAACCGGCTCATCACAAACAATAAAGTCGGGATTGACCGCCAATGCCCGGGCGATGCCGATACGCTGGCGCTGACCGCCGGAAAACTCATGGGCATAGCGGGCAGCATGCTCACTGTTCAAACCCACGTGGCTCATCAATTCCAGAATACGCTCCTTGCGCTCCTCTTTTGTGGCGTACAATTTATGTACATCCAGAGGCTCGCCGATAATATCCGCAACGGTCATACGAGGGTTCAAAGAAGAATAGGGGTCCTGGAAAACCATCGTTGCCTTTTTCCGGAACTCCCGGATATCCTGGGCGGTTTCCAGCTTCTTACCGTTATACCAGATCTCACCGGCAGTGGGTTTGTACAGATGCAGGATGGTACGACCCACGGTGGTCTTACCGCAACCGGACTCGCCCACAAGGCCCAAAGTCTCGCCCTTATTGATGGAGAAGGAAACGCCATCCACCGCCTTCAAAGGCTTGGTCTTGAATGCGCTCATGCTGATATTAAAATACTGCTTTAAGTCCTTTACTTCCAGCAAAGGCTGATTCAGAATCTCGCTCACTGGGTGTCCCCTCCTTCCTGAGTCGGTTGAATAGAGCCATCTTCCAGACCCAGCTTCACATTCATCCAGCAGGCTGCTGCATGATCCGCATTGATAGCCATACGCTCGCAGCGCTGGGTCAGACAGATCTTCATGGCTGCGTCACAACGGGGCGCGAAGGGGCAACCGGCAGGCATATTCAGCAGGTCAATGGGGGTGCCGGAAATGGGTTGCAGCTTAGTGCCGGCAGTGTCGGCAGTGGGAATGGAGCGCATCAGGCCCTTGGTGTACTCATGACGGGGGTTGTAGAAGATCTCGTCCGCAGTGCCCTGCTCACAAATCGTACCGGCATACATGACGATCACTTCATCACAAAGCTGCGCCACCACACCCAGATCGTGGGTGATCATGATAATTGCCATGCCCAATTCTTCCTGCAAGGACTTCATCAGTTCCAGAATCTGCGCCTGAATGGTCACGTCCAAAGCAGTGGTGGGCTCATCGGCGATAAGGATATCCGGCTCACAGGCCAGCGCCATAGCGATCATAATGCGCTGCCGCATACCGCCGGAGAACTCAAAGGGGTACTGCTTCATGCGCTTTTCCGGTTCATTGATATTCACTAGGCGCAGCATCTCCACCGCCCGGTCATAAGCCTGCTGCTTATTGCGGTTGGTGTGAAGCAAAATTGCCTCCATCAACTGCTGGCCGATGGTGTAGGTAGGATTCAGCGAAGTCATAGGGTCCTGGAAAATAATGGAGACCTTGTTGCCGCGCACAGTCTTCATCACTTTCTCGCCGGCATTGACCAGCTCCTGCCCATCCAACTTGATGGAGCCGGAGACGATCTTGCCGGTAGAAGCCAGAATCTGCATAATGGAGTACGCGGTCACGGACTTGCCGGAACCGGACTCACCCACGATGCCCAAAACCTTGCCCCGATCCAGATTAAAGGAAATACCGTTAACGGCCTTCACTTCACCTGCATCGGTAAAAAAGGAGGTATGTAAATCTTTCACTTCAAGCAATGCCATGGTTCATACGCTCCTTTCTCAGTTGTTAAGCTTGGGGTCAAAGGCATCCCGCAGGCCGTCGCCAAGAAGATTCAGAGACAGCACGATTATACTGATAACAATGGCGGGAATAACCAAACGGTAGGCATAGGAATTGATGCCGTTCAGGGCATCGGAAGCCAAAGAGCCCAGAGAAGGCATGGGCGCATTGACACCCAAGCCCAAGAAGGACAGGTAACTCTCGGTAAAGATAGCGCTGGGGATTTGCAGCGCGGTAGAGATGATAACCACGCTGATGCTGTTGGGGATCAGGTGCTTAATGATGATCCACTTGCCTTTGGCGCCGGTGGCACGGGCAGCCAGCACATACTCCTGCTCCTTCAAAGCCAGGATCTGTCCGCGAATCTGCCGGGCCATAGAAACCCAGTACAACAGGGCAAACACCACAAAAAGGCTGATCATATTGGCGCCCAGCTTTTCCAGAATCGTACCTTCAATGGCAGTCTCCAAAGCTCCACCCAGCAGCGCCGACAGCAGAATCACCATCAGCATATCCGGCAGAGAATAAATCACATCAACGATACGCATGATCACAAGATCCACCTTACCGCCGCAGTAACCTGCCAGAGAGCCCATCAGCATACCAATCACCAGCACGATCAAGCTGGCAAAGAAGCCAACGCCCAAAGAAATGCGGGTGCCGTAAACCACACGGATAAAGTAATCCCGTCCGGCAGAGTCAGTACCAAAAACATGAGGAAACACTTTTTCACCGGCTTCGATCCGGGCCAATTCGGTTTTTCCATAGGTAAAGGGTTTCAGGTTGGCAAAAGAGGGGTCAACCGGCTTACCGGGGGTGATGCCCAGCTGGGCATCGTAAGAATAGGGCCAGAAGAAAGGGATAATAATTGCAGCCAAAACGATCAGAACGATCAAGAAAAAACACACCGTAGCGACCTTGTTCTTCAACAGGCGCTTCACACCGTCTTTAAAGAAAGTGGTGGACTCACGCATCTGCACCATGTATGCCTTTTCCGCATCGGTAGCGGGGGTAAAGGCATCCGGTTGGAGGCTAAACCATTTTTTATTCATATTCAGTTGCCTCCTTTACTCCAAAGTAATGCGGGGATCAACGACCTTATATAGTATGTCGCTGACCATATTCATGACCACAATCAAAGATGCCAAGATAATGGTCGTACCCATAATCATGGGATAGTCACGGTCGATAATACTGCTGACAAAAGCGCGGCCAATACCGGGCACAGCGAAGATCCGCTCCACCACCAGACTACCGGTAACAATGTACGCCAGCATGGGTCCAAAATACGTAATTACAGGGATCAAAGCATTTTTCAGCGCATGTCCGAAAATGACCTTAATGCCGGAAACGCCCTTTGCCTTGGCAGTACGGATGTAGTCCTGGCCCAGCACATCCAGCATGGAAGAACGGGTCAGACGGGTGATATTTGCCATGGGAGACAACGACAGCGTAATCACCGGCAGAATCAAACCGCCGTCTGCCGCGCCGTTGGCAGGCAATATCCGCAGCTTAATGGCAAACAAAATCAGCAGCAGAGAGCCCATAATAAACGAGGGCATAGAAATACACGCCGTGGTAAAGACCATGACGACCCGGTCAATAAGCTTATTACGGCGCAGCGCCGCAACAGCGCCCAGAACCACGCCCACCACCAGCGCAATGCCCGCCGCAAGCAGGCCCAGCTTGGCAGAGGTCTTCATTCCGTCTGCAATCACATCAATTACATCCCGTCCGCGGTTTTTCAAGGACGGACCAAAATCAAACTTGGTAACGATATCTTTTAAATAAGTAAAATATTGCTCCTTCAAGGGCTTATCCAAGCCATACTTGGCTTCCAGCGCTGCCTGTGCCGCCGGTGTAATGGCTTTTTCACTGGCGAAGGGGCCGCCGGGCACAGCCCGGGAAACAAAAAAGGTAATGGTAATCACGATCCACACCGTCAGGATCGCCAATAAAAGCCTTTTCAAAATGTATAATAACGTTTTGGAATTCATCTTGCCTTGCCTTTCCTTTCTCCATTCAGAAGCCTGAATCCGAGCTTTACTGCCGCAAACAGGTCGATAAGAACAATAATATAATTTTATTTTATATTCTTGAATTATAGCACAACATTTTAATGATTTCAACAGAAGATTTCTCCAAAAACGATATGTTTTTATAAAATTCTTTGTTTTTTATGCACAGACAAACGTCCACGCAAGCAAAACAGCGACTGCCAACGGCATATAACAAACCATAAAAGCCATCCCGGTTGGGATGGCTTTTGTAAGTGATCATTTAATTTTAGCTGCGAACCTAGGAAACGCTGTCAAACTGGGAGTCGTAAAGTTTGCGGTAGAAACCCTGCTTCGCCATGAGCGTTTCATGGGTTCCCTGCTCCACCACCTGACCTTTGTCCAGCACCAGAATATTATCTGCGGCGCGAATGGTGGAGAGCCGGTGAGCAATCACAAAACAGGTCTTATTCTGCATCAGCGTCCGCATGGCCGTCTGAATCCGCTGCTCTGTACGGGTGTCCACATTGGAGGTAGCTTCATCCAATATCAGCATATGGGCATCCAGCAGCATAGCTCTTGCAATGGTCAGCAGCTGTTTCTGTCCCTTGGATATAGAAGTACCGTTATCGGACAGCATGGTATTATAACCATCAGGAAGCCGGGAGATATAACCATGAATATGGGCAGCCTTTGCCGCCTTCACCACATCCTCCATGGTAGCATCAGGCTTGCCGTAAGCAATATTCTCATAGATCGTACCTTGAAACAACCAGGTATCCTGCAACACCATGGTATAAGCCTTCCGCAGAGAATCCCGGGTCAACAGCCGGATATCCTTGCCATCCACATAGACCGTGCCGCCATCCACATCGTAAAACCGCATCAAAAGATTGATAATGGTGGTCTTACCCGCGCCGGTGGGACCCACAATGGCAGTCAGCGAGCCGGGTTTGGCATGCAAATTCAGTTTCTGAATGATGGGCACTTGGGGGTCATAGGAAAAGTCCACATTTTCAAGTCTTACATCCCCCTCCACCTGTTCCAGCGCTTCCGCGTTTTCCGCATCTGCCGGTTCCCGGGGAGCATCCATCAGCGCAAAGATCCGTTCCGCTGCGGCAAACGAGCTTTGCAGTTCGGAAATAATGTTGGCAAACTCATTGATAGGACCGGAAAATTTCCGGGAATACTGAACAAAAGAACCCAGATTACCAATGGTGATCTGCCCCTTCATAAACAGCACCGAGCCGAACACGCAAACCAGTGCCAGGGATGCATTGTTAATAAAATTCACGCCCGGGCCGGTCACAGTACCGTTGGCTTCCGCCTTGGTATAGGCTTCAATGGCTTCCTTGTTTTTTTCGTCAAATTCCGCCAGCACCGCCGCCTCCCGACCGTAGGCGCGGATGGTCTTCTGACCCCCAAGCATCTCTTCCACAAAGCCGTTCAGCGCGCCAAGCTTGGCGCTTCTGCGGCGAAACAGAGGCCGGACTTTCTTAGTGAGCCATTTGGTAAACAGTGCAGTTGCCGGTACTGTAATCAGAAACACCAGCACCAATTTCGGCGCGATGGTCAGCATCATCACCAGAGAAACTACCACAGTAACGGCGCTGGACAAAATGTGTACCAGATCGGCTGACAACGACTGCTCCACAGTATCCACATCATAAGTAATGGTGCTGATGATATCGCCGGTCTGATACTGATCAAAGAAGCGCACCGGCAAGCCGGAGAGATTTTCAAAAATGTCGTGGCGCATTTGTAACGTCACTGCCCGTGAGATCTTCAACATCACAAACCGCAGCAGGTACGCCAGTAAGGACGAAAATACATAGAAAATAAGCATCCATGTAACGCAGGAAAACACGGTATCAAAATCCACCTTGCCTGCGCCCAATCCCACCGCGTCCAACGCCTTACCGGACAGCTTCGGACCGTACAGCGCCAGCGCCGAGCTTGTCACAGAAAACAGGATCGCCAGCACCAGCAGCACCCTGTTTTTACCCAGATACTGCCAAAGCCGTTTCAGAATTGCGCCTTTATTCAGCTTTTTGGCTGCAAATTTTCTGGTATCCCCATTGTTTTCCCCCCGGGAAAAACGACCGCCGGGACCGCCGGAGATCAAAGCAGGATTTGCCATCAGACGCCCTCCTTTCCTTCACCCATCTGGGTCTGGGCGATCACACGGTACTCTTCACAACTCTCCAAAAGCGTTGCATGCGTACCGGCACCGATCACTTTGCCTTCTTCCAACACCAGGATCAGATCTGCGTGTTGAATACTGCTGATCCGCTGCGCCACCATCACCGTGGTGGTGTTGCGGTAATGCTCACGAAGGGCGCGGCGCAAATTGGCATCGGTCTGATAATCCAGCGCAGAAGACGCATCGTCCAGAATCAGGATCTCCGGATCTCCCGCCAAGGCTCTGCCGATGAGAAGTCGCTGCTTCTGACCGCCGGAGAGGTTATTGCCGCGAACAGCCACCTCTGCCTCCATCTGCCCTTCTTTCTCAAAGATAAATCCCCCCTGGGCATCCCGGGCGGCCCTTTCAAGACGGTCGCTATCCATATCCCGGAAGAACCGCAGATTGTGACCGATGGTTCCTTCCGTCACAAAATCATTTTGAAATACCACGCCGAATTTGCTCCGCAGCGTCTCATGATCAATTGTTTTCAAATCCTGCCCGTCAATGAATATCCGACCTTGATCCGGATCATAAAACCGCAAAAGCAGATTGATAATGGTGGATTTTCCGGAACCGGTAGGGCCCAAAATGCCCAAGGTCTGACCATGTTCCAAGCGGAAATTCAAATTTTCCACGTTACTGCCTACGCCGGTATAGGAGAAGGTGACATTTTCAAATTCGATGTGGGGCGGATTTTTCCGGGGCTGCCCACAGGCTTCCTCCACCTGCAACTCCGGCGCGATGGCCAGCACATCTGCAATCCGCCGGGCGCTGGCCTCACCCTTTGCCCACATAATGAAAATACGGGTAATGCCCATGGTTGCCATGAGGATCATATTAAAGTACTGCAAAAACGCAATGATCACACCGGGCTTGATTGCCCCGGCATTGACCCGGTAAGCGCCCACCAGCACCACCATAGTCAGACCAACATTCAGCAAAAGGTTAGTGGCGGGGTTGGATATGATGGTGTACATATCCGCCTTCAAAATGGTGGCAGACAGATTTTTATTTACCCGGTCAAACCGACTTTTCTCATAATCGGACTTGCTCAGCGCTTTGATGACCCGGATGCCGGTAATATTCTCCTGGCTGACCTGCACCATATCGTCCAGTATGCCCTGCGCCTGAAACCGCAGGGGCAGCGCCTTTTGGGTGGATTTGATCACCACAAAGGACAAAAGGGGCATCAGCGAGATCAGCACCAGCGCCAATTTCCAGTCCTTCATCAGCATCATCATCACGCCGCCCACCAGCAAAATCGGCGCGCGAATGCCCATGCGTTGGATTCGGGCCAGCATCTGATTAAAATTGTAACTGTCGCTGGTCAGCCGGGACACCGCAGAAGACACCGTCAGTTCATCCATCTGCCGGGCAGACAGGTTTTCCAGCTTGGAAAACAAGTCATGCCGCAAGGTTCTGGTAATACGGCCTGCGCTGGTGGCGGACATCCGGTTGGCGATGATGTTGCCTGCCAAAGACAAAAACGCGCACAAAAGCATCAAACTGCCCAGCAATAAAATGGGCGCCAATTCTCCGCCGGGAACTTTTTCATCGATAATGGTCTCCATCAGGCTGGGAATGAACAGTTCAAAGACCGTGGCAAGGAATTTAATGGACACGGTCAGCAGAATATACCAGCCGTATGGCTTTATGTAAAAAAACAACCGTTTCATTCTTCTTCCGACCTCCATTTCGCTGCCTGGTTCTGCAATCGACTCAGCATGGATTCCAGTGCCGCAAGCTCTTCTTCGGTCATGCCCGCCGTAAGCTGCTGCTCCCAATCCGTCCATATCGTTTGCAATCGGGGTTGCAACTGCAAAGCCTTTTCGGTGGGATGCAGACGAACCACCCGTCGGTCCTTCTGGCAGGTGGGCCGTTCCACCAAACCCTGTTCCTCCAAGCCTGCCAGCAACCGCGCCACCACGCTCTTATTCAAAAACACCCGATGCGCCAACGTATCCTGAGAAATACCGGGGGTGGCGCAGATTTCCAGCAGCAGGCTTGCCTGCCGGGTGCTGATACCCCAGGGTTCCAAATACCGGTTGCGGTACTGACCACCGCAGCGGGCAATCTGGGTCAGGTAACACACGATTTTGGACATTACGCGCTCCTTTCGTTGCATTTGCAACTGTTTCATTTGCAACTATCCTACCACACGCCCCCTGAGAAGTCAACACTGTAACAGACTATGTTTCCAGAAACACATCTGTGTTAATCAAAAACAACGCACCGCCAAAGGGCGGTGCGCCATAGTGATAAAATTTCAATTAAGAAACGCTTCTAGTCCAAATATCTGTCACAAAATCAGAACAGCTTTTCCTGAATATGGGACAGACGTTCCAGTGCCTCGTTCAATGTGGAATCCAACTTGGCGAAGTGCAGGCGGACAATATTGTTGACACCCTTTTCACTGAAAAAAGAAGTACCGGGAACTGCGCCAACGCCTACCTTGCGGGCCAATTCTTCGCAGAATTCCACATCGGTCTGACCCTTTTTCATATAGGGAGAAACATCCGCCAGCACAAAATAGGCACCCTGAGGATCGGTATAAGGAATGCCGATTCGATCAAGTCCCTCGGTGAAGAGTTTCTTCATATGGGCATAGTGGGCACCAAATTCCTCATAATAGCTATCAGGCATATCCAGACCAACCACAGCCGCCTCCATCAGAGGGGAAGCACAACCAACGGTATTAAAATCGTGATACTGCTTGATGCGGTCCATAATGTGCTTCGGCGCAATGGCATAACCCAAACGCCAGCCGGTGATGGAATAGGTCTTGGACAGGGAGGAACAGGATACCGTCCGCTCCCACATACCGGGCAGGCTGTTCATATAGGTGTGCTTATGGCCTTCGTAGATGATATGCTCATAGACTTCGTCCATAATGGCATACACATCATACTTAATACACAGATCCGCAATCAGCTTCAACTCGTCATAAGTAAAGACCTTACCGCTGGGGTTGGAGGGATTGCAAATGAGGATGGCCTTAATACCCTGCTTGAAGGCATCTTCCAGCACATTGGCATCAAAATGGAAGGTGGGGGGCGTCAACGGAATAAAGATTGACTCGCACTGGGCCATAATTGCCTGCGCTCGGTAGTTCTCAAAGTAGGGAGAGAACATTGCGATCTTATCGCCGGGATTGGTCAAGGCGAAAATAGTATCTACCATGGCCTCAGTAGAACCGATGGTAACCACCATCTCCGTATCCGGATCCAGTGTACGGCCCATGAATCGACCGCACTTTCTTGCCAGCGCCTGACGGAAATTGGGCGCGCCCATGGTAATGGGATACTGGTGAGGTCCCTGATAGCTGACTTCATTGAGGCGGTCCAGCATAGCCTTGGGAGGATCAAAATCCGGGAAACCCTGGGCTAGATTAATAGCGCCGCAGTCAAGGGAAATACGGGTCATCCGCCGAATGACGGAATCGGTAAAATGTTGATTTTTTCTGCTCATTTCTTGCATCGTTATACACCTCTATTATGATTAGTGGATTCCCAATTCTTCACTGGTACTGGGGGCGATACCGTGGCTGGCCAACAAGGCGATGAACTTATCCGTCTCGGCAACCCGGAAAACAATATAGGCCTTACCTTCCGCATGCGTAAACAAAGAGTACATATATTCAACGTCCATGTTGCCTTCCGCCAAGGTCGCCAACACCGGAGCAATGCCGCCGGGCTGATCCGGAACGGCAACCACCAGCACAGGGGTCATAGACAGAAGATAGCCATGCTGCATCAGGATAGAGGTAGCCTTCTCGGCATTATCCACGATCATACGCAGAACGCCGTAATCTGCGGTCTCCGCAATGGAAATTGCCCGCAAATCAATGTTATTTTCAGCCAGAATCCCGGTGATCTCAGCGAACTGACCGGCACGGTTTTCCAGAAAAACAGAAATTTGATATACCATCTTGTTCCTCCTAAGGCTATTCGGGTTCAAGCCCTCTCAGCCTAAATCTTACGTTTGTCAATGATACGGACAGCCTTACCTTCGCTGCGCGCGATGGTTTTCGGCGCTACGAGACGGACCTTCGCGAAAATGCCCAGCATCGCTTTCAGCGCATCCACCAAGCTCTTTTCCATAGATGTGATTTTTGCCAAAGAGTCGGAGAAATTCTCCGGGGTCATTTCCACCATAACTTCCAAAGTATCGGAGTGGTTGACCCGATCCACAATGATCTGATAATTGGCAGGGTAGCCCTGTTCCAGAAGAACGGTTTCGATCTGAGAGGGGAACACATTCACACCCTTGACGATGAGCATATCGTCGCTGCGGCCCATAGGCTTACTCATCTTGATATGGGTCCGTCCGCAGGGACAGGCTTCTCGGGTGAGCACGCAGATGTCCCGGGTACGGTAGCGCAGCAGCGGGAAGGCTTCCTTGGTAATACAGGTAAATACCAACTCACCCTTAGAACCCTCAGGCAAAACCTCACCGGTGTCCGGGTCGATGATCTCAGCAATAAAGTGATCCTCATTGATATGCATACCGGTCTGGGCTTCACATTCAAAGGCCACACCCGGTCCGGAAATTTCTGTCAGGCCGTAGATATCATAAGCCTTGATGCCAAGACCTTTTTCAATATCCTCCCGCATCTTCTGACTCCAAGCTTCTGCGCCGAAGATACCGGCTTTCAGCTTGATCTGCTCCCGCAGACCCCGCTCGTGAATGGATTCAGACAGATATGCCGCATAAGAGGGGGTACAGCAGAGGATGGTAGAGCCCAAATCGGTCATAAATTGCAGCTGCCGATCCGTGCTGCCGGAGGACATAGGGAGGGTCAGGCAGCCCACCTTATGAGAGCCGCCGTGGAGACCCGCACCGCCGGTAAACAAACCATAGCCGTATGCCACGTGGCAAACATCCTCTTTGCCGCCGCCCACTGCCACAATGGCACGAGCGCAGCAGTCTTCCCACAGATCCACATCGTGCTGGGTGTAAAATGCCACGACACGCTTGCCGGTGGTACCGGAGGTGGAGTGAATACGGACGCACTCGGACAGGGGCTTACCCAGCAAACCGTAGGGATAAGCCTGGCGCAGATCGTCCTTCGTCAGGAAGGGAAGCTTGTGCAGATCCGCGGTGCTCTGGATATCTGCGGGAGTCAAGCCCTTTTCTTCCATTTTCTTGCGGTAATAGGGAACGTTATCCCACACATGCTGCACCTGCTTTACAAGACGCTCGTCCTGCCATGCTTTGATCTGCGCATGGGAAGCAGTTTCTATTTCCGGTTGATAATACTTAGCCATTGGTGTTATCTCCTTTGGGGCTTACGCATTGCGGCCAAGCCGGAATGCGGTTTTGTTCAATTCCAGGAATTTGGCAGGAACGCTCTTTTCGATGGCTTCCATCCACTCTTCCTCGGTAAATTCAAAGTAGCGGGACAGATGACCCATCAGAACGATATTCACTGCCTTGGAAGAACCCGCCTGCTCCGCCAGCGCCAGCGCATCAAAGGCATCCACATTCAAACCGGCAGACTGCATCTGCTCAGCCAGACCCTGGGGATACGCCGCAGCGCCGGTGATCACCGGCATGGGAGAGATTTGCTGGGTGTTCACAACGATCTTGCCGCCGGGTTTCAGATATTCCGTCCAGCGGGCAGCTTCCAACAGTTCAAAGGAAACAATGTAGTCTGCTTCTCCCTTGTCAATAACAGGAGAATAGACTTTGTCGCCAAAGCGGACATAGGTGACCACACTGCCGCCCCGCTGACTCATGCCATGGACTTCGGACACTTTAATATCATAGCCCTTTTGCAGCAGCATACGGCCCAGCAGCTTGGACGCCAACAGGCTTCCCTGTCCGCCCACGCCCACGATCATAATATTCTGTGTTTTCATAATCAAACCTCCTTTGCTGCTTGCAGCGCATCCAGCTTACACAGCTGGGCGCAGACACCGCAGCCTGTGCAGAGGGTATTGTCGATTTTTGCCTTGCCCTCCACAATGCTGATGGCGGGGCAGCCGATCTTCATACAGGCCTTGCAGCCTACGCACTTATCCGAATCGGCGATAATGGGCTTTTTGTGCTTCACGTATTTCAGCAGCGCGCAGGGACGGCGGGAAATGATCACAGAAGGCTCATTCACAGCAGTCTCTTCCTTGATAGCAGCATCGCACTGAGCAAGATCATAGGGATCCACCACCCGGACACGGCGAATACCGATGGCGCGGCACAGAGATTCCAGATCGATCTTGGCGCAGGGATCACCCTTCAAATTGTAGCCCGTTGTGGGATTCTGCTGATGACCGGTCATGCCGGTGATGGAGTTGTCCACAATGATGACAGTGCCGCAGGATTCATTGTAAGCCATATTGACCAGACCCGTCATACCGGAGTGCATAAAGGTGGAGTCGCCGATAACTGCCACCACCTTCCTGCCTTCCGCTGCATCGGCCTTGGTAAAGCCGTGCATACCGGAGATGGAAGCGCCCATGCAAATGGTGGTATCCAGCGCAGCTAACGGAGGCACTGCGCCCAAGGTATAACAACCAATATCGCCCAGGGCAGTCACTTTATTCTTTGCCAGGGTGTAGAACAGACCCCGGTGGGGGCATCCGGCGCACATAACAGGAGGCCGCTGGGGGATCACCGCATCCAGCTTGGTACCGGAAACGGTATTCACGCCCAACTTTTCAGCAATCAGGTTCTGAGAGAATTCGCCGATGCAGGAGAACTTCTCCTTACCTACACAAGCAAGACCCAACTGCTTACAGTGGTTTTCGATAAAGCTGTCCAGCTCCTCGACGATTACCAGAGTGTCTACGGAAGCAGCAAAATCAATGATTTTCTGCTCCGGCAGAGGCCAGATCATACCCAGCTTCATCACCGGATATTTGTCACCGCAGACCTCCTTCACATACTGATAGGAGGTAGAGGAGGTGATGATACCCATAGAGCGGTCAGTACCCGCTTCGATCCGGTTGATATCGCTTGTTTCTGCCCACTGCACCAGCTTGCGGGTGCGTTCTTCCACAAAGGGATGGCGCATTTTGGCGTTACCGGGCATCATAATGTACTTCTGGGGATTCTTTTCGTAAGTTTTGCTGACCTCAATGCGTTCCCCCGGCTCTACGATACTTTGCGAATGGGAAACACGGGTACACATCTTAATAAAGACAGGGGTATCGAATTCCTCGGAAAGCTCGTATGCCAGTTTGGTAAATGCCAGCGCTTCGGCAGAATCGGCAGGTTCCAGCATAGGAATCTTGGAGGCTCTGGCATAATGACGGGAATCCTGCTCATTTTGGGACGAATGCATCCCTGCATCGTCTGCCACGCCGATGACCATGCCGGCATTGACACCGGTATAGGCAACGGTAAAGAGGGGGTCTGCCGCCACGTTCAGGCCAACATGCTTCATGGCGCAAAAGCTGCGCTTACCGGCAAGGCTGGCGCCAAAGGCTGCTTCCATGGCAACCTTTTCATTGGGTGCCCACTCGGCATAAACTTCTTTATACGTCGCTACGCATTCGGTGATCTCGGTACTGGGTGTGCCGGGATAACTGGATACAAAGCTGCAACCGCCCTCAAACAGGCCACGGGCAACGGCTTCGTTGCCAAGCATCAGAGTTTTCATTGATTTTCCTCCTTCGTATCTCCAATAGAGTCGGTCACACAAACGGTGACAGTGCGGTCATAGCAGGAGAAAACCTGCTGAATATGGGCTCTATCAGGCTTTTTCGTAAACAAACTGACTACCGGAACAAGGATCAACCCGAACAGCATACAAAACACGCCCGCATTGATGGGTGTTCGCAAAAGGGACGGGAAACATTGTGGGAAGAAAATGTTGCTGAGCATAACCACCGTAGAGAACAGGAAACTGGTCCAAACGGCAGCCTTTGTGGTTTTCTTCCAGTAAAGACCATAAAGGAACGGGGCAAGAAATGCACCTGCCATCGCACCCCAGGAGATACCCATCAGCTGGGCAATAAAGGTGACATTGGAGTTGTACTGAATCAGCGCCAGCACAACGGAAATAAGAATAAACACCACGATCAGCAGACGAATGGTCAAAAGCTGCTTCTTTTCGTCCATTTTCTTTGCCAGATTTCCCTTAATAAAGTCCAGCGTCAAGGTAGAACTGGACGTCAGCACCAGAGAGGACAGCGTGGACATGGATGCAGACAGCACCAAAATCACAACCACAGAAATGAGAAACGGAGACAGATCCGAGAGCATGGCAGGGATAATGGCGTCAAAACCCTCTGTTGCCACATCCACACGGTCGGAAAACAGCCGTCCGAAGCCGCCCAGAAAATAACAGCCACCGGCCACAACCAGAGCGAACAATGTGGAAATGATCATACCCTTGTTGATGGCTTTCTCGCTTTTAATGGCATAGAATTTCTGAACCATCTGGGGAAGTCCCCAAGTACCAAGAGAGGTGAGGATCACCACGCCCAGCAGATTCTTGGGGTCGGGGCCCAAGAAGGAATTAAACACACCGGGGATATCCGAAACAGCAGGGTCGGTGACCTGACCCAGACTGGTAAAGGCTTCTGCAAAGCCCCCCTGCCCTTTCAGGACGGTAACAATCACCGCGATGATTCCCACGATCATAATCATACCCTGAATGAAGTCGTTGATGGCGGTTGCCATATAGCCGCCCACGATCACATAAACCGCAGTAATAACCGCCATAACAATGACACAAACGGTGTAGTCAATGTTAAATGCCATGCCAAACAGTCGGCTCAGACCGTTATAAAGGGATGCGGTGTAGGGGATCATAAAGACAAAGATGATGGCGGAAGATGCCAATTTCAGCCCGTTGCTGTCAAACCGCTTGCTAAAAAACTGGGGCATGGTCGCACTGCTTAAATGCTGGGACATGATCCGGGTGCGGCGACCCAGAATTGCCCACGCCATCAGCGAGCCGACCAAGGCGTTGCCGATGCCTGCCCAAGTGGCGGCAATGCCGTACTTCCAGCCGAATTGGCCTGCATAGCCCACAAACACCACGGCGGAAAAATAAGATGTGCCGTAGGCAAAGGCAGTCAACCACGGGCCCACACTTCTGCCGCCCAAAACAAAGCCGTCCACATCGGTGGAATGCTTTTTGCAGTAGATACCAATGCCGATCATAATGCCGAAGAAAACAATAAGCATTGGCAGTTTAATAAGAAGATCCATAGGTATATCACAGTCTTTCTGTTAGCCGGTAATCTGGTTTTCCACCAGACGACCCTGACAGTATTTTTCACGGAGCACCGGTTTCTCGATCTTACCGGTGGGATTTCTGGGAATCCGGTCAAAGATGATCTGTCTGGGGCGCTTGTATCGGGGCAGCGCTGCGCAAAAATCGTTGATCTCCTTTTCCGTACAGGTTACATCCTCTTTGATTTCCACGATCGCCGCTGCAATTTCGCCAAGCCGGGGATCCGGCAAACCGATAACCGCCACATCCTTGATCTTATCAAAGCCACGCAGGAAATCTTCGATCTGGACGGGATAGAGATTCTCACCACCGGAAATGACCACGTCCTTCTTGCGGTCAACCAGATAAATGAAGCCCTCCTCATCCATGCGGGCCATATCGCCGGTCCAGAGCCAATCTCCCTTCAACACCTCATTGGTGGCTTCGGGATTCTTATAGTAACACAGCATCACGCCGGGACCCCGGACAGCCAGCTCGCCCACCTCTCCCCGGGCAACTTCGTTGCCGGATTCGTCAATGATCTTAGTTTCCCAAAGATAACCGGGTTTTCCGATGGCGCCAACCTTGTGGGTATTTTCCACGCCCAAATGCACACAGCCCGGTCCAATGGATTCGGAAAGGCCGTAGTTGGTGTCATACTGATGATGGGGGAACTTTTCCATCCAGCGGCGGATCAAACTGGGGGGAACAGGCTGGGCGCCGATGTGCATCAGCCGCCACTGATCCAGATAATAGTCATTCAGATTGATACGCCCGGCATCAACCGCATCCAAAAGGTCCTGGGCCCAGGGCACTAATAGCCAGACAATGGTGCACTTCTCTTCCGTCACCGCCCGCAAAATCCATTCCGGCTTCACACCACGGAGCAAAACGGCTTTGCTGCCGGACAGCAGAGAACCAAACCAATGCATCTTGGCGCCGGTATGATACAAAGGCGGGATGCACAGAAATACATCTTCCCGGGTCTGCCCGTGGTGATTCTGCTCCACCATGCAAGCGCAAGTCAACGATCTGTGATCATGGAGGATCGCCTTAGGGAAGCCGGTTGTGCCAGAGGAAAAATAGATGGCGGCGTGGTCATCCTCCGTCAGCGCCACAGGGGGTGCGCTGGAAGAGCAAAAGCCGATGAGCTTCATGCAGTCCTCGGCATATTCAGGGCAATTTCTGCCCACATAAAACATCATTTTCAAAAAGCCAAGATTGGGAACAATGGTGTTCACACGGCTGACAAACTCCGGTCCGAACACCAGCACCTCCACATCCGCCAGTTCCAGACAGTACTGGATCTCATCGGAAGCGTAGCGGAAGTTCATAGGCACGGCAATGCAACCGGCTTTGAGAATGCCGAAATAAATGGGCAGCCACTCCAAACAGTTCATCAGCAAAATAGCAACCTTTGTACCCTTGGGAAGCCCCCGGCTGAGCAAGAGATTGGCAAAGCGGTTGGCCCGCCGGTCAAAATCCTTCCAGCTCATTTCCCGGCGATAAGGCGCGTCGGGATTGGCGTTTTCAATCAGATTAAAGTCGCGCCATGTGACAGCATTGTCCCGCTCTTCGGAGGGGTTAATCTCCACCAGCGCAGATTCTGCACTGTACAATCTGGCATTGCGTTCCAAATAATCCGTAATAACCATAAGAATATGCCCTTTCCAACTTTTACGTAATGATCACAAAAACAAAAAAGCCTCTGCTATTTCAGCAGAGGACGAGTTTACCCCGTGGTACCACCTCAATTTACCGCAAAGCTGCGGCCTCATCCGGTCCCAACAGACCGTAAGCGCAATATCGGGCGCACCCGTCTCCACCTACTGGTTCATTCAGCAGAGCCGCTCAGAAAGGTATTCAGCGCGATCCTTCTTGCTGCCTTGCACCAAACGGCAGTTCTCTGGAAGAAGAATTGGGGCGCGTACTAGGTTTCGTCATCGCGTTCAATTTCCACTAACTTTACCACTTTTTCTCAACAAAGTCAACGAGAAACAACCACCACATTTTCCAAAAAACAACCGCTTATTTTGTGTATATTGACATTTGTCTTTCTGTCGCGTACACCGCCACGTGATATCCCAGTGATTCATAACAAATTGGGCGTGTTGTGATAACGCAACACGCCCAATCTTACTTTCACAAAGTCCAGTTCGTCAATCTTTCACTTTAAAGAACAGATCCAGCACCAATGCATCCAATGCATCTTCATCCAGGTGATACTCATAGTAACCATCTGACAGCACATTCTCACCTTTAAGTGAATGCATGCCTGCAAGGGAATAATTTTCATAATCACTCATTAGTCTGGATACCACAGAGGAGCTCATATCTGTCACAATGTAGTCTGCAACGGCATCATAAGTTTCCAGGGTAAACATACTGTTTTCAGATACTTTCTCCTGTAGAGCCGTAATAAATCCGCGCATATAATCCTTTTGCCGCTCCACACGGGAAATCGCCAACTGGTCGCCAACATTTTTACGGGTCTGCGTGTAGACAAGTGCCTGTTCCCCCATCAGTTTCATTTCTCCCATCTGAAT
>JBGVON010000067.1:0-5171 GCA_045126495.1 Faecousia sp.
GCTTTGAAGATGGCAGTGTACAGTTTTTTGCATTTTCACCGGGCAGCAACCATCCTGTAAGCAAAGCGCTGGTGATATGGACTGCCCAAAGACACCAGGGAACCAGTGGGTTTTCAAACAGAGGGGATAACATGCCAAACAGAAATGCAGGTCCTGCGTTACTGCAAAAACCAAGCATTCGCTGCGCTGTTTTTCTTTGTAAATTGCCTTCTTTGTATGCTTGTGTTACCAGCTGCGCTCCCACAGGGTAACCTGACAAAAAACCAACCAGTAGCAGAGATTCGCTGCCTTGCGGGATTTTGCACAGTTTGCCGATGCTGAGTAAAAATGGAATCTTTTTGCCTATTAGATGACTGCTGATTACGCAGGAGAGAATAAAAAATGGAAACAGGGCTGGTATTACAGTGTATAAACATAGCTTTACCCCTTCCTGTGCGCTGTTAAATGCGGTCTTACCGTCCAATATTATTACCAGCATGGCGCACGCTGCCAGGATACCCGTAATTGGATTCTTCTTCATCACATCACCCCATAAGAAACTATGTCCTTTCAGTTCAAATCATAACAAGGCAGACATAGACTTTTTAAAAAGGGGAGGGTGGCCTATGGATAAGTCACGTAAATCATCCCACACCGGAAGGTTTAGCGGTCTGACAAAGATTCCGCTGGTGGAGTTAGCGGGACAGAATCGTGTTTTGATTGAGAATCACGGGGGTGTTCTTGCCTATGGATTAGAGGAAATTACCGTTAAAGTGGCGTATGGGAGTTTGAAGGTCATGGGGAGTCAATTACGACTGATGGAACTTTGTCGGGAGCAACTGGTAATTACAGGGCAAATTGCATCGGTACACCTAATGGGGGGATAACCATGACGGATTGGAAAGAATTGCTCGGACGGCTTACGTTAAAGATTATCTGCGCCGATCAAATTGCATTGCTGAACGCAATCAGCAATGAAGGAATCGTTTTGAAAGATACCAAGATCCTTGGTGATCTGGATCTTGAAATTACAATAAGAATAGCAGATTTTAAAAGATTTTCGCAAATATCCAAGAAGCATGGCGCTTCCGTAAAGGTTTTGCGATCAATTGGTTTTCTGCGTTTTGGGAGGGTAATAAGTAAACGTCCGGTGTTGGTTGTGTTGTTTGCTTTCCTGCTTTTTTTGACATGCTATTTGCCAAGCCGTGTTCTTTTTGTATCTGTTGAGGGGAATACATCGGTACCAACCAATCTTGTTTTGGAAGCTGCTGAAAAATGCGGGATTCGATTCGGTGTATCCAGAAAAACGATTCGCAGTGAGATACTGAAAAATGCACTGCTGCAAGAAATTCCACAGCTGCAATGGGCTGGAATTAACACCTCTGGTTGTACAGCGGTGATATCTGTGCGGGAAAAAACGATATCTGAAATTAATCAATCTGACAGCAATACAGTATGCAGCATCGTTGCTCTGCGGGATGGTATTATTCAGAATTGTACAGTATTTGAGGGAAATCCACTATGTACCGTAGGACAGGCGGTAAAAGCAGGACAAATATTGGTTTCCGGTTATCAGGATTGCGGTATCTTGGTAAAAGCCACACATGCTGATGCGGAGATCAGTGCGTTGACCTTTCGTGAAATTCAGGCAGTCATACCGCAGTTTACCGCTGCAAGGGGAGATATGCAGGAACAAAGAACCTGTTATGCAATAAAAATCGGAAAAAAAGTAATAAATTTATTTAAAGATAGTGGAAATTCTGACCCCATGTGTGTTAAAATGTACTCTGAAAAGTATGTGCGTTTGCCGGGTGGATTTCAACTGCCGATTGCTATCATAAAAGTGACGCATTTTTATTATACGCAGGAACAGCAGTTGACGGTGGACGCTGATCAATACAGTTGGTTGGATGATTTTGCCAGATCGCATTTGCAGACGATTATGATCGCTGGGCAGATCCTTTCGGGGGATACTACACTTGATGCCGGTGAAGCTGTGAGCCATTTTTATGGCAAGTACGCCTGTGTCGAGATGATAGGACAGGTAAAATACGAACAAATGATATTAAAGGGTGATAAAAATGACTGAAAGAATCGTAAATTCTGATCGTGTTGAAGATCTGATTGCGGTTTTTGGTTCTTTTGACGAGAATATTAAGCGGATAGAAGAGACTTTGGATGTTTCCATTGTTAACCGCGGAACTGATTTACGGATCAACGGCGATGCCGAGGCGGTTGATAAGGCTGCGCGGACGCTGGAAGGACTGTTGTCGCTGGCTGCAAAAGGTGAGGTTATTGATGAGCAAAAGGTGCGTTATCTGATCACACTGGTACAGGAGGGCAACGACAGTTATGTCTCCCAAATGGCAAAGGATGTTGTGTGTATTACGGCTAAGGGAAAGCCCATTAAAGCGAAAACGGTGGGTCAGCAGCAATACATGAAGGCAATCGGTAAAAACACCATTACCCTTGGTGTGGGTCCTGCGGGCACTGGCAAAACCTATCTCGCGGTTGCCGCTGCGGTTGCAGCATTCCGCGCGCGGACGGTCAACAGAATCATTCTTACAAGACCTGCTGTGGAAGCGGGTGAGCGTCTTGGCTTTTTGCCGGGCGATCTGCAAAACAAGGTAGATCCTTACTTGCACCCGTTGTATGATGCCCTTTATGAGATGCTGGGCGCAGAAACCTTTCAGAAGTATCAGGAAAGAGGTTCTATTGAGGTAGCACCTTTGGCGTATATGCGCGGCAGAACCTTGGATGACAGCTTTATTATTCTGGATGAGGCGCAGAATACCACAAAAGAACAAATGAAAATGTTTTTAACCCGCCTTGGTTTTGGTTCTAAGATCGTCATTACCGGTGATGTTACCCAGATTGACCTGCCCAGTGATAAGACCTCCGGCTTGAAGGATGCAATCAGGGTGTTGGAGGGCGTCAAGGATATTGCCATCTGTCGCCTGACTTCTGCGGATGTTGTTCGGCATGCCCTGGTGCAGGAGATCATCAGCGCTTATGAACGCGCCGACAGAAAATCGGACGTACCGAAACCTGCAAAACCGGCATCCAGCCGTTACCAAAGGAAAAAGTAACATGAAACACAAAATCAATTTGACATTTCACTGCTGCACGCTGCAAAGAATGAAAGTTGCATCGATTATCCACAAGTGTGTGGAGCATACTTTGCAGGCAGAAAATATCTCTGCGCCCTGCGAAATCAATGTTCTGATAACCGATGACTCAGGGATCCGCGCCATCAATCAGGCCAGTCGGAATATTGATAAACCCACCGATGTACTGAGCTTTCCCATGTTTTCTCTGGAAGCAGGCAATCCTCCCGTGTCTTGGGAGGCATACATAGATCCGGAGACCGGTCTGTGTCCATTAGGAGATATGGCGATCTCCCTGGAACGGGCATCTGACCAGGCAAAGACATTCGGTCACAGTCTACGACGGGAAATCGGGTATCTGACCATTCATTCCATGCTGCACCTGCTGGGTTATGATCATTTGGATGAGGGTGTACAAAAAGCGCAGATGCGCAATCGGGAAGAGGCTATCGCGACAGGCATTTCCCGTATGCAAAGAGACTAAGGAGGATTATCATGGCTACAAAAACCGCTATGATCACCATTGCAGGACGGCCAAATGTGGGCAAGTCCACGCTGACAAACTACCTTGTAGGCGAGAAGATCGCCATTGTTTCCAATAAGCCTCAGACCACTCGTAACAGGATTTGCGGCATTGTTACCAAAAATGATATCCAATATGTGTTCGTGGACACACCGGGTTTTCACAAGCCCAGAACCAAGCTGGGTGATTACATGGTCAATGTAACCAAAGAGTCCATCGCTGATGTGGATATGACCATCTTGATGGTGGAACCAATCGCTTCTATCGGTCAGCAGGAAGAAGCGCTGATCCAGCAGCTTTCCGGCAGCAAATGTCCGGTGGTGCTTGTGATCAATAAAATAGACACAGTTGAAAAAGACAGCCTGCTGGAAGTGATCGCGGCTTACTCTCAGGCGGCAACCTTCCAAGCCATTATCCCCGTTTCTGCTAAGACCGGCGACGGTGTGGATGAGCTCCTCCGTGAGTGTGAAAAATTTGCGGTGGACAGTCCTTTCTTATTTCCTGATGATATTACTACTGACCAGCCGGAGCGGCAGGTCATGGCGGAGATTATCCGTGAAAAACTGCTCTGGACATTGGATAGGGAAGTACCGCACGGTACCGCTGTGGAGATCACTAAATTTTCTGAACGTGACAACGGGATCATTGATATTGATGCCACTATTTACTGCGAAAAGGCAAGTCACAAAGGTATTATCATTGGTAAGCACGGTGATATGCTGAAAAAAATATCCTCCATGGCGCGGGCAGATTGCGAGCGGTTTATGGGGACAAAAGTATATCTGACCACATGGGTCAAGGTGAAAGAAAATTGGCGTGACAGTGATTTCATGGTGCGTAATTTCGGTTACAGAGAATAATTTCCAAGGGTAATATATCTCCTGTCGGTAAAACTATCTCCGGAGGGGATGCAGATGAAGTCACAGGATTATTGGCAGATGTTTTTGGAGACAGGTGCGCCTGAATTGTATCTGCTATACAACAATGCACGGAAGATGGAGACAACCCATGTACTTGACGATCAAGGGCCTGGTTCTTCGGGTCACAGCATACAATGATACGGATGCTCTGCTGACATTGCTGACGCCCAATCACGGGAAACTGACGGTAAAGGCAAGAGGTCTTCGGCGAAAAAACAGTCCTCTGACAGCGTCTTGTCAGCTGTTGGCATACAGTGAATTTACTCTTTTTGAGTACCGTTCTATGTATACCATCAATGAAGCAAGTACTGTTGAATTGTTTACGCCGCTTCGCAGGGATCTGCAAAAGCTGTCCCTGGGTACATATTTTGCGCAAGCTGCGGAATTACTCTCCCAGGAAGATATGCCAAATCCGGAGCTTTTGTCTCTGGTGTTGAACTGCTTGCACGGACTGTCTTCTCTAAATATCACTGAACCAATGGTGAAAGCGGTATTTGAACTGCGGGGTGCTTGCCTTGCCGGTTATGCGCCGGACTTGTACGGTTGCCATAAATGCGGTGAACCTTTTCCAGAACGCTTTGATCTTTCTGAGGGCAGACTGGAATGTAATCATTGGCGTGACCACGTTTCCGTCGGCATTCG
>JBGVON010000068.1:0-4872 GCA_045126495.1 Faecousia sp.
TTTTTTCCGTAACGGGTTTTGATAAAATCTTCCGCCGCAGCCATTGCCTCATCGGAAAGGCGCAGGGAGTCAGTACGCATATAGGTGATAAGACCCAAAGTACCCTCCCCTGCCACGTCCACGCCTTCATAAAGCTGCTGGGCAATGGCCATGGTACGCTTGGGGGTCATATTCAGCTTACGGGCAGCTTCCTGCTGCAAGGTAGAGGTAGTGAAAGGAGGGGCAGCAGAACGCTTTTTATCGGCGCGCTTGACACTTTCCACCGTAAAATCCTTACCGGTGATATCTCGAATAATCTCCTGCACCTGCGCTTCATTCTCTAACTCCCGCTTCTTGCTCTCACCATGATAGCGCGCCATAAAAGAGCCGGGTTTTCCCGTAAGGTCCAGTTTTACATCCAGCGACCAGTATTCCTTGGGAACAAAGGCGCGGATCTCATTCTCTCTATCCACCACAAGGCGGGTAACCACAGACTGCACACGACCTGCTGACAGACCTCTGCGGATTTTTTTCCACAGAAGCGGAGAAAGCTGATAACCCACGATTCTGTCCAATACGCGGCGTGCCTGCTGGGCATCCACCAATCGCTCGTCAATATCCCGGGGATTGGCGATGGCTTCCTTAACCACCTTCTCGGTAACGGCGTTAAAGGGAGCGCGCCGGGTCTTGCTCGCCGGCAGGTCCAGCATTTCCTTCAAATGCCATGCAATGGCTTCACCCTCACGGTCAGGGTCCGTTGCCAGATAGATGATCTCTGCCTGCTTTGCCGCTTTTTTCAGGTCAGCAATCACTGCATCTTTATTGGGCATGGGCACGTACTCCGGCTCAAAATTACCGGCAATATCCACACCCATGGTACTCTTGGGCAGGTCGCGCAAATGACCGCCGGTAGCCTTGACCACATAATCCGGGCCTAAGTATTTACTGACAGTCTTTGCTTTTGTGGGTGACTCCATAATAACAAGTTTGGAACTCATAGTTTCCTCCGCTAAGATTATTTTAATCCAAAACGTCCGCCGGGATACTTACAGGCAAGACCTTTCACAGTCAGCATGGTCAACGCTGACAGCACCTTTCCCGTTGACAGATCCAGCTTTGCAATCAGCTCTGCCGGTTCTATGGGCTGGTAGGTCAGTTGCGCCAAAACCGCCTGTTCATCATCGGTCAGGGCAGAATGTGCATTTTCTACCACACTATACGTGGAAATCTGCCAGTTGTCAATGGGATTTTTTCCAACAGGTTCCCGATCTTTCGATTTTTGGGCCGGTGTGACCACCGTTTCCGCCACTTTTAAGGAGGGACGTTCCTCGGCATAAAGGGGGACTGTTTGCTGCTTTTTCAGCTTGTCCGGGTAAAGAAATTCGTAACCGGAAAGGACATCCCAACCGGAAAACACCGGCATAGCGCCCTCCTGCAACAGAAGGTTGCTGCCCTCGCAAGCGGGGTTATTGATATTCCCCGGCACCACAAATACATCTCTTCCCTGCTCCAAGGCATACCGGGCGGTAATGAGCGCGCCGCTTATCTTAGGCGCTTCCACCACCAGCACACCGCTGCTGATACCGCTGATAATACGGTTTCTGGCAGGAAAATGCCAAGCCAAAGGCGCATCTCCCGGTGGGTACTCCGAGATCAGGCATCCGCCCTCCGTCACCGCCTCAAAAAGTCTGCGGTTTCCCCGGGGATAGACCACGTCCACACCGCTGCCCAGAACGCCTACCACAGGAACGCCCGCATTCAGCGAACCCTGCATGGCGGCAGTATCCGCGCCGGAAGCGCCACCGGAAATGATCATGCCACCGCAGGACGCGATCTGGCTGCCCATCTGATGGGCCACCTGCAACCCGTAAGCGGATGCTTTCCGGGTCCCCACCACGCCGATAAAAGGCGCGGCATCCCAATCCGGCAAGATACCTTTATAATACAGAACAATGGGCGCATCCGGGGTATTGCGGAGTTTTTCCGGATATTTTTCGTCTGCCACCGGAAGGATCCCGATATTTTTATCCATACAGCGACGCAAAATTGTCTCCGCTTCCTGCAAAGAAGTCTCCTGCAAGGCTTGCCGGATGTTATCCGGTATATCCGGGTTCTCCCGGCGGGTATGGTAAATGGTTTCCGGGTCACCCAGCTGCTCCCAAAGGCGGTGCTTTTGCAGCAGGGAAACATTTTTCACTTGCGCAAACCAGATCCAATGGAGCAGCATCCCTTCACCTCTTTTATCCTTTCATCTGCCACATCACAATGGCCGTGGCAATTGCCGCGTTCAACGATTCGCAATTGGGATTCATAGGTATAATAATCGCTTGTTCCGCGCTTTCCAAGATTTCGTTGCGTACCCCCTGTCCCTCACTGCCGATGACCACCGCCATGGTCTTTAACGGCACGTCCCGCAGATCACGGGTGGTATCGTTCAAAGCCGTAACCGCCACCGGGATCCCGGCATCGGCGCAGGCCTTCTGCGCTGCCTGCCATGTGGTGCGCACGATCTCCATACGGAACACTGCGCCCATGCTGGACCTGACCACTTTATGGCTGTACGGATCGGCGCAACCCTCCAAAAGCGCCACAGGGATCTGCAACGCATCCGCAGTACGCAGAATCGTGCCCAGATTGCCCGGATCCTGAATCCCATCCAGCAGGATCATGCCCGCTTTGGGAGTAAATGCAACATTCTCCGGCAAACGGCACAGAAACAGCGCCCCCTGAGGAGTCTGCATGGGGGAGATGGACGCCATCACGTCCTCCGGCACTACCACAGTACGCACGGCATCGGGGATCTGCACATCCACCTCCGGCGTCAGGATCACTGTGTCCAAGCCCGGCCACCAGCGGATCGCCTCCTGCAAAAGCTTTGTGCCGTCAGACACAAACAGACCCGCCTGCTCCCGTTCTCTCCGGGAAGTGAGCAGCTTTCTTACCTGCTGCATAAGGGGATTCTTTCGGGAAGTAATATATTCTTTCATAGTTTCTGTACCGCATTCAACGCCGCTACGTCGCCCAGCACCACCATCACGTCACCCGGTTGGATCTCATAATCCGCGCCGGGAGATACATTGATCCGGCTACCCTGTTTCACAGCGATAATATTCACACCCAGCTTTGCCCGGACATTCAAGTCCTTTAAGCTCTTACCAATCCAAGCGCCGGGGGCGGGCATGTCAATAATACCGCAGGCATCGGACAGTTCAATATAATCCAGCACATTGGGGCTGGACAAATTCCGCGCCAGCCGGTTTGCCTGCTCCTGCTCCGGGATCACCACCTTATCCGCGCCCAGCTTCAAAAGCACCTGCCGGTGGGTCTCATCATGGGCCTTGCACACCACATAGGGAACACCCAATTCTTTTAAATTCATAGTGGCAAGGACAGAATCTCCCAGACTATTACCAATGGCTACGATAGCGCAGTCAAAGTCCCCAGCGCCCAAAGCTTTCAGCACCTCTTTGTCCCGGGCATCGCCTACCACCGCCTGTGTCACATTGCTGCTGATCTGCTGCACCAGATCACTGTTGTAATCAATGGCCAGCACCTCGCAGCCCAGCTCCCACAACCGTCTTGCCACCTCAGTGCCGAAACGGCCCAAGCCTACCACAATATATGACCGCATAGTCTTCCTCCTATCCAATGAGCAAATTGGTATCCGCATAGCGGAATCGATCCTCCGCCTTGTTTCCCATCAAAAAGCCTAAGCTGATGGTAAGCACACCCACTCTGCCAAAATACATATAGATCATAATTAAAATCTGAGATGGGATTCCCATAATCGGGGTGATACCGGCAGTTACACCCACCGTCGCCAATGCGGAAACAGACTCAAACAGTCCGTCAACAAAAGGCACCTGCCCCATCCCGGACAAAAATACACCGCCAAAGAAGGCAAGCGACACCATAATAAAGAAGATGGTCATGGCGTTGACTGCCTTTTCCTGCGGGATCGTACGGTGGAACACGTGAACGGTGTTTTTTCCCCGGGCCTTTGCCCAGATAAACAGCAACAGCACCACAAAAGTCACTGTCTTTAAGCCGCCGGCGGTGGAACCGGAAGAACCGCCGATGAGCATGATCGCCATGGACACGCCCTTGCCGGCATCGGTTAGAGCGGCTTGGTCCACCGAGGCAAAACCCGCCGTCCGCATGGTTACCGACTGGAAGGATGCATTGAGGAGCTTCTGCCACACTGGCATCGCGCCCAAGGTATCTGGGTTATTCCACTCTGTAAGGAGAATCAGTCCCGTGCCCACAAAGAAGATGACACCCGTAGCGATGAGCACCAACTTTGTATACACACTGCACTTTTTGAAAGAACGGACTCTTGCCAGTTCTTCCCACACAAAAAAACCCAAACCGCCTGTAAGGATCAGCACCATCAGTGTGATCAGCACCACCGGGTCGTGATTCATAGGCATAACGCTCTGTCCTGACTCGATAACACCGAACAAGTCAAAGCCTGCGTTGCAGAAAGCGGATACCCCGTGAAAAATTCCCCAGATTGCTGCCTGCCGTGCGCCGTATTCCGGCAAGAACCGGAAAAACAGCACCGCCGCGCCCAGCAACTGCACACCTAACGAACCGAAAATCACGATCCGCTGCAACCGGACCACGCCCTGCATATCGTCCAGACTCATGGCCTGCGCCATGACCATGCGCTGCTTCAAGCCTACCTTTTTCCGCAGCATGAAGATCACCAACGCCGCTACGGACATAAAGCCCAGACCACCCACCTCAATGAGCAGCAATAGCACCGCCTGTCCGAAACCGCTCCACTGACGCCACGTGTCAAACAGCACCAGACCGGTCACACAGGTTGCGGAAGTAGGGGTAAACAGCGCCGGGATTAATCCGCTAGAGTGACAGCTCCGGGCGGATACC
>JBGVON010000069.1:0-2357 GCA_045126495.1 Faecousia sp.
AAACTCCTGAAACATCAGTTCCCGCTTGATCAATTTAATGAAGTATTCCTTCAGATTGTCAATTTTCTGGCTGGCCAAATTGAAGCGGATCGTTACATGATCCACATCCACCATTACCCGCTTGTCTGCCATAAGCATTCTCCTATCAAATATACAGAATAAACCGGTCCTTCGAACGCATAAAGCTCCACACGCCGAGACACAGCGCCGCAAGGGCCGCCACAACACCGGAAATGATCAGGTAGGGCTCCGGCATCGTGCCCACATGGATCAGCGCGCGGAACTGCCCAATATAAAAATACATGGGATTCAAATGCTGTATTCCCCAGGCCAGCGTCGGAGAAAGGGAGTCGATCGGGTAAAAAATGGCGGACAGATACATCCATGCCGTGGTCACCGCGTTATAAATAAACTGGGTATCCTTGAAGAAAACACTGGCCTGGGCCAGGAACAGACCGAGACCCACGCTGAACACATACAGCTGCAGCAGTACAAAAGGAAACAGCAGCGCATACCAGGTGATTCTGGCACGGGTGACGATCATCACGATCACCAGAGCGCCCATGGAAAACAGCAGATCCACCAGGCCGCTGGTCACCCTGGCCAATGTAAACAGATATTTGGGCACATAGGTTTTTTTCAGCAGCGCCGCATTGCCGGTAATGGAAAAGATCGACTGGCTGGTGGAAGAATTCATATAGTTGAACAGCAGCTGACCGCAGAACAGATACACCGGGAAATTTTCAATGTTGCGCTTGAACATGGTGGAAAAAACGACCGTCATGACAACCATGATCAGCAGCGGATTCAAAATGCTCCAGACATATCCCAGCCAGCTGCGCCGGTATTTCAGTTTGATATTTTTGGTGACCAACAGCTTCAGCAGATCACGGTATCGCCAGAATTCGCGCAGATACTGCATGAGCTTGTTCTTCATAGCATTCATAGTATCTCCTTCCCTCCTGAAAGATGATCGCGCCTGGCGCGGCGCACAATATGGTATTATTTACGATTATACCATATCCTTCGGCGCTTTTCAACAAGCAAACGCAGAAAGACGGTGTCAAGTTGTTGTAGGAAAAATATTGAACAGCTCAAAGATAGGTAGCACAGCTGCCAGTGGGTGTCAAGGGTGAAGTGAACAGCACACCGCCCTTGACACCCACTGACATCTGTGCAGTGTGGATGGCAAGGCGGCTGTCGCCGGACTTTATCTACAAAGTGTGTTAAGCAGCCTGAACAGCGGTGTAACCTTGCCCTGTTTGGCAGGCATGGATGCAACCATATCCGGATGCGGCAAGCCCAGGGAGTTCTGCACAGCCTTTGCGGTCAAAGACTTTTTTGCGCTTCGTTTGGACTTGGTTTCCTCCAGAACAGGGGGGCAGAATGTACACTGTCCTGCTGCCAGGATGGGCACAAGCTTTTTAAGTGTTTTAGGACTCCATCCCACAGGACGGCTGCTCAACCGACTGGACAGCACATGGCTTACATGGGGCTCCGTTGCGCCGCCCTTCCGGGCTTCCGGATCTGTGGTATAGATATAGATCGCGTCAAAATTGCTCAGTAAATAATTGGTTGCTTCCAGAATTGTCTTTTCCCGCTCCGGCCACCGGATCAGCAAGGCATCCCGCACAGAGCAGAAATAATCCCTGTTTCCCTCGTTCAGTGCCTGCCGCAGGTGATACTCATATTGGCAACCGCTTTTCCTCTCAATTCCGCTGACCGCTGATTTTAATGCTTTATTGACATGATAACGGTCCAGGACAAACCTACTGTTTGGAAGCCACTCCAATCCGGCCTTGATCCAAGGTGCCCCGTCGCCGTGAAGATAGATCTTTGTACCAGTCAGGTCGTACCGCCGTTCCATTTCCGTCAGAACTTCTTCCCATAAATCCTCTGTTTTCTTCCCAAACTCAGAACAATGGAACACATTTTTGCAGATTCCACGCTTGCCATTCCTCTCGATCCCCTCATAAACACTCACCAGGGGAACGATCCGGCTGTCACCGCTTTGCAGCTTCACATGGTCTTCATCCGCATCCACATGGAGAACAGCTGCCTTTTTTCGTATGACTGATGCTGCTGCCGGGGCGGCTTCCCGGATCTTTCGCATTACCGTCTGTTTTGTCACAAGACCGCCGGTAACCACACGGCTGGCTCTGACGTAAGACATTTCACGGGCGGCATCCACTAACCCCAGACCCACACCGTTACTCACTCGCTGATAACTCTCCAAGCCCACCACATTGTCAATTGGGTAACAATATCCACCTTCACGGCAAGCGTAGTAGGTTCGGCGGTACGATACGATTCCCAGCTGTGTCACCACTTGCCGGGTATCGCCACGCCGCTCTACT
>JBGVON010000070.1:0-26503 GCA_045126495.1 Faecousia sp.
AGGGCAGACTGGAATGTAATCATTGCCGTGACCACGTTTCCGTCGGCATTCGAATGCCGGTAAATCCAGGTATTCTGGAAGCTATGCATTATATCACTACCTGCGATCCCAAAAAGCTTTTCTCCTTCGAGATCGGTGAGGAGAATTTACTGATTCTGTCATCAATTACGGAGAGTTATTTATCCACACAATTGGAACGGGGGTTTTCTACCCTGGATTTCTATAAATCACTTTTTATTCCCCGGAGTGGGATATCATAGGAGAACGAGATGTCTGAATTATACGAAAAATCCCGCATAAAGCTGGAACTGAATCAGGTATTGAATCTGCTGGCTGAGTGCGCCGGCAGCTTTGACGGCAAGGCAGCCTGCCTTACATTAATGCCGTCATCGGACCTGGAAGATGTACAGGCTTTGTTGGATGAGACTACCGCTGCGTCTCTTTTAGCGACCAATAAAGGTTATCCCGGCTTTGCAGAGGTCCGGGATGTATCCGCATCGCTGGATCGGGCGTTTAGAGGTGGTTCTTTGCAGCCCAAGGAGCTTCTGCACATTGCTGGCGTGCTGCGCTGCGCAAGAAAGGTTAAAGCTTATGTCAGTGACGATGAACGGCAAACAATCCTGACACCGCTGTTTGAAATGTTGACTGCCAATAAGTATTTGGAGGATCGGATTTTTGGAGCGATTCTTTCAGAAGAGGAGATTGCTGATACGGCAAGTACCGAATTGGCGGATATTCGCCGACACATGCGTGTCCAGAGCGCTAAAATTAAGGACGGTCTGCAAAAGGTGATTTCTTCCCCGGCGTATGCCAAGGTATTACGGGAACCTATTATTACCATTAGGCAGGGCAGATATGTTGTTCCTGTCAAGAGTGAGTGCAAGAATGATCTGCCGGGCCTTGTCCATGATGTTTCCGCCACCGGTTCTACTTATTTTATTGAGCCCATGTCTGCGGTCAATGCCAACAATGCCCTCCGTGAACTGGAATTGAAAGAGAAGAAAGAAATTGAACGAATTCTTGCGGAGTTATCTTCGGAAGCTGCCGGTTACCAAGAGCCGATCAACGATAATTATCGTATTTTGGTGCGTCTTGACGTAATTTTTGCCAAGGCAAAACTCGCGTTTAAAATGCGGGCATGGGCGCCTGCTATGAACGACAAGGGCAAGGTAGACCTTCGCAACGCGCGGCATCCTCTTATTGATCCCAAAGGGGTCGTGCCAATTTCTTTGCGGTTGGGTACGGATTTTGACACTATGATCATCACCGGTCCCAATACCGGTGGTAAGACCGTTACCTTGAAGACCATCGGCCTTTTAACACTGATGGCGGAGTGCGGATTGCACATTCCTGCCGGTGACGGAAGTTGCCTGTCCACTTTTGAAGCTATTTTAGCGGATATTGGTGATGAGCAGTCCATCGCCCAGAGCCTATCCACATTTTCCAGTCATATGCGGACCATTGTGGACATTGTTACCCAGTGTGACAGTCGTACGCTTGTTCTGTTTGATGAATTGGGTGCAGGTACTGATCCTGCTGAGGGCGCTGCGCTGGCAGTTGCCCTGATTGAATTTTGCCGCAAAATGGGCAGCCATGTGGTGGCAACGACCCATTATGCAGAGTTAAAGCTATATGCAATGCGCACTAAGAATGTCATCAATGCTTCCTGTGAATTTAATGTGGAAACCTTGCAGCCTACCTACAAGCTGCTCATTGGCGTTCCCGGAAAGTCCAACGCCTTTGCTATTTCAAGGAAATTAGGTCTTTCTGAGGATATTTTGAAGGAAGCGGCTGATCTTGTGAGCCAAAGCGACAAGGACTTTGAAGACGTGTTGACTCAATTGGAGCAGCAGCGTCAGCAAATGGAACTTGCCCGCAAGGAAGCTGAGCATTTGCGTCATGAGACGGCTAAGATCAAAGCACAAAGTGAGGAATTTAGTGCTCAGCTGCAAGCAGAGCGTGAAAAAGCATTGGAGCAAGCGCGGCGTGAGGCGCAGCAGATTATAGATGAAGCTCGCCGTACTGCCAATGCTGCCGCAGAAGAGATCAAGGCGCTGAAAAAACAGTTATCTGAAAGCGCAGACACTCAGGGAATTAACCAAAGACAGTCTGAGCTTCGCAGGAGTCTTAATGATGCCGAAGCTAAGCTGCGGGCAGGGGAGCGGGAAAAAGTCCGTCCGCAGCCTTCCAGAGGGATTCTGGTGGGTGATACCGTTGAACTGTTAAAGCTAGGTACAAAAGCAAGTGTGTTGGCAATTAATAAGGATGGCACGTATCAATTACAGGCAGGTATCCTAAAACTTACAGCAAAGGCGGATGAGATTTACCTTTTGGAACAAGAAAATCCCTACAAACAGAAAGGTGGTAAGCCTGCCCATTCCGGCAGGGAGATGAAAATGTCAGCTATGGCATCAGAGATAGACCTGCGCGGCATGGATTCCGTGGAAGCAATCTGTGTGTTGGAACGATACTTGGATGAAGCTATGCGATCCAATCTTAGTTCCGTACGTATTATCCACGGCAAGGGCACCGGCACTCTGCGCGCTGCGGTACAGCAAGCGCTGAAAAAGAACAAATTTATTAAAAATTTCCGGCTTGGTCTGTACGGTGAAGGCGAAGACGGCGTGACAATTGCTGAATTTTCTTGAAATAAAAACTATTTTTTTGATAAAGTGTAAATTTTGTGTAAAATAGTTGACTTTTTTTGCAAATTTGTTATGATATTCAATATGGGTCTTTGTGACCGCCACGACAATTAAGGAGTGTTTGCTATGTACAGTAGAGAAGTTGTCGTCCGTTGTGAATCCGGTCTGCATAATAAGCAGGCGACTTACTTTGTTCAAAAGGCCAATGAATTTGATTCCAGCATCTGGTTGGAGTCCGGTGCCCGGAAAATGAATGCCAAGAGTCTTTTGGGTATCATGTCTCTTGGGATTGTCACTGGTGCAGTTGTTACTTTGAGTGCAATCGGTCCGGATGCGGAGACTGCCGTGAATTCTTTGGAAGAACTTCTTCAACGGGATATTTATTGATAGTTTTGATCTATGCCGCCTCAATACAAATGTGTTGAGGCGGTTTTTGGGAGCAAATTATGTGTTTTGAAGCGTTAAAGGACAAAGCATCCGGTTTGCCCATGACTCCCGGAGTCTATATCATGCGGGATCGTACCAATTCCGTGATCTATGTGGGTAAGGCGAAGAAATTAAGAAACCGTGTCAGTCAGTATTTTCAGGATTCTGCATCCCACGGACCGAAAACAAGGGTGATGGTGTCGAAAGTCGATGATTTTGATGTGATCGTTGCCGCTTCGGAGTTTGAAGCGTTGGTATTGGAGTGCTCTTTGATTAAACGCCATATGCCTAAGTATAATATCTTGTTGAAGGATGATAAGGGATACCCCTATGTTCGCGTAAATGTTAAGGACGATTATCCAAGGATTCAAATGGTCAGCAGAATTTCCAACGACGGCGCGGAGTATTACGGTCCTTTTGGAAGTCGGGGCATTACACAGCAATTGGTGGAAGCAATCAGTCAAGTCTTTAAATTACCGGTGTGCAATAAAATTTTTCCCAGAGATATCGGAAAAGGCAGGCCGTGTTTGCATTATCATATGGGGCAATGCGAAGGATGGTGTCAGGCGGATCGAAGGAGCAGTGACTATCTTATTCGTGTTCAGCAGGCAAAGCATCTTCTTGGCGGCAATTTTAAACAGGTGACTGCCCAGATCAAGACGCAGATGTTGGAAGCCGCGGAAAGTTTTAATTTTGAATTGGCAGCAACTCTGCGTGATCAATTGAAGGCAGTTGAAGTTCTTGGGCAAAAACAACTGGTAACAGCCGGATCGCCGGCAGATACCGATGTAGTTGGTTTTTATCAAAATACTACCAAGGCGTGCTTTACTGTTTTGCATTTTAGCGGCGGAAATTTAATGGATAAGGATTATGAGATTCTAAGTCCTGTGGATGATCCGGAACAGGCCGTCAGCAGCCTGTTGAAGCAGTTTTATCTGAACCGGGGCTATGCACCCAAAATTGTACTATTGCCTTTTTTGTTAGAAGACGGTGATCTTTTTGAAGAACTTTTATTGGATACCTGTCACAGCAAAACAAAACTCCACGTTCCCCAAAGAGGTGACAAAGTTCGATTGTTGGAGTTGGCTAAGGTCAATGCCATGGAGGAAGTGGAACGGATCACGTCTAAGGAAGAACGCACCCGAGGAGCCTTGCAGCTGTTGGGGAAAATGCTCAACATTTCTACACCGCACCGCATTGAAGCATTTGATATTTCCAATATTTCCGGTACAGATATCGTTGCCGGCATGGTGGTTTTTGTAGATGGAAAACCGAAAAAGGGCGATTATAAACGGTTCTCGTTGGAAAATATGACTATGCAGGATGATTATGCCGCTATGCGACAGGTCGTCACCCGCAGATTCAGCCATCTGTTGGCGTCCGATAAGGGATTTGAAACAGCGCCTGATTTGATTTTGATTGATGGCGGTATTACCCATGCCCAGACCGCATTGGCCGTTTTGGATCAGCTGGGACTTACAATTCCTGTGTTTGGTATGGTGAAGGATAACCGTCATCGCACCCGGGCGCTGGTTACACCACAGGGACAGGAGATTGGCATTGATACACAGCAAGCTGTGTTTTCTTTGATCGGTATGATTCAAGAGGAGACTCACCGCTTTGCCATCACCTATCATAGAAAACTCCGCAGTAAACGTCTGCGTTATTCAGAATTAGACACCATCACCGGAATCGGAACGAAACGAAAAGAGGAACTGCTTCGGGTTTTTAAATCCATTTCAGCGATTAAAAATGCTAACTTGGAGGAGCTTTTGCGGGTCTTGCCATCGGATGCGGCGAATAATGTGTATCGTCATTTTCATCAACAGGAAAGGTAGAAGTGTTTATGCGTGTGATTACCGGAAAAGCGAGGGGCGTAGTTTTAAAAACACCGGATGGTATGAAAACACGTCCTACTGCTGATCGTGTGAAAGAAGCGCTGTTTAGTATCATCCAATTTGACATTCCCGGCGCGAAAGTTTTGGATTTATTTGGCGGTACCGGCCAACTGGGCATTGAAGCCCTTAGCCGTGGCGCAGCATCTGCGGTGTTTGTGGATGCGCAGAATGCAGCATGTAAGTTGATTCGGGAGAATTTAAATCGCACAAAGATGGAATATGCTTCCAAAGTGATTTGTGCGGATTATGCGGATTTTTTGAAAAAATGCAAAGAAACCTTCCAAATCATCTTTCTTGACCCTCCTTATGGAGAAAAATTTTTAGAAAATGCACTAAAAATGATAACAGAAATTGACATTTTACAATCTGGTGGTATAATAGTTACGGAACGTCCTGCGGAAAAGAAAGAATTGCCTGAATTTTTGGGCTATACCCGTTCCAAAGACTATCAATATTCCAAGACGATCCTGACGATTTATCATAAGGATTGAGACATATAAGGAAATTCTATGAAAGTAGCCATATATCCCGGAAGCTTTGATCCCATCACCAGCGGACATCTGAATATTATTCGAAGAGCGGCAAATATCTTTGATAAATTGATCGTTTGTGTCATGGTTAACAGCACCAAATCTCCACTGTTTTCTCAGCGGGAACGGGTGCAAATGATTCGCGATGTAGTTAGCGATATTCCCAATGTGGAAGTAGATTCTTCCTGTGAGCTGTTGGCAGAATATGCGAAGCAGAAGGGAAGCTGTGTAATTGTAAAGGGTCTGCGCGCCGGATCGGACTTTGAAAATGAATTCAGTATGTCTATTGTTAACCGTAAGATCAATCCCGGTCTTGATACGATGTTTTTGACTGCGGAGCATCAATATATGTATCTGAGTTCCAGTGTCGTCAAGGAACTTGCCGGATACGATGTGGATCTGTCTGAGTTCCTGCCGGAACAAATTATTCCAGTCTTCAAACAGCGAATTGCTGATGTACGTCAAGGAGGAAATAGAAAATGAACGAGCAGAATATTGAAGATATCATTTCCGCGTTGTATGACATGGTTCAGGACGCACGTGCGCTTCCTTTGGGCGCTGATAAGTGCATTCTGGAACGGGATAAAGTCCTGGATATGTTGGACGAGATTATTGCCCAGCTGCCTGTGGAACTGAAACAGTCCCGTACGATCGTTGAGTCCCGCAACGAACTGATCGGTCAGGCACGCCGTGAGGCGGAGAGTCTGATTCGTCAGGCACAGGAGCAGGCGGATAAGATGATTGCTGAGGAGACCATCTATCAGGAAGCTAAGCGTCAGTGTCAGGAGATGGTTCTGCAAACCAAGAATCGCATGGCTGAACTTCGCAGAGCAAGTAACGATTATATGGATGATGCGCTTCGTCGTACTGAGGAGGCTGTCGCTATGTCGTTGGAAGATGTTCGTGATACTCGCGCTAAGTTTAAGGCTTTGATTGAAGCTCAGGAGAAGCGTTCTGAGACTAACGCTGGCGATACGGAAGTGTAAATTAGATAACAGCTCAAAAAGAAAATTTTTGAGCTGTTTTTTAATCAATTTTTGGAGGAAATCCTATGAATTATTTGGAAAACTATAAAATCTGGTGCGATGCCGGTTTGTCTGACGATGTCAGAGAAGAATTGTTGTCCATTCAGGATGACCACGAAGAATTAAAAAGCAGATTTGGCAGCGAATTGCAATTTGGTACTGCCGGTATGCGTGGCGTTATGGGAGCCGGTAGTAACAGATTGAACCGCTACACTGTTAGAAGGGCGGCTCAGGGTATGGCAGCGTGGCTGTCATCAACGGATTTGCCGCAAATTGCCGCTATCGGTTATGATTCCCGTCATAATTCAAAAGACTTTGCTCAGATCTGCGCCGTGGCTTTTGCGGAAGCTGGTATTAAAACATGGCTCTATAATCGTCTTGCGCCCACGCCGATGCTTTCTTTCGCAGTGAGAGAGTTGCACTGTGGCTGTGGAATTGTGATCTCTGCCAGTCATAATTCCGGAATTTATAATGGTGTGAAGTGCTATGGTCCTGATGGCTGTCAAATGACTGATGAGCCCGCAGCAATTGTTACCCAGCAAATTGCAAAGATTCCCTATTTTGTTACCGAAACCAAATCATTCTCATCCTTCATGGAGGAAGGCCAGATTTGTTATATTGGTCAGGAAATCTGGGAAAAGTACTATCAAACGGTTTTAGATGAATCAATTGACCCAGAGATGATTTCCAAAGCGAATTTGCATATTGTTTACACGCCTTTGTGCGGTACAGGAAATGAACCGGTTCGCGAAATTCTGGGTCGACTTGGCGTCAATATTAACGTTGTTGCCTGCCAGGAAAAGCCTGACGGTGATTTTAAAACCTGCGAGTATCCCAATCCTGAAACGGATGCAGCACTTAATGAAAGCTACAAGGTCGCTGATAACGTTCCCTGCGACGTAATTCTGGGTACTGATCCGGATGCTGACCGTGTGGCTATCGCTGTACCGGACGGTCAGGGTGGCTATCGGAAGCTTTCCGGCAATGAGCTGGGATGTTTATTGACGGAATATATCTTAAAGGCGCGTACGGAAAAGAAGGATCTTCCTGCGGGTGCAATGGTAGTTCGCAGTATAGTGTCGTCGCCTCTGGCTGATCGGGTTGCGCAACGGTATGACGTGGAGATGCGCAGCGTTCTTACCGGTTTTAAGTATATTGGCGGTGAGATTCTGGAACTTGAACAGCATGGAGAAGAGGGGCGCTTTGTTTTTGGTTTTGAAGAGAGCTGCGGTTATTTGAAAGGTACTTACGCCCGGGATAAGGATGCTGTTGTAGCATCTATGCTGGTGTGTGAACTGGCAGCATCCTTGAAGTTGTGTGGCAAAACAATTTTGGATGCGTTGTCTGATCTTTATGCAAACTATGGCTACTGCCTGACCCATGTTCAGAGCGTGGAATTGACCGGTGCTGATGCCATGGAGAAAGCAGCCGAAATGATGGCTGGTTTCCGAAATGAATCCCCTAAGTCCATTGGTGGTGCGGATGTAACGGTCATCCGGGATTATCAGAGCAGAATTGCAAAAGATCTTGTAAATAATTCTTGTACAGAAATTGTGTTGCCTAAGTCTAATGTATTGGAATTTGTCTTGGGGGACAAAGGCAGCGTAATTATCCGTCCTTCGGGAACTGAACCTAAGGTAAAATATTATTACACTGCAATTTCGCAGAATCAAGATGGAGCAAAGCAGCTTCTGGATGCAATGGTTGCGCAGATGTCAAAATAATCGTTATATTTGGAACCGGGACATTTTTTGTCCCGGTTCTTTTTTGCGCTTCGCAGAATACAATTAACCAGAAAGGGGAGGGAAGGTATGGTAAAACAACGTGCAGTATCAAAAGGTAGTAGCTCGGGTGCCATCGGCGCTGGGACCGGTCTTGCTGCGTCGATTTTGCTCAGCATTATTCTGACAGCGGTGCTGACAAGCCTGATAACAAAAGGCACAGTTAGCGAAATGGCAGTGGGTGTTTCTGTGTTTTTTGTACGCTTGTTAGCGGTGTTTACGGGTAGCTTAATTGGTGCGGCAACAGCCCACGAAAAGTATTTGAAAGTCAGCGGAATTATCGTTGCGGGATATCTGTTCGCGTTATTTGGATTAGGAATAGTACTATACGACGGTACATTTCGAAATCTCTGGTCGGGTGTTGTATCTGCGTTGTTAGGTGGGATTTTGGCAATACTCATAAAATTGAGACCGCAAAGAAAGGGGAAAATCGCAAGGCATTACATAAAATAAAATTGTACAAATTGACAATAGGATTATTTACCGAAAGTAGTTTCAAATAGTAACAAATGGTAACAATCCCCATATATTGTGCTTTGGTATAATTGTCTAAAACTACATATGGGCCAACAGAATGCATAATGCATAATTATTCAAAATATTCAAAATAGGTTTACATAAAGGCGTTAACATAAAAATATACATAATTCACAAAAAAAGAAAATATATACATTTTTACTTGAAATCATCGACTTTTTGGTGTATAGTATTTGAGCGTACAGTATTTTTGGACTTTTTATGCCCAAACGGCATATACACCTCTGTTTATGATTCTTTCGATTTTATAAGCGGAGGAAACGTTTTCATGAATACAAGGTTTATATTTAATCGGTTTAGGCAATCTCGTAATGCACGCATTTACCTATTGGAATTATTATGGATTTTAAGTTTAACTGCTGGTATTGCTTTGTCGATTGTCTTTTCCGGTGCATTTAAATTTTGCGGATTTGAAGGCTATTTGTATCGACCCACAGTATTCTCACTGCTCGTTGTGAGTTGCCTTCCGGTGTTGTTTGCTATATTTTCTCTTTATTACCGTTTTAATTTTATTGGTGTTATCTTGGTAATCCTTTGGGGAATCAGCCGCGGTTTTTGCGGTATGATGATCTACTATGCCTTTGGCAGCGGGGCGTGGCTATTTAGACTGTTTCTGTTATTTTCTGCCGGACTAGGATCTACAATTATGTGGTGGTTATTTTTTCGTCACGGTACTAACACGACAAGTTGTTTTTTTAAGAATGTCTGTCTTGCGGTATTTCTTGCGTTGTCCGCTGCTGTGGTGGACATTTTGGTTATATCACCGTTTTTAACTTGTTTATCTATATACGTTTAGAGGAAGGGTTTTCGTATTCATGTTGGATTTGATTAAAGCCTATGAAAATTACCTGACAAAGGTAAAACAGGCATCTGCCAACACCATCAGCTCTTATATGCGTGATATTCGTCAGTTTGTGCAATGGCTTGATGGGGATGTTTTGGATGCTACCCAACTGAATATCAGCAATTACTTGCAGTTTATTGAGCAAGACGGCCGTTCTGCTGCTACTGCATCCAGAATATTGGCCAGCCTTAAAAATTTCTATGCCTACCTGGTCTCCTCCGGTTTTTGCGAAAAGACACCTGTCACGGATATCCGTGTTAAGAGGGGAGAGAAGAAGCTTCCCCAGATTCTTACCGGCAGGGAGATTGAACTACTGCTGGCGCAGCCTGTTTGTGTTGATGCAAAGGGCTACCGGGATAAGGCAATGCTGGAAGTTATGTATGCTACGGGCATGCGAGTGAGTGAATTGATTGATCTGGATCTTGATGATGTTAATCTTGATCTGGGTGTTATCAAATGTTCATCTGCTAAGAAAGCGCGTGCCATTCCTTTGTATCCCGCTGCTTTACGCGCGTTGACCATTTACATACGGGATGTTCGGGAGTCTATGCTTGCATTAGCTGACGAAACGGCATTGTTTGTGAATATAAATGGCTCCCGTATGAGCCGTCAGGGCTTTTGGAAGATCCTAAAACACTATCAAGAGACTGCCCACATTGATAAGGAGATTACCCCTCATACCTTACGTCACAGTTTTGCAGTGCATCTTCTGGAAAACGGCGCGGATATTGGTTCGTTACAAGAGCTGATGGGTCATTGTGATATTTCATCTACGCAGATGTACACACATATGATCAATCAAAAACTAAAATCTGTCTACGAAAAGTGCCATCCGAAGGCATAAAAAAGGTCTATCATCCGTTTGGAATGATAGACCTTTTTCTTATAAAAACCCTCTCCGAGGAAATCGGAGAGGGGAGAGGGTTATAAACCTGTCATAGCAGCCAGAACTTCCACTTCCATTTTTTGTATGCGGCGGCTCATAGCCAGACCTTCGTCGATATCTATATCTGTGAATTTTCCATGTTGCGTACAGACGATGCGATTTGTTTTGCCTTCGAGCAACAATTCTACGGCAAGAAAGCCCATTTTTGTGGCATTGACTCGATCCCGACCTGTGGGAACACCGCCGCGCTGAATATGTCCAAGAACAGTCACGCGGGGGTCCAGATCAATGCTGTCTTTGATTTTTGCGGCAATTTCTGATGCAGAGCCGGATCCCTCAGCAACAACGATCATGTAGTGTGTAAAACCGTTGAATCTTGCTCTGCGGATTTTCTCAATTACGTCGTGCTCAAAATCAATAGGCTCCTCAGGTACAAGAACAGCGGTAGCGCCTACGGCTAGACCAACGTACATCGCAAGAAATCCTGCGTTTCTTCCCATGACTTCCACAACAGAGCAACGCTCGTGGGATTGCATGGTGTCGCGCAGTCGGTCGATACATTCAATAGCGGTATTGGCTGCGGTATCAAAGCCTATGGAGTAGTTTGTGCAGCTTATGTCGTTATCAATGGTAGCGGGGATGCAGATAACATTGATCCCGTGTTTAGAAAGGGCATTTGCACCACGAAAAGTGCCGTCGCCGCCGATGGCAATAATTCCGTCCAAACCGAGGAATTTGCAGGTCGAAACAGCTTTTTTCTGGCCTTCTTCGGTCATAAATTCTTTGCTGCGAGCTGTATATAAAATCGTGCCGCCGCGATCTATTGTGTGGGCGATGTTTTTCTCGTCAAGACGAACAAGGTCACCGGCAATCAGACCGTTATAGCCACGGCGTATACCGTAACATTCGATACCGTGAAACATGGCTGTACGAACAACAGATCGAACTGCTGCATTCATTCCGGGCGCATCTCCGCCGCTTGTCAGGACGCCAATTCGCTTTACTTGCATAAATGTAACCTCCGTAGAGTTTTTGTTATCAGTTACTTTTATTTTATCATCGCAGCCTGATATTGTAAAGTAAAATAATAAAAACGTAAAAGGGGAGGGAGAATAGGCACCTCCATTACTATGAATTATAATTAAAATTCGTTAGAGTTTGGTTTTATTAAGGTATAAAAAAGTGGCGTGTAGCCACTCACCACAGCACTACACGCCAAAACACAAAGGGTGTTCCCGACACCTTACATCGGGGACACCTTGATTATAACAAACGCTGCACTAAAAATCAAGGAGAATTTTATTATGGAAAAAATAGATATCACAATTATACATGACCCTGAATATGAATCGTACACATTGCAGTAGATAACGGAATTTTTCAATCAATGAAAACTAATGAAATAATTATACAGTTACTTAAAATTATACACAAACCAGACAAATACAACATAACAATGAGCGAAGTGTAAAAACAAGGGTCTACTCAAAAGGGTAGACCCCTAAATCCTTATTGACTTCTACTGCGACCTATGATACAATGAACGCAACAAAATAGGAATTTTTTGTTTAGTTTAGAGTAGATCGCCGGCAAGGCGGTCTATTTTTTGTTATTCAGAAGGCCAAGGAAAATACGGATCATAATGATAAAGATCCTTAAATGTCAACTGAGGACATTCCCCGGGTACAAAATCATCACTTTCAGGAACATCATCACCACGTGCAAATTGTTGACGACGTTCAAATTCATCCAACGCACGTTGGTATTTAGGAGCCAGCTCCGGATTTTGTTTTTCCATCATAGAAAGCAAGAAACCGAGCCGGTTCATTTTTTTAGCAGTAAGTATAGCTTGGCCACACTGATCTATCAGCCACATCTCAGTCTTACTGAAATTGTACTCATCACCGGGCGAGATCCAAAGCCGTATCCGTTCCATATCCAGGATCAACCGATCCCAATACGGTGCAATAGGCCACCGACTCTTGTTTGTATCAGATGTTGGCACACGGTAGGTTAAGTAATTCCGAATAATACCAGTACTAACACGACCAATATGCTTCTTTTCCCATAACTCAACACATGCAACAGCTGCATTCTCCTTCCGGAGCTGAATCTCACACCGGACCCAATGCCGGTCCTTAAATCCACGTTCAGCAGCCTTATCATAGATACGGATCTTCGTCCGGGACTTGTCAGAACCGATCTGCACAGTCATGCCCTGAATATCCGTATTTTGGTTATCAGACCAAACAACTTCCGCATATTTAGACTTTGAAACAAACGCACGGTCTCTGGTATCCTCCTCGATTTTATGGATATCCAGGATACCGATGTGATCATCGTAGGCGAGATCCAGGCGAGTAATATTGTACTTTGCGCCGCAGAAGAAATGCGCAAAGAGCTTATTCCAATCACCATGACCGTAGGTCTCGAATGTTCTGCATCCTGTACCAGAAAGATTTACGCAGCACATACCCATGTCTGCACGTACCTTCTCCTCAGCTGTTTTCAACTTACCGTCTTTGACAGAATCTGAAAAGTACTCAGCATTATCTGCTCCGTAACTGATTGTGATTCCACTCCAATAACACTGCTGCGGGTAGCCGTTCCGGAACTTTGTTTCCACGAGCCAGGGAATCGACGGATCAGACAGGCCAAGCATGGCCTTTACGGAATCCACGTTATCGACGAAGGTCACGAAGGTGAGCCAGTCGATCAGGAAAACATTGTTTTGCGGAGCAAGCTCCTTGATTGCAGGGTCTATCGGCAATCTTTTCGGCAAAGTCATAACTTTTTACCACCTTATGTATGTTATGGGGCCCTGTTAGTAGGGGGCCCCGCCTACAATGCCGAAACATTGCAGGCAAATTTCCAAATATAAAGGGTACGTCTCACGACCAGCCTTTTTTAGGTTCTACCACGCTATGGAGACTTTTCCAACAGGCTTTCCAACAGCTTTTACCACAGGGTTTCCAACACCCCTTTGCGGGGGACAGGGGTATTGAAAACCTCTGATGGAAAAGCCATTGAAAAGTCCTATTGAAAAAGTTCAACGAATGAAGTTATACCCCGCACGCCTCTGATGATATATATATTTTTTTATTTTTTATTTTTTCACAGGGGAACGGGACCGCTTCAAATCACCAAACACTTCCAGTAGCTCATAGAACGACCGCCTTAAACCTTCATTCTCAGCCCGGAGCTGATTCAGCTCTTTCCGGAGATCCTCGTCACGGGCTTCCAGACGGGCCACATCGGCAGAGGAGACGAGCTCGACCACAATACGAGTGGGAGGAGTGCCGGAGCCAGGATCGACAGGAATGGGTTTATCACTCATTGGGGAAATCCTTGCCGGCAAGGCGATTCATAGCATAGTACTTAGCTGCTGCCTTTTTAATGGCCAGAAAACGGATCAGGCAGTATGCGCTCATACCGATGGCCGTCAACGGAAGCAGGAACAGGAACAGAATGATCAGGAAATCCATTACTGCACCACCTCGATCGAACTGGGTTTGCCATACCGGTTAAAGGTGATATCAAGGATCTGACCCGGCTTCAAAGCATCAACTGTATTGACGAAGATGCTATCAGAAGGGATCCAAATCTTGATGATCTCAATTCCACGCCAACCGGGAGCATCGGAAGGGGAGCTGCACCACAGCTGCAAACCTTCCACCTGTTTGCCTGTACCGTCCGTGAAACTTACATCACGTACCGTGAGGACTTTAAAATCAACCATTTTACTATTACCTCCATTTTTTATTTATCAGGGAGTATCACTCCCAGGAATAACGATAACCGTGCTTCATCGGCAGGATCCAAAGGGTAAATGTTAGGACCGATGCATTTAAAGAAGAGAGCCGGACCGACGATATCATCACCAAAGGGATAACCACCATACAATCTGCTGGCGAGCTCGTTGTGCTGCTGGGGAGGATTCTTAATCTTACCGCACTCATCGATCAGGATCACAATGCCAGGGAGCTGCAAGCTCACCTGTTCAAAGAAATCAGCACCAATAACCCGGTAGATCTCATTCAGATCATAAGCATAATCGCCACAGTAGATATCATCATACTTTCGTGCACGGTGGAGCTCGACCCATTTCATATCACCGGAAGGGTAAATAACCAAGTGTTTATCAGTCAACATCAACATGATCCTCCTGATCACAATCGGTCTCGAGATCTGCAATCATGCGGGAGCGCCGGCGCTCAGCTTTAATAGCATCACAGTTTTCACATACCGTACCGGAGCTGGTCGAATACTCAGTATCGTAGGGACAGAAATCACAGCAGCTGTAATCAAACATTGTCTGTCACCTCCTGATCAATGAGTTCAGGATTATCAGCGAACATACAGATCCGGAGCTTATCAGAATAGTAGATGCAGCCGGAATCACGACAATCAAGCATTGGACAGCCGTTAATTTTCTTGCCGGAGATCTTTTTGCGACGCCGGATCCGCTTCAAGATCCAAGGAGTAAGTAGATCAGCAATTGCACCGGCTAAGTACCAAAAGGCAACACCGACCAAAGAAATAGAAACAATCGAAATAAATCGTTCCATATCATCACCTCACAGCTCGATCAGATCAACAGAATTATAATGCTGCAAGATCCGGACAAGGACAATACCGTCAGGACGCTCGAAGGTCTCAATAACCTTGTAATTGATCTGCCGCTGATCTAACCAGTAAAGATAAAGCTCCAATTCCTCATGGTTACCAAATTCAAAATCACACAGCACACCGGCTGCCAGGAGAGTCTTAGCCATTACCAGGCACCTCCTGATCAGGGATTCCTGCAAGATGACCAAGCAAACCGCATTGGATCAAACGAAAAACTGTATGTGAAATAGTCCAATCTCGTTTTTTTGCCAAGACTTCGATATCTAACATCAAGTCATCAGGCAACCTTACAGTAACAACAGAATTGCGCTTTTTCATTTTCTTTTCCTCCATTGTGTCATTGGGGCCCGGGGCTTACCGAGCCATGCGTCACCAATGAAGTAATATTTATAGCCACATACGGCTAAAATCATTATATAGCCAAATTTGGCTAAAATCAAGTAGCAAAAAGTGGCTATATGATATTTTTTTAGTGAGGTGATTAAAAATGGAACTTCACGAAAAGATTAGAGGATTAAGAGAGGATCGAGATTTACCACTTAAAACAATAGCCGAGCTGCTAAACACAAGCACACAATACTATCAAAAATACGAAAAAGGGAAATACCCTTTACCTGTCGCACATCTAAAAACATTGTGCTTATTCTATCAAGTATCAGCTGATGACTTACTAGACCTACCTGAAGGACTCAAAAAAAGAAAAAGGGGAGGGAAGTGATGTATTACGAAAAACCCAATTACATCAAAATTGATGAGATTATTGAAATAATAGAACGCGCAGCAGGAAACGGGATAATTGAACGCAAAGCAGCTGAAATCATCATACAAGATATCTACCACGAAACAGATATAAATAAATATCACAGACCTAAATAAAAAAAGAAAAAAGAAGAAGATAATAGTCAAAAAAGCTCCGGGGACCCTGCGGGAACCCCGGAGCTTTTTTGACTATTTTGGTTTAATATAGTTGACAACTTTGGTCTCCTGAGGACGCTCCTGAAAACCGGACTTAGCCAGGGATTCAACCACACGGTAGGTATCGTAGGCTTCACGGATCTCCGGCGTATGGACAAAGAAATAAAAACCGATGTGTTTCCACTTAGTTACATTGCCATCAGAGTCCAGCTCCGGCCGGACACGGTGCACGATCGTAATGCAGCCGAAAAGGGTATTACACTTTCTGACTTCCGTAACCTGTTCACGTAACGGCTTACCGAGCCGGACAAATACCTGGGACGTGCCCAGGATGATCCGCCGGTTCTTTCGGTTCTGACAAATGACTTCCAGCATCTCCGGAGGGAAGTTTTTACTTTGATTAGATGAAAACCAGTTTTGCAATTCATCCATCTGAACAACAACACCCTGAATACCGTTTTTGTAGTTAAGCAGCTTTTTCCAGTGATCCAGCTCCGCATCCTGATACTTATATGCACAATTGGAGATCACTTTGCACTTTGGGTATTCCTTTTGGAAACGCATTGTCTGCTCCACCATGGCGATCGTCTTACCCATACCTTGACGGCCGGTAAAGACTATGCAGCCTTGATATTTGAAAAATTCAGGATCGCGCTCGAACAGATCCAACGCATACTGCCGAGGAGCCATCACAAAGAGCCGGTAGAAAAAACCCTTTTTCTTAACGATATTATGCTGTCCTTTTTTGAATCGTTTACCCCTTATAAGCTCCAACATGACGGCAATCGCCAGCGCGATGAGGAACGCAGCGACAAGGATCGCGACCACAAAAAGGGGAATCTTAAACAAATCCCAAATAAAACCGAATATGGAAACAATACCCTTCAACACTTTCAGCATAAATAATCTCCCTTAGGCAATAGGTAAAATGCCCCAAATAGCCTTGAAAAAGGCAACAACAACACGAAACGCATGCAATCCAATAATGATACCCATTATTGAAAAAACGGTCTTAAAAGGGAAGAGGTACATACCAACGTTGATAAAATCAATAAAGGTCTGAACACCTTCCTGCTGGAAGATCATACTCAGATCCAGAAAGGGAAGACGCTGTATGCCGGGCGTAACAAAATTAACAACAGCTGATTCAAACATAATTAACCACCTCTGCGACGATAATAATCTGCACGACGATCAGATCGATATTTAGCACTTTCAGCACGCTCTGCGCGATCAGACCACACATTACCACGAGGTTCTGTCGCATTTTCGACAGTTAAACCAACACCGGAAAGGATATCCGGAATACGCTTATAAAGAGCCCAACCAAAGCAAAGCCACAAACAACCGGAAATGATGTTATCAAATAAAGGTTTGTAAGGTTCATACCATGACATATCCAAAACAACAACCTGATCACCCCAATTAATTGAACCATCAGCAGAAGATAACTTCAAAGTGACCTTAGGAGGAGAACCGGATTCAAGTCTGCTCCGGAGCTCAGCAAGAAAGTCAAAAATTTGTGGTACCCAAGCCATCTTAGCAGAAAACGCCTGTCCCATTGTTGCATAATCAGAAACAGTAATAGTCTGGGTTCCGGCTTGAACCTGAATTTGTGGTTTTACAGTCACATCATCATTAACAGCAGGCATTCTTTCAAGAATCTCATCCAAAGATTTCTGTATAGAAGGAATAAACTCATTTCTTAATGCAATTCTTGTGTCAGTAATATTTTCATTAATACGAAGCAATGTAGTCTTAAATGAAGTTTGAATAGTATTAAGAGACACTTCAATATTAAGCAAAGTAGTTTTTAATGAACTTTGCATATCTGCAATTGAAGTATTGATACGAAGAAGAGTAGTATGCAAAGCATTTTTCATTTTACCAATAGTTTGATTAATAGTAAGCAATCTATTAGTAATATTGCTATTCAATTTTACCTGCCATTTACGAAGTTGCTCATTCGCATCGTATATATAAGTTTGAATCCTTTTTAAAACAGAATTAGTTTCAGTAACACCTTCCTGAATATTTTCAACCATACCAGAAATTTCACCAATAAGAACATCCTCTTGGGAAAGTGTATCAATCGAGCGGAAACTAGGAGGAACAATAAGATAAGGCAAATTATCAGGAAGTTTCTTATTTTCACTTTCAACATGTTTATTGATTTCATTCTTAGCCACAGTAGATATTTTAAAAGCAGAAGTTCCGTCAATAATCTGTTGTGCAACATCATCAGCCCAATTCCGTAGGGAAGAAGAAGCCGAATTGTATATCGAATCAGCCTTAGCTACAATCTGATCGATATTAGAATAATACCAGTCAACACCAATAAGAATCAAAATAATAGGAATTAAACAAGGAGCAACCTTAGCCGTTTCACCCCAAGAAGTTGCAATTTCTATCAATCCTTCTGTCGCCGAAACTTGGACAGGAGCAAAACAGAAACTGACTAATAAACTCAGCAAAAGACAAACAGCCAAAATGCGTTTATAATTTTTCATAAGCACCACCTATATAAAAAAGTGAGGCAGACGAATCTGCCTCACTCCGGTTAAGTTACGCAGAATGAAGAATACCCAGAACAAAGGAAATACCCTTACGAATACCCAGGAAGGTCAGCGCAGCAGGCAGAACAACAGGGATCAGAGCCAGAACCTCGTTCAGAACACCCTTTACCATATCAGCAGTGATAATGGTAGACAAAGTAGCAGCAGTTTCCATTGTATAAACTCCTTTCAAAAAAACATTCGTAAAAATTTATATCCAAAATAGCACAGAAGAACAACAACGAAAAACACCAATATACCAGATTCAAGCGCTTGGAGCTCTACAAGCTGCTGGATCTGATCATGGTATTCCGCCGATTCGGCTATTGTGGCCAATGTAGGGTCTATCATAGGGAAGACCTCCATAAAAAAGAATTGACAGTTTTCACAATTTAGGGTAAAATAAAATCAACGCAACAAAATAAAAATTTTGTTGCGTTGAGAGTTGGAGATATACTTAAAATAATTCGTCTAACAACAGATAATATCTGATGCGTTCCCAATCAGGTTTTATTTGTAATGCGTCAAAGAAATATGATTCCTTAAATCCGTAGTCTTTCGTTACTCTGTATTTTCCGGAATAATTATCTCTGAGGCTTCTATAACAAATTGCTATGTCGCACCACTTATCTGCCATACCGCTTTTTCCTAGATCAATCAGTCCGGACAGTTTATTGCTTTCAAAGAGTATATTTGGTAAGCAAAGATCTCCATGCGACAAAACTAATTCTTCGCAAGGCTTGTTGTTTTGCAGCCAGCACAGTAAAGCCTCCGGATCCTTAAAGTTTCCGCTTCTAAATGTTGTGGGGTCACAATTATCCATATCAACCAGCTGTTGGACTACATTGTATTTTGCTTGACGTAATTTTTCTTCAAGCGAACTGTCTGTCGGGCAATGTTCGATATCAACAGACCATATTTTATATAATGTCTCAGCTAATAATCCGCAAAGTTTTTTGGGATTTGCCATTACTGCACTACTGCAAGCAATTTCACCGTTACAGCGACTCATTAATAAATACGATAATTTGTTCGATTTCTCGTATTCGATTATTTGTGGAACCGGCAACTTGTCGTTAAGCCACTGCATCATGATTTGTTCGTTTTTTGCTTCAAAGTTGTCGTTTTGAACCTTTAAAACAATATCGTCAAACAAATAAACGGATGCACCGGACATACCAATATTGTCCTGTTTTCCATACTTAGGTCCGATTGATTTTTTGATTTTTGTTGGTAATTTCATGATTTTATCCATATTAGGGGGTTTTTTATATGAAACGTTATACGGATTGTCCGCAAATTGTACGTGATTTTCTCATATATCACGAAACAATTAAGGGTCAATCACCAAGAACTATTGATGAGTATTATTTAGACCTGCGAATGTTTCTTCGATTTATGATGCTGATGCGCAATGACATGCCTATTCAAACGCAGCTTGATACAATTGATATTACGGGTGTGAACCTGGATTTTATTGGCAGTGTTACAACCTCGGATATATTTGATTTTTTATCCTATCTTGCCAATGATCGGATTCAAAATCCAGACTCCCCTGCCCCCGAATACGGTATATCCCCTGCTGCGCGAGCACGAAAACTGTCTGCATTAAAGTCTTTTTATAAGTACTTGACGGTGCGGACCAAGCAGCTTTCTGAGAATCCTGTGGCAGATCTAGAATACCCCAAATTGCGGAAAAGTTTGCCAAAATACCTGACTTTGGAGCAATCTTCCAGGCTTTTACAGGCAGTATCCGGGCAAAATCAAACCAGGGATTACGCAATTCTCATGCTGTTCCTAAATTGCGGTATCCGAAGAAGTGAATTGGTGGGGTTGAACCTGACTGATGTTTATGAAGATCGGATCCGTGTGGTAGGTAAAGGTGATAAAGAGCGTTTTGTCTACTTTGGAAGCGCTTGTCGGAGGGCAATTGATAATTATATGCAACTACGACACAAAAAAGTGCTGACGGACAATCGCGCCCTGTTTGGTTCGCGTAACGGCAATCGAATTAGCGTTGACGCAGTGCATGCGCTTGTGAAAAAAGCATTGTTAAAAGCGGGTTTGGATGCCACACAATTCTCAGCTCATAAGCTGCGGCACACCGCTGCGACCATGATGCTTTCCGGCGGTGTAGATGTAAAGACTGTTCAGGAGGTTCTGGGACATGAGAATCTGAACACCACGCAGATCTACACACATATAGAAAATACAGAATTAAAAATTGCCGCAGAAGCAAATCCAATATCTAAGCTGGATTTTGCGGATGACAGAAATGATGTTTAATCTTACATAGCAGTCTCTATTGCTTCCCGCAGGTTTCTGACCCGATAAACGGTCAGGCCTGTGGGAATTTCTAATTTTTCAGATCCGTTTTTAGGGATAATGCACTTTTTGAATCCCAAACGCGCAACTTCTCCAAGCCGTTGTTCCATATGGGAAACACTGCGGATCTCTCCGGTCAGGCCAACCTCTCCAATGGCGGCAAGGTCATCGGAGATAGCAGCATCGCGGTAGGAAGATGCAACGGCCAATATCACCGGAAGATCGGCAGCGGGTTCGTTTAGCTGTAAGCCGCCGATTACATTGATATAAGCGTCAAAAAGATTTAGCTTCATGCCGGCGCGCTTTTCGGCAACAGCCAGCAGCAATGCTGCTCTGTTGAAATCAAAACCGTCAGCGGTTCTGCGGGGGACATTAAAACTGGTTTTGGATACCAGCGCCTGCACTTCGGCAAGCACCGGCCTGGTGCCTTCCATAACACAGGCAACACAGGTGCCGGAAGCGCCTTCCGGACGTCCCTCTAAAAGCATTTGGGAAGGATTGGGAACTTCTGTAAGTCCCTTGTCCCCCATTTCAAATACACCAATTTCGTTGGTAGAACCGAAACGGTTTTTGGCGCTCCGGAGAAGTCGATAGGAGAAATTTGCATCGCCCTCAAAATATAGAACGCAATCCACCATATGTTCCAGAACCTTCGGACCTGCAATAGCGCCGTCTTTATTGATATGACCCACCACAAATACGGTAATTCCTTGGGACTTTGACAGCTGCATCAGCGCCATGGTGCAGTCTTTTACCTGGGAGACGCTACCGGGGGTAGAATCATTTTGCTCATGATACATGGTCTGTACAGAATCTACGATCAAAATATCCGGTTTCAGGATCTCAACGGCTTCTACAATGTCAGATAATCTCGTTTCTGAGAGAATGTACAACGATTCCGAAAAAACGCCGATACGCTCAGCACGAAGCTTTAACTGTCGCTCACTTTCTTCGCCGGATACATACAATACGGATCTGCCAGTGCAAAGACTGCCGCAGATCTGTAAAAGGAGTGTGGATTTACCGATACCCGGCGCACCACCTACAAGCACCAAACTGCCAGCCACAGCGCCGCCGCCTAATACCCGGTCAAGTTCGCCCATTCCGGTAGAAAAGCGGATCTCGCTGTCACTGGTGACGTCACAAAGCCGTTGCGCTGTCCTGCTTGTGCCAACCGGTGCAGAAATTCCGCGTCCCACAGGATTAGGCTTTTCAATATGCTCGGTCATGGTATTCCATTCACCGCAGGCAGGACATCTTCCCTGCCATTTAAGACTTTCGTTGCCGCACTGGGTGCAATAAAACACCGTCTTTGATTTTGCCATCAGCGGAATCTCCTTCAAGTAAATTTATTTTTATTATATCAATCATTTGTTCGTCAGTCAAGAGGTGAAAAGATAGTTACTGACGGAACAAGTTATTACACAACACAGCTTTTGTTGGTATGCATTATCCCGCAGATAATACTCTTCCGTAGGGTTCGATAGAAACCCGCATTCAATTAAAACTCCGGGGCAGTTAATATGCTGCATCAGATACACACCATCTGACTTCTTGCATTGTCTGTGGCTGTTGGGGTTAATCGTTTGAACAAATGCTGTTTGCATTGTCTTTGCCAAAATCTGACTTCCCTCCGTGGATGCATAAAAAACTTGTGCGCCGCTGTATTTTGCATCCGGAAAGTGGTTTTGATGGATGCTGACAAGTAAGGCATTGGGTGTTTCATTAACAATCCGGACCCTTTCTTTCAGGTCAGATACCTTTTTCTGGGCAATGGTCTCCCCTTTTGTATAGACGGAGCGGTCAGTATCTCGAATCATTACCGTATTGATTCCCAGTAGGTGCATCAGATCGTTGAGTTTTAATGCAATATCTAAATTGAATTTGCTTTCCAATACACCGGTGCACGAGGTAGCACCGCCGTCCACTCCGCCATGACCTGCGTCAATGATGACGGTATTTCTTTCGTTGACCGGTGCTTGCATGGATATGACGGTTACAACCTTACTGCCGCCTGCTGCCAATAGAAGAAAACAGGATAAAATCATTAGATATACCGGTAAAAGTGATGTATAGCGCAACTTTTTTCTCATGGACAACACCTCGCTATTATCTTATGTGCAATGTATGTCCTAATGAACTTTGCGACACTTTTTTGCATAGAATAGCACGGAACGATCAGTTCCAAATAAATTCGGGAGGAAAACAACATGGACTCTAAAAAAATGGCCCAGCAGGGCGGTTACGGCAGATTACCTGCCTCTGCCCCGTTGGCAAACCCTTATGTGCCATTTCAATTAGAAGACCCACCTAAGTACGAGCCTAGAACGGCAATTGTGAGAGGAACGCTGTTCCCCGGACTGGATTTGCCCTTCATGAACATGATAAACAAAAATGAGCTTCCTATGACACCGTTAACAGAATTGCAAACAATGGGATTCGCTATGCATGAATTGGCGCTGTATCTGGACACCCATCGGGATGACAAAGAGGCATTTGAGGTGTTTCGCACCTTCCAGCGACTGTATGCCAAGGGTCGGGAAAAGTACGAAAAAGAGTGTGGACCCTTGACCCATATGTCCGCAATGGAAAACGGTTACACCTGGCCTGATGATCCGTGGCCCTGGGAATACGCAGCCAATCGGGAGGTATAAAAATGTTTATTTATGACAAAAAACTGCAATACCCTGTGAAAATTGATAAGCCAAATCCACGGCTAGCAGCAATCATTATTTCCCAGTATGGCGGTCCCGATGGTGAGCTGGGCGCATCTTTGCGATACCTGTCCCAGCGGTATAGTATGCCTTTTGATGAATTAAAAGGCTTGCTTACGGATATCGGCACGGAGGAATTGGGTCATCTGGAAATGGTTGGTGCTATTGTTCATCAGCTAACACGGAATTTGAAGGACTCACAAATACAGGATTCTGCGTTTGCACCATATTTCGTGGATCATACTACCGGTGTCTATCCCACTGCTGCCTCCGGATTCCCGTGGAGCGCTGCCAGCATCGCTGTTAAGGGCGATCCCATTGCCGATTTAACGGAAGATCTGGCAGCAGAGCAAAAGGCTCGGGTAACTTATGACAATATTCTACGGCTCAGCGATGACCCGGATGTGAATAATGTGATTAAGTTCCTTCGTGAGCGTGAGGTAGTTCATTTCCAGCGGTTCGGGGAAGCATTGCAACTTCTGCGCGAAAAGCTGAATCAGAAGAATGTATACTGCATGAATCCGGCAATTGATCTATAAAACAGCCACTATACACGCAAAAAAGGGAACCTAATGGTTCCCTTTTTAATGTTGTGATGTAACGATTAGGTCAAGGCGAGGGGCTCGGGTGCTTCTGTCGTCTTGGAGGCCGTATTCCTTGCTGGGTGATAGGTTGGCACCATCTCTTCCACTAACCGAAGAACAGCATCCTCCTGCCCACTATATGCCAATTCCATAAGCTTCTGTAATTGACGGAGGAATTGATCCACATCCAGCTGCAAGGGGTTTCCTATATGGATCAGGTTATTAGGAGTCTTGCGCAGACCTTCCTCAGACATAAGCTTTTCTTCGTACAATTTTTCGCCCGGACGCAGTCCTGTGTATATGATAGGAATATCCAAATCCGGTTTTAATCCGGACAGGCAGATGAGGTTTCTGGCTAGGGTGTCAATTTTGACCGGCGAGCCCATATCCAATACGAACACCTCACCGCCATTAGCGTAAGTGCCCGCTTGTAAGACCAGAGATGTTGCCTCTGGAATAGTCATAAAGTATCGAACAATCTCTGGATGCGTAACGGTGACAGGTCCACCTTTGGCGATCTGCTCCTTAAACAGTGGGATCACAGAGCCGTTACTGGCAAGTACATTACCGAAACGTACGGCTACAAAACCGGTGGTAGGAACAACTTTTCCGCTTTCGTCCTCTAATTGTATATCCACATTATCATCGGAATGCATGTATATCGGATGTAAACCCGAAAGATTACCATCCTGCACTTTTTGGTTTAATGCCTGTACCACCAATTCACATATCCGCTTGGATGCACCCATGATATTTGTTGGATTTACAGCTTTGTCGGTTGAGATCAAAACAAAGCGCTTGCAGTTGTTGAGCATAGCGGCATAGGCAGTTTTATAGGTGCCGATTGCATTGTTCTTGATGGCTTCGCAGGGACTGTCTTCCATAAGGGGCACATGCTTGTGAGCAGCCGCATGGTATACAACATCAGGCTTATATTGCCGAAATACCTGATTGATCCGCATACTGTCTCTTACGGAACCAATTAAGACCTGCAAATCTAAATCCGGATACTCTTCGCGAAGCTCTAATCCGATGCTATAAGCGTTGTTTTCGTATATATCGAAAATGATCAATTGCTTCGGACTGTTTTTTGCAATTTGACGGCAGAGCTCGCTGCCGATAGAGCCACCTCCACCGGTAACCATAATTACTTTATCTTTTATGAAACGGAATATCTCATCCATTTGCACAGTAACCTGTTCTCTGCCCAATAGGTCCTCTACGCTGACTTCCTGCATGGAATTGACAGTAATGTTATTATCCAGTAGCTGATACATGCCGGGCAGATTTTTTAGAACACAACCGGTTTGCTTGCAGATATCCAGAATATCCCGGCGCTCAGAAGCAGTGGCGCTGGGAATACAAATATAAATCTTTTCAATGTTATATTTCTTGACATTTTCGGGAATGGACTTTCTACCGCCAACAATGGGTACGCCATCAATATAGCGGTACCATTTGTTGCGATTATCATCAATAATACAGCAAACTCTTTCATTGCCGGAGACCCGGTTGGTAATGTCACGAAGGATGATCTGCCCTGCACTGCCTGCGCCTACCAACATAATATTGGTTGCAGTTTCATTTGCGGAATTCTTTTTCCTTTTATCCCGTTCCAGCAGTACAAAGCGGTATGCAAACCGAATAAAAAGCACCATGCCAAATTGCAGGATCGGACCGCAGATATAATAAGAAACCGGCATAGGCATAATGAGTAAAGTTATGCCCAGGACATGTATAACGGTTGTTATGAAGGTTGCATAAATAACACGTTCAAATTCATGATAGCTGGCAAAGCGCCAGATACTCTGATACAATCGCAAAAAAAGAAATACAACAAAGACAACGACAGAATATATGGGAGAGAAACGGAAAAATGAAGACAGAAACTCCTGAGGAATATGGGAAAACTGACAGTCAAAGCGTAACCATAAGGCCAGCAGATAGGCACCATTAGCAACAAAAACATCGTAAATGATCAACCAAAGGCTGATAATGTGCCAATGCTCTAATATTCTGCGCGTTCTTTTGGTTTGCCTATCCGTTTTTGTGATGAAATTTTTGTTACCCATGCATTATTCTCCGTATTAAAAATATATTCCTTCATTCTTGTAAAACGGCATGCTCCATATAAGAAAGAAAGGCTTGCGTCTGTGAATCAGTATGTTTTAAGAGGATATTTCTTGCCTGTAACATGGTGGGTTGACGC